>JAYEJW010000523.1:0-7381 GCA_034716535.1 Pseudomonadota bacterium
ATGGTGGACCGCGAGGACGACCTCAAGGTCGGCATTAAGTCCACCATGGCGTACTGGGTGTCGTAGATAAGCGCCCAAAGCACGGTGGCCGCAAACAACAACCAGCCGATCGGCGGCACCGAGCCGGTGATTGCCGTAAACGCCATGGGCACGGCCCACCCGAAAGCGGCGCCGAGCACGAGCTGGGGGACATGCGTGTAACGCTTCATGAACGGGTAGATCGCTGCAAGGCCCACGGCCACCACGGAAAGCGCAATCGTCTGCCAGTTTAGGAGCAGCACGAGGGCGAAGGCCGCAAGACTGAGCACCAGGAATACCGCCACCGCCTCCCAGGGACTGACCAACCCGGTGGCAATGGGCCTCCCCCGGGTGCGCGCTACCTGCGCATCCAGCTCCCTGTCTGCGAAATCGTTGATGGCGCAACCCGCGGACCGCATGAGAACGACACCGCCCGCGAAGATGAGGACCACGCCCCAAGGCGGGTTACCCTCGCCCGCAATCCACAGGGCCCACAATGCAGGCCAGAGGAGAAGGAAGATGCCGATGGGCCGGTCGAGGCGTATCAGCTTGACGTAGATCGCCAGCCGTTCGCGCCAGTTGAGGGACCGCCGGTCACCTATCTTCACGTCGGGGAGATTCATGGGTCGGGACTTTATCGAGTGCTGAGCAACGGCCGTTCCGGATGGCCTGTACAACGGGGCGTCAGATTATGACACAGGCCGCCGCGCCGCTGCAGGCTCATGGCGCGCCTGAACCATCGGCAAAGCGCATCACACTCCGCCGTAGTCGGCCCGCGCGCCGAACCAGCGCTCGATCAACGGGCGGACATTCTCGGCGTGCTCATCCAGCATCAGATCTGCGGTCTGCTGGGCCGCAGCGAGAAGGGGCTCGTCTGTTGCCGGGTCGGCAATGCGAAACTGCATGTCGCCCGTCTGACGGGTGCCCAGGACCTCGCCCGGACCCCGCATCTCGAGATCCCTGCGCGCGATCTCAAAACCGTCGGTCGTCTCGCGCAGAATGGACAGGCGCCCCCGCGCCTGACGCGCCAGGGGCGCATGGTAGAGCAGGACGCAATGACTCTCCACCGCCCCGCGCCCGACGCGGCCCCGCAGTTGATGGAGCTGGGCGAGACCCAGACGCTCCGGGTTCTCGATGATCATGAGGCTCGCGTTTGGCACGTCCACACCAACCTCGATCACCGTGGTGGCCACCAGCAAATCAAGCTCCCCCGCAGCGAAACCCGCCATCACGCCCTCGCGCTCCACGGACTTTAACCGGCCATGCACCAGCCCCACCCGCAATTCCGGAAGGGACTCGGCGAGCGTGCGGGCGGTGTCCTCCGCGGCCTGGCACTGCAGGACCTCGGACTCCTCGATCAGGGTACAGACCCAATAGGCCTGGCGGCCCTGCCCGCAGGCGTCCTGCACCCGCACGATCACCTCGTCGCGGCGGCTATCCGGCACCGCCACCGTGGTCACCGGGGTGCGGCCCGGCGGCGCCTCGTCGATCACGGAGAGATCGAGGTCGGCATAGAGTGTCATGGCCAGGGAACGCGGAATGGGCGTCGCCGTCATGATCAACTGATGGGGAGCCCGCCCGTCCCGCGCCCCCTTTTCCCGCAGCCGCATACGCTGATGCACACCGAAGCGGTGCTGCTCGTCCACGATGGCGAGGCCAAGGTCCCGAAACGCCACGTCCTCCTGGAACAGGGCGTGGGTGCCGACGATCATCATTGCCTCGCCCCCGGCGATGCGCGCCACAAGCTCGGCACGCTCGCGGCCCTTGTGACGGCCGGCGAGCCACAAAGGCTGGATGCCCAGAGGCTCGATCCAGCCGCGGAGATTGCGCAGGTGCTGCTCGGACAATAGCTCGGTGGGGGCCATGAGTGCGACCTGGAAGCCCGCCTCCAGTGCCTGCAGGGCGGCCAGGGCCGCGACCACGGTCTTGCCCGATCCGACGTCGCCCTGAAGCAGCCGAAGCATGGGGTGAGGCCGCAGCAGGTCGGCGGCGATCTCACCGCTCACCCGGCGTTGGGCCTCGGTGAGACTGAAAGGTAGGCCGGCCAGGAGCCGTCCCCGCAATTGACCATCCCCGGCCAATACCGGTGCGCCCACACGCTGCTGGCGGCGGCGCAGCCGGCGCAGGCTGAGCTGATGGGCCACCAGCTCTTCGAATGCAAGGCGGCGGAACGCGGGACAGCGCCGCTCGCGCAGGTCCGCCGCCGTCACACTGATCGGCGGCCGATGAAGAAGGCGCAGCGCCTCGACGAGCAACGGCAGCTGGAAGCGCCGCAGGATCTTCTGCGGAAGCAGCTCCGCCACCAGCCCCTCACCGGGGCCCAACAGGGCCATCGCCTGGTCTGTCAGGGCGCGCCATGAAGACTGTTGAAGCCCCTCGGTCGTCGGATAGATGGGCGTTAGAGACGCATCCAGGGGTCCCGAGTCGCCGACGCCGCGACGCTGGTACTCCGGGTGCACCATCTCCAGGGACTGGGGACCCTGACGGACCTCCCC
This sequence comes from Pseudomonadota bacterium, assembly GCA_034716535.1. GTDB lineage: Bacteria > Pseudomonadota > Gammaproteobacteria > Chromatiales > Chromatiaceae > JAYEJW01. The sequence goes on from JAYEJW010000523.1 coordinate 2,514, forward strand.
GAAGCAGCGCAGGCTCGCCCCCCGCTGGAGCCCGGCGGCCTGATTGCCCGAAAAGTGGAAGAAGCGCAGCAGGATTCCGCCACCGCTCCGGTCCGTAAGCCACACCTTGAGGGAACGACGACGCCCGTATCCGATCTCGGAGGCCGTGACGTCACCCTCCACGAGCACCTCGTCCCCCACCCGGAGCTGAGCGATCGGCACCAGGCGGGTCCGATCCTGATAACGCAGCGGCAGATGGAACAGGAGATCCTGCACCGATCCGATTCCGAGGCGCGCCAGGCGCTCCGCGATCCGCGGCCCGACCCCGCGGAGCCCCTCCACGGGAACCTTGTCCAACGACTGGCCCAATACCTTTTCCAAGCTCTGCCCGTCTGTTTAAATGCCTGCTGCCAAGGAGCGAAGATCCGAATCGCCCGGGCACTCAGTATCAACTTGCCAAAACAACGAACGGGGAAAAAGACCGATTATGATCGCGCAGAAACGGCTGGTGGTCACCACCCGGGGGCGGGGCACCTACGACATCACCCGGCAGGTTGAGCAGGCCGTGCGGGAATCCGGCGTCCGCAGCGGGCTTTGCCATCTGTTCGTGCACCATACCAGCGCCTCGCTGGTCCTGTGCGAGAACGCCGACCCCACCGTCCGGCGCGACCTCGAGGCCTTTATGGCTCGTCTGGTACCGGACGGTGACCGCCTGTTCGACCATACCCAGGAGGGGCCGGACGACATGCCGGCCCACGTGCGCTCCATCCTCACCAAGATGGACCTCACCGTCCCCGTCAGCGACGGCCGTTGCGCCCTCGGGACCTGGCAGGGAATCTACCTTTACGAGCACCGTGTCCAGGATCATCACCGGCAGGTGACGGTGACAATCAACGGGGAATAGAAAAAGACTCCCGTGACGGTTGCTTGGAAGGCATGCGGGCCGCTCATGACCTTTCCGTCACCACCAAGCTCGCCTTCCCATGTACCCAGAGGGTGAGAGCGGCGAGGCCAGGTACTCCTGCTGCGCACCTACGGGCTACAGGGCCGGCTCGCGATCCGCTCCTCCCCGTTCGGAGAGAATGAGCCCCTTGGACGGCCCGTGGCGCGCCCGCACCGATTGCGCCAGCTGATGCACGGCCATCGCGTAGTAACTGCTGTGATTGTAACGGGTAATGACGTAGAAGTTCTCGAGCCCCAGCCAGTACTCGTAGCCACCCTTGGCATCCAGGCGTAACAGGCTGACGTCGCCGCTGCCATCGAGCGAGACGCTGGAGACGACGCCTCGTCGGCTCAGCGCGCCGAGGCTGTAGCTGGTGTCGAAACCCGTTTTCATCGCCTTGGCCCCGGAGCCCTGCACCTTGGCGCGGACGGTCACCGGCTCGCCTTCTCGCCAGCCGTGCGCGGCGAAGTAGTTGGCGACGCTGCCGATGGCGTCGACGGGATTCCACAGATCCCGCTTGCCGTCGCCGTCGTAATCCACGGCAAAACGGCGGAAACTGCTCGGCATGAACTGACCGAGCCCCATGGCACCCGCGTAAGAGCCCTTGGGCGTGAAGGGGTCGAAACCCTCGTCCCTCGACATGATCAGGAAGGCCTCGAGCTCCCCGGTGAAGAACTCGGAGCGGCGGGGGTAATCGAAGGCGATCGTCGAGAGGGCCTCAATCACCCGATGCTTGCCGGTATAGCCGCCATAGCGGGTCTCGACACCCAGGATGGCGACGACGTACTCGGGCGGCACGCCGTAGTCTGCGTGGGCGCGCTCCAGCACGCTCTCGTATCGGCGCCAGAAGCGCGCGCCGTTGCCGATGTTATCCTGCGTGACGAACTTGGCTCGGTAGCGGGTCCAGGCGCCCGTCGGGCGTGTAGGGCCTTTAGACTTCGGCCGGTTGAGAAAGTCCAGGATCCACTGCTGGCGCTCGACCCGGGAGAAGACCCGCTCCAGGTATTCCCGATCGAATCCCTCCTCGCGCTCCAGACGGTCGATGAGACGATCGACGGCCGGATAACCCGCGAAATCCCCCGTGACGCCCGCCGCCCCGCCCCCGCTCGCGTACCGGCCCGTTGCTGACGCCCGGATGTAGGCGGGGGACCGCCGTACCGTCGCCGGCTCTGCGGCAACCTGCTTCGCTGCGCCCCGCGAATCCGGCCCCTTGGCGGATTGCTTTTGTGAGTTGGAGCTACAGGCGGGAAGCGAGACGGCCAAGAGGAAACAGACGAGCGGAGCGGAAACGCGCATGGCGGGCACTCGTTAGCAGTCGGGGTGGCTCCGCATCATAATCAATCCTCCCTGAAACGCAATGACGCCAAGGCGCGATCGCTCCGATTACCGAAGTACCGGGCCTCTATCCGATCAAAATGCCGACAAGGATTGGCCGACGGGACGCCATTAAGGAGCCATCAGTCCCTCAGGACCATGACCGCGTCCATTTCCACGGCGGCCCCCTTCGGTAAAGCCGCCACGCCGATGGCTGCCCGCGCTGGATAGGGCTCTACGAAATACTCCGCCATCACCTGGTTCACAAGCGGAAAGTGCGCCAGGTCGGCGAGAAAGACATTCAGCTTCACGATGTCCGCGAGACTGCCGCCAGCGGCACCGGCCACCGCCTGGAGATTGTCGAAGACGCGGCGGACCTGCGCCTCCATATCCCCCCGCACCAGATCCATGGTCTCGGGGACGAGCGGAATCTGACCGGACAGATAAACGATCTTGTCCACTTTCACCGCCTGGGAATAGGTACCGATCGCCTGGGGCGCTCGATCCGTGCGGATGATCTCTCTTGCCATCGATCTTCTCTCCTCTGGAAAGGGTGTCGCAAGAGCAGCGACACCCGCTGTGGTCCGTGGGCGGGTCTCCTCGACGCTCAACCGAACAGCCGTTGCCACCAGCGTCGGCGGTTCTTGGGAACAACCTGGGCAGCCGGCAGGTCCACCGGCTGAATCAGGCTCATCACCCACCCCGGCAGGGGCGGATTGTGGCTGTACCCGCAGGAGACCCCCAAGTTGTTGGGATCGTAGATCTTGATGAAAGTCGGCTGACCCAGATCGTCCGCGTACACGATGCCGCAGTAGTCCTCCTGGTGCTCCTCGCGCAGCAGCCTGTCGATCTCGTCAACGAACAGGGACACCTGTGCTGCATCGGCCGGAGCGGTCGGCGGCGCCTCTCCGATTGCATAGATATACCAACCATCCGCTGCCCGGGCGCGTACCCTGGCCCACAGGGCATCCAGGTGAGGCCAGCGCAGGGCGGAGGTGAAGCCGCCCCGGAACGCCTGTAGGAAAATACTGCCCTGCGCGTCGAGCTCTTGTTGCATGCAGTGCTCCTCGCCTATCGAACCAGCGGCCCTTTCAATCAGGCCGCCCATCATGATGACAAAGCGCGCACCGCTTCGCCTCATCCCAGAATATCCCGTTGAAACCAGCAAGGAGGCCAAGGTGCGCTGACGGCGCTCTTTGAGAGTAAAAGCGGGTGAGGAAGAGGGGCCGACAGGCCATGCGTTTCCCCCAACGGCTATCCTCAGCGTCGCGTCCCTTGTTAGAATTGCAGTTTTTTTCCGGAAGAATCAACTCCCATGTCAGCACTGTACGAATCGAACCTCGCCAGCCTGGAGCTGGTCAACCGCGGAAAGGTGCGCGACATCTACCGGGTCGACGCGGACCACATGCTGATCGTGGCCAGCGACCGGCTCTCGGCCTTCGACGTGGTCCTTCCCCAACCGATCCCCGGCAAGGGAGAGGTGCTGACCCGGGTATCCAGCTTCTGGTTCGCCCGCACCCGGGACATCGTCCCCAACCACCTGTCGCAGCTGACCGTCGATCAGGTGGTCCGCGACCCTGAAGAGCGCGCGCAACTGGGCGACCGCGCAGTAGTTGTGCGCAAGCTCCAGCCCCTACCCGTGGAGGCCATTGTACGCGGCTACATCATCGGTTCCGGATGGAACGATTACCGGCGCACGGGCGGCGTCTGCGGCATCCGCCTGCCCGAAGGTCTGCGGCAGGCGGACAAACTGCCCGCGGCCATCTACACCCCCTCCACCAAGGCCGCCGTGGGGGAGCACGATGAGAACATCGACTTCGAGCGCACCGTCGACCTCATCGGCCGGGAACTCGCGGAGCAGGTGCAAGCGACCAGCCTGCGGGTCTATACCGAGTGTGCCGCATTCGCCCTTGAGCGCGGGATCATCATCGCCGACACCAAGTTCGAGTTTGGTCTCGACAAGGACGGACGGCTGCACCTGATCGACGAGGTGCTCACCCCCGACTCATCCCGATTCTGGCCGGCGGATCAGTACCGGCCCGGAATCAGCCCGCCGAGCTTCGACAAACAGTTCGTGCGCGACTACCTGGAGACCCTGGATTGGGACAAGACCCCACCCGGTCCCGAGCTGCCCCAGGAGATTATCGACAAAACGGCCGCCAAGTACCGCGAAGCCGAGGAACAGTTGACGGGGCCGGCATGAGGAGACAGCCGAGGAACGCGTGGGGAGGTCCTCAGCCCCGGAACCCTGGCGTACAGGGAACGGCTTTGAGCGCCGCTCCCGGCGGCGTTCAATTGCGGGTGCAGGCAAGCTCCTCCGACCGACGATCAACGGACGACAGCAAAACGCTGCTATGTGAAGCTTCACATAGCAGTATCAAGCGGCCTGTTCTTAGGATGGGTTTTGGTGCGGCGCTGGCCGTCAGCGACCCTCGAACGCGCCTCCGAGTCCGGATCGCAGCAGGTGGGGAAGCGCCCACCTCCGTGCCAAGCAGTAGTGAGTCATTGGATCGCTGTTCATACTACCCCCCGGCTGATTTAGGGTCGTCAAAAAGATCTGGAATGGTGTCTGGAAGCTTTATTTTCAGTCCCTTACGCTTGCCCTGTGAGACATGGATGGCATCGAGCTCGC
>JAYEJW010000524.1:0-7343 GCA_034716535.1 Pseudomonadota bacterium
GCCGGCGAGCATGCCGGTCACACGCTCCGGGACCTACGGCCCCTACGCCACTGCGGCAACATGCCCGCGCCTACGGCTACCGGGGACTACGCGCCTCGTGCTTCGCACTTCCTTGGCGCGCAGCGATTGAAGGCACTGCTTTCCGACCTCTTCGCAGAGAAAGATCATGAATGAGCAGGATCCGGACCTCGCCGCACTCGATGCCCTCATCGAGGCCCATCCGCCCGACAACGCCCCTGCAGGGTTCCCGGAGCGCGTCATGGGGCTGGTCGCGAGCGAGCCTCTTGTACGCCCCTTCTGGCAACGGGACTGGGTTCAGTGGCTTGCCGCGGGCGTCGGTCTCGCGCTAACGCTTGGCCGCTTGGTCGGTTACATCCTCAGCGTTTGGTTGGCGGTGGAGGTGGCCGGCTGAGATGGGAACCGAGAGCGCGTTGCCTGGTATCACCAGTACGAGGTAGTAGTACTCCGACAGGGAGGTTTTGATGGACTCAGCAAGGCGAGAAGCGGTCAGCTGCTAGGCGCGCGGGCGCAGGACTAGCCGTCGCTAATTCAAGCTCGCGCAACAACGCAGATGGCCGCTTCTCGCCTTGCCCGAAGGGAGCGCCCCAAACGCACCAATGCGGCGTTGCAGTCCTTGCAAAGGGAATAACCATTCCCTGCGGACTGCGCCTTGCCTTGGCGCGTTTGGGACGCTCTGAGTTCCATCAAAACCCCCCTGTCGGAGTACTAGGCAAACATCAACAAGGAGCTTGCACCATGTCAAACAGCAACATCTCTCCCCGCCGGCCGGCGCTCGCAGTGATTCTGTCGGCCATGCTGCCGGGGCTCGGCCAAATCTACAACGGTGAGCTGAACAAGGGCGTCTTCCTGTTTCTCGCCTTTGCGTTCGTCACCACGCCGCTCGTTGCCTTCGTGGCCTTGATGCTGCCTCTGGCCTGGTTGATGCCGGGACTGGCGGCGAGCCTGCTCGCCACGCTCGCGCTCTACCTCTACGGCCTGTGGGACGCCTGGAGGACAGCGAGGCATACCGGCGACTTCCAGCCGAGGTCCTGGCAGCAGCCGGCGATCTACGTGGCCCTGCTGCTTTTCGCCTACCTGTCGGTGATCGGCGCGGGGACCCGGTATGTGCGCGAGCACCTTGTGGAGTCTTTCCGCATCCCCTCCGACAGCATGGCCCCCAATGTCCTGCGCGGCGATTTTCTGTTCGCCGACAAGCGGGTCAACTGCCCGGGGTGCAAGGACAGGGTTCGCCGCGGCGATATCGCCATCTTCGTGTACCCCAACGATCGCACGCTACGCTACATCAAGCGTATCATCGGCCTACCCGGTGACGAGATCCGGATCCAGGGGCGCGAGCTGTTCGTCAACGGCAAATCGGTGCGGATTCGCGGTCCGGAACAACCGCCGACACAGGACGGCGAGACCCCGGACCGAATCGTCGAGCGCGGCGACGTCGGAGACTACGACCTGATCTGGCCCGCGCAGGAAACGCCCCTGGAGCTCAGTGTGCAGGTTCCCCCGGGCGAGGTCTTCGTGCTCGGAGACAACCGGGGAACAACCGTCGATTCGAGGGACTTCGGCACGGTTCCGCTAGTGGATGTCATCGGCAGGGCGCAGCAAGTCTGGTTTTCCTACTCCCCCGAAAGCGGAGTGCGCTGGAGCCGGTGGGGAGAAACCTTGGCACCTTAGTAACGATCGCGAGAAGAAACGCAGCACCCGGCCCCCACCCGCGAAGGGGAAGGTTTCCCTGCAATGGCTTCGTCGAACGGGTCGAAACGGATGAAGAATCATCCCCTTAACGGCGCAGCGCCGGACCGCCAAGCGGTGCTCTACTACGTCATGGGTGCCTCCGGCGCGGGTAAGGATAGCCTGATCCGGTACGCCCGCGAGCATCTCCCGAAGGGGGCGCCGATCGTATTCGCCCACCGATACATCACGCGCCGCCCCGACGCGGGCGGCGAGAACCACGTGGCCCTCGATCACCGTGAGTTCGAGGTGCGCCTGCGTTACGGGTGCTTTGCCCTGTCCTGGCAGGCCCACGGAAGGCACTACGGAATCGGGGTGGAGATCGATCAATGGTTGTCGAAGGGTCTGAGCGTGGTCGTCAGCGGCTCCCGCGCCTATTTCGAGCAGGCGACACTCCGATATCCAGACCTTTGCCCGGTACTCGTCCGGGTACGACACGAGGTTCTGCGCGAGCGTCTGATCGCCCGTCATCGGGAAGACGAAGCCGCCATCGCCGAGCGTCTGGAGCGCGCACGCGAGCTTGACGAGCTGAAGCACCCTCAGATGGTCGTCATCCCGAATGAGGGTCCCCTGGAGGAGGGGGGAGATCTGTTCGTCAGGCTCCTTACCGAGCAGACGACGGATCCATGCGCTTGACCCAAGAGTATCCGGAAACCGCGCCGTTCCGGTGCCTTGCGCCTGTGCGCTTCTCAGGTGCCGGATCCGAAACAATCGGGGGGCGGACCTTCCGCGCGCTCACTCAGCAGAGCGACGATGCCCATCCGCCAGCCGCACGTAGTGCTCGGCCGAGTAGTCCAGGTACTCCAGCTCCTCATCGGTGAGGGGACGGACCCTCCTCGCCGGTACCCCGAGCCACAGGTAGCCTCCTTCGAGCACCCGCCCTGGCGGCACCAGAGAGCCCGCGCCCAGCATGGTCCGGGACTCGAGCACCGCACGATCCAGCACCCGGGCACCGATCCCCACCAGACAGCGATCCTGTATCTCGCAACCGTGTAGGACGGCCTGGTGACCCACGGTTACCCGGTCGTGGATGACGAGCGGTGCGCCTCCTGGAAGGAAGCGGCTGTCGTGGGACACGTGCAGGATACTGCCGTCCTGGATATTGGTCTCGGTTCCGATCCGGATGTGGTGGATATCCCCGCGCAACACGCACATGGGCCAAACGGACGAGCGCGGACCGATCTCGACATCACCCACGATCACGGCCGACTCATCCACCCAGGCAGTGGCGGCGATTCGCGGATGTCTACCCTGAAAGGTGCGGATGTTGGACATGGGTCCTCCTTTGGCTACGCACGATTATGCCATCGCTACCCGCTTCCAAGGCGGTACGCGAGTCGATCGCGCCGACACGGCACTGGTCCGGCCGTGCATGCGCCCTTATAGTCATACTCTGCGAACCCTGCCACGACCCTTACCTCCAAGTGAGCTCTGCGATGAAACGCCAGACCCTTCTCTTGCTGCTTTTCGCCCTTCCCGCGACGGCGCTGTCCGCCGAGCGGGAGCGGCCCTTCATCGACGAGCCGGAACCTGGAACGCCCCGCAGCGTCACCGAGCCCGACTATTGGGAAGAAGGGGCCGCCCCTCTGCCGGCCTGGCCCAAAGACGCAGACCTCGTCGAATTCCAGGTCGACAATGACGAGTCGCCGTTCCGCTATTTCATCGACGGCAAGCACCTCGATGCAGGTGCAGACGGCATTGTGCGCTACACACTGGTGGTCGAGTCGCCAACGGGAGCGCGCAATGTCTCCTTCGAGGGCATTCGCTGCACACCCAAAGGCGTCTACAAGACCTATGCCTACGGCGTGGGTGACCGCTTCAAGGCGGTTGCAGAGGGGGACTGGGAGCGCATTCCAACCAGGGGTTACGACAAGTACCATGGAGCCTTGTATGGCCAGCTTCTGTGCGTGCCCCTCAAATTCGAGCCGCGGCCCAAGAAAGACATGATTCGTGCCCTGCGTGGTCGACTCCAGACCAAAGCGAATACCGGTTTCCTCCCGGACTGAACCGCCCGCCCTCTTCCGTCAACTTCAGGAACCCTATCGCCCAATGGCCAACCCCCTTCTCGACATGACCGGGCTTCCGCCCTTTTCCCGCATCGGCCCCGAGCACGTGGAGCCGGCGATCGATCGGCTCCTGGCGGAATGCCGAAGGCGCATCGAGCGGCTCACCAAGCACCCCGAGGTCCCCACCTGGGAGAGCTTCGTCGAGCCGCTGGAAGAGATCGACGACGCCTTGAGCCGCGTCTGGTCGCCTGTGGGCCACCTCAACTCGGTCATGAACAGCGACGAGCTGCGCCAAGCCTACAACGCCTGCCTGCCGAAGCTCAGCGACTACGGCACCGAGATGGGCCAGAACCTGGCGCTCTTCGAAGGCTACCGGGCAGTCGCCAGCCAGGAACACCTGGAGCCCCCCCAGCGCAAGCTGCTGGCGAACGCCCTACGCGACTTCCACCTCTCGGGCGTCGATCTGCCCGCCGAAAAAAAGGAACGCTACAAGGTCATCAGTCAGGAGCTCTCGCGGCTTACGAGCAAATACGAGGAGAACCTCCTCGACGCCACCAACGCCTGGAGCAAGGTCCTGACCGACGAGGCCGTCCTTGCCGGTCTGCCCGCCTCCGCAAAGGACCTGGCCCGACAGACCGCGGAGCAGCGCGCCGAGGAGGGCTGGGTTCTGACCCTGGATTTCCCGTCCTACCTGCCGGTCATGACCTACGCGGACGATCGGGAGCTTCGTCACGAGGTCTACCGGGCCTACAGTACCCGCGCCTCCGACCAGGGGCCGCACGCGGGCCAATGGGACAACGGCGAGAACATGGAGCGCATTCTCGCCCTGCGCCACGAGCTGGCCGGGCTCCTGGGATTCGCCAACTACGCCGAGCGCTCACTGGCCACCAAGATGGCCAGAGGCACGGACGAGGTCATACACTTCCTGAACGACCTGGCCGAGCACTCCGTGGCCCAGGCGCGCAAGGAGCTCGCAGAGCTCGAGGACTTCGCCCGGGAGCAGTACGACGCCGATGGGCTCGAGCCCTGGGACGTCGCGTACTATTCCGAGAAGCTACGCGAACACCGCTACGCCATCACGCAGGAGGAGCTGCGCCCCTACTTCCCGGTCACCCGGGTGCTGGCGGGTATGTTCGCGGTCGTGGAGCGGCTCTTTGAGATCCGCATCCAGGAGGTGCCGGGGGTGGAGTCCTGGCACCCGGACGTGCGCTTCTTCGAGATCCGAGATGGATCCGGCGAGCTGCGCGGCCAGTTTTACCTGGACCCCTTCGCGCGCCCGAAAAAGCGCGGCGGCGCCTGGATGGACGTGTGCACCAATCGGCTGCACACCGCCGGATGCGACCAGATCCCGGTCGCCTACCTGGTGTGCAACTTCTCGCCCCCCGTGGGTGGCCAACCCTCGCTCCTCACCCACGACGAGGTCGAGACCCTCTTCCACGAGTTCGGCCATGGCCTGCACCACATGCTGACCAAGGTGGACTACCCGGCGGTATCGGGCATCAACGGAGTACCCTGGGACGCCGTGGAGCTGCCCAGCCAGTTCATGGAGAATTGGTGTTGGGAGCGCGAGCCTCTGGGTCTTATCTCCGGCCACGTGGACACCGGCGAGCCCATCCCCGACCTGCTCTACGAGCGCATGCGGGCGGCCAAGAACTTCCAGTCCGCCATGCAAATGGTGCGGCAGCTGGAGTTCGCCCTGTTCGACTTCCGCATGCACCGGGAGTATGACCCGGAGCGGGGGGGGCGTATCTACGAGATCCTCGACGAGGTGCGGGACCAGGTCGCTGTGCTCAAGCCGCCCGCGTTCAACCGCTTCGCCCACGGCTTCTCGCATATCTTCGCCGGCGGCTATGCCGCGGGCTACTACAGTTACAAATGGGCCGAGGTGCTCTCCGCCGACGCCTTCTCCCTGTTCGAGGAGCGGGGAGTGTTCGACGGCGATGCCGGGCGCGCTTTCCGCGAGAACATCCTGGAGCAGGGTGGCTCTGCCGAGGCGATGGATCTGTACATGGAATTCCGCGGCCGCGAGCCGACCATCGATGCCCTGCTGCGCCACAGCGGAATTGCCGCCTAACGCGAACCCAAGAACAGAAAATGAAATACAAGGACCTGCGCGACTTCATCAGCCAGTTGGAGCAGCGCGGCGAGCTCAAGCGTGTGACCGTCGAGGTGGACCCCTATCTGGAGATCACTGAGATCTGCGACCGTACGCTGCGCACCGGCGGGCCCGCGCTGCTGTTCGAGCGGCCAAAGGGCTCCGAGATTCCGCTGCTGGGCAACCTCTTCGGCACCCCCAAGCGGGTGGCGCTGGGAATGGGGGAGGAGTCCGTCGAGGCCCTGCGGGAGGTGGGCCGGCTGCTGGCCTTCCTCAAGGAGCCCGATCCCCCCAAGGGCATGAAAGACGCCTGGCACAAGCTGCCGATCTTCAAGAAGGTGCTGGATATGGCGCCGAAGGAGCAGCGCGGCGCCCCTTGTCAGGAGACCGTGCTTGAGGGAGAGGACGTCGATCTGGGCCGGCTGCCCGTCCAGACCTGCTGGCCGGGGGACGCGGCTCCGCTCATCACCTGGGGTCTCGTGGTGACCCGCGGCCCGGACAAGCCGCGCCAGAACCTGGGCATCTACCGGATGCAGGTGCTAGAGCACAACCGGGTCATCATGCGCTGGCTGGCCCACCGCGGAGGGGCGCTCGACTTCCGCGACTGGCAGCGCGAGAACCCGGGTGAGCCGTTCCCCGTATCCGTGGCCCTGGGGGCTGACCCAGCCACCATCCTCGGCGCCGTCACCCCAATTCCCGACAGCCTCTCGGAGTATGCCTTCGCCGGCCTGCTCCGGGGTAGCCGCACAGAGGTCACCCCTTGCCTGGGCAACGGTCTGCAGGTTCCGGCATCGGCGGAGCTCGTCCTGGAGGGCCATATCCACCCGCAGGACATGGCCCGCGAAGGCCCCTTCGGCGACCACACGGGCTACTACAACGAGGTGGACGATTTCCCGGTGTTCACAATCGAGCGCATCACCCACCGCCGCGAACCCATCTACCACAGCACCTACACGGGGCGGCCGCCGGACGAGCCCGCCATCCTGGGCGTGGCCCTGAACGAGGTCTTCGTACCCATCCTGCAGAAACAGTTTCCCGAGGTCGTCGACTTTTACCTTCCGCCGGAGGGCTGCTCCTATCGCCTCGCGGTGGTCAGCATCAAGAAGCAGTACGCCGGACATGCCAAGCGCGTGATGATGGGTGTCTGGTCCTTCCTGCGGCAGTTCATGTACACGAAGTTCGTGATTGTCGTGGACGAGGATGTGAGCACACGGGATTGGAAGGACGTGATCTGGGCCATGACCACACGCATGGACCCGGCGCGGGACAGCGTGCTGGTGGAGAATACGCCCATCGACTACCTGGACTTTGCGTCGCCGGTGTCCGGATTGGGCTCGAAGATCGGCTTCGACGCCACAAGCAAGTGGCAGGGGGAGACGCAACGGGAGTGGGGAAGGCCCATCCGAATGGACGAACAGGTCAGACGGAGGGTGGACGGGCTGTGGGACAGCCTGCAGATCGACTAGAGCCTTCTGACAAAGGCGCGCGGACCGCCG
>JAYEJW010000525.1:0-7341 GCA_034716535.1 Pseudomonadota bacterium
CTCGGCAGTTGATCGCGATCGGACATGGACGAGAGCAGACAGCAGACTATGGCGAACTCTTGCTGAGAATTCTAACTTATCCACTTAGCCCATTGATATACCTGCCCCTACTTATTGAGAAGTTACCCGCGGACGTGCCAACTGGTTCTCCCCGGTAGTAAATTATGGATCGCTCAAGGATCTCTATTGCGCTTTCAGTGACCAATTTTACGGCCCCAGTGGTCCGATGAACGTCGGAAAATCTGGTTTCCCGGACATAGTACAAGCGCGACGGAGTATCCTCGGCCGGCGAAGGTTCGCGATGCGCTTTTCTCCCAAGTTTGTCGAGTGAGTTTCCTCAACTGGAGGTGAACGCGAGCTGCGCGCCATGATATTTCTCGGTCTGCAATTCTGTCTTGACGCGACCGTATTCCTCAACGGCTTGCTTGAAGGTAGATACCGCGCCTTGTAGATTCCGCTCTCGGCCCATGTACTCCAGCCGCTTGGCAAGCTCGGACAAGTTGAGGGCACCCAGATTTGCGCTGCTCGATTTTAGCGAGTGTGCCGCCTCTCGCAGACTGTCCGGATCGCCGCCTTTGATGGCGTCTCGCATTCGCAGAAATCGCGCTGGGCTGTCTCTCAAATAGGTCAGGACAAGCTCACCGAAAGCATCTTCCATGATCTCACGCAACTCGTTGACAACGGCGGCGTCTATCGCGGCCGCCTTTAATGTAGATTTGCTGTTTGTGCGTTCGCTCATTACGTCGTTCTCTGTTTCTTTTTCAGTTTGACGCAACCATTTTCCCAACGTGGCTTCGAGTATCGTTGGCTTGACGGGCTTTGCGAGGAAGTCGTCCATGCCGGCGATTTGGCAGCGTTCCTGATCTTGCGGTAGCGTGTTGGCTGTCATCGCAATAATCGGAACGTGCCGGGCACCTTCGGCCTGCTCTTTCTCTCGGATAAGCTCGGTGGCTTTGTAACCATCCATACGCGGCATCTGGCAGTCCATCAAGATGGCGTCGTACACCTGCTGTTCTGTCGCCTCCACCGCCTGAGAGCCGTCCTCGGCCAAAGCGACGTCTAGACCGAGCCTCGCCAGCATCTTCATGGCAAGCTTCTGGTTGACTGCATCGTCTTCCACTAACAGTATTCTTCGTCGCGCTGTTATCGCCCCGCGGGATTCTGTGTCGGATCGAGCCACCTCTTCGGGTGCTTGCTTGCGCAGTGAGGCTTCATCATTCGCCTTTTCGGGCAGCCACTTAGCCAGTGCACCACGGACTGCATCCTGTTTTACGGGTTTTGAGAGATAATCGTCCATGCCCGCGTCAATGCATCTTTCCTTGTCCCCCTTCATGGCGTTGGCTGTCATGGCCACGATGGGCAGGCGATGTCCTTGTTTTGCGGCTTCGAGTTGGCGGATTTGCCCAGTGGCTTGAAAACCATCCAATTCGGGCATCTGCACGTCCATCAGCACGACATCGAACCGGCGTTTCTGGACGGCATCCACCGCTTCTTTGCCATTGTTGGCCAACGCCACGTCCAACCCGATGCGCGTAAGCATTGTCCGCGCCACTTTCTGATTGACGGGATTGTCTTCAACGAGCAATACATGCCCGTGCAAGGGCGGGAGAGACGGGGGCTCGCCGACCAGTTCCTCACGCCGGGGTTTCGCGGATTGCAATGTCGGAAGTTTGATGGGCGACGGTCTGGCTTCCGGATTTACGAGTCCGGCGTGCAAGTATGTTGGCGAGCCCGACTTGCCTCGGCCGAAGGAGCCTAGCGCGTCATAGAGTTCGTTGCTTCGGACGGGTTCGGCCAACACCGCATCGACGCTCTTGCTACGCGATGCCTCCTCGAGAATCGCTGAGCTCGGTTCTGCGACAACGATTATGCCCGCACCTGTCAGCTTGGGATCCCGGTAAACGGAGCGCGCAAACTCCAGCGCTTTCATGTCGCTCGCGCCACCGCCCACAATGACGGCGTCGTAGGACCAGGACTCGCCGATCTGCGCCGCATAACGCAGCTTTTCCAACGCGGCATGGTCGTTCACCGCGAACTCGAAGGGGATGCTTCTCCGCTGCAGGAGCGCTCCCAGGCTTCTCCGGTAGGCGGTATCGTCACCCACGACAAGAATGCGCAGGTCGCGCGGGTCCGGCTCCGCCCCGCCTTCCGTCGACGCAGGGTTTCCCATTTGCGCTGTAAACCAGAAGGTGCTGCCTTTTCCGTTTTCGCTCTCAACGCCAATCTGTCCACCCATCAGTTCGGCCAATCTCTTGGCAATTGATAGACCAAGCCCGGTGCCTCCGAATCTCCGCGCCATGGAGCCGTCGGCCTGGGAGAAGGGTTGGAAGAGCTTCATCTGTGCTTCGGGAGAAATCCCTATGCCAGTGTCTTCAATTTCAAAGCGCAACATGACGTCGGCTCGTCCGTCCCGTACAACAGCTGCGCGTACCGCGATACGCCCCTTTCCCGTGAACTTAACGGCGTTTCCAACCAGGTTGTTGATGATCTGACGGAACCGCGTGGGGTCGCCGATCAGCGTGGTCGGCACTCTCTCCGAGATGTGCCAGTCTAGCTGTACGCCCTTCAACTCAGCTTGCTTCTTCCACAATGCGACGACATCCAGAACCGTCTGTGGGATGTCAAAGCTGATATGTTCCAGCTCGAACTGGCCGCCTTCTATCTTGGAGATGTCGAGCACATCGTCAATGATGTTCAGGAGGGTTTCGGCCGATCGGTTCGCCGTTTGCACCAAGTCCCGCTGCGCTTCCCCTAGCGGCATCCCGCGGAGCAACTCGAGCGTTCCCATGACACCGTTCATCGGGGTGCGGATTTCGTGGCTCATGGTAGCGAGGAACTCTCCTTTGGCCCGGCTGGCCTGCTCGGCCTCTTCTTTGGCGTGAAATAGCCTCCGCTCTACACTTGTCCGCTCCTGAATTTCAGACTTGAGCTCCTCATTGAGTTTTTCCGTACGGTTTTTCGATTCCCGAAGGGTGTTCAGGAGGCCAACGTTTTCGTACCGCAGTGTCAGGCTCGCCATGACACTGCGGTGAATCTGCCAAGCGGCGGCGGCGATGAAAATCATGAAAGCCAGGGCACCCATGCCCATGACAAGCTGGATTTCCGTTTCCTGGATCAAGAAACGGACCGCGAGGGGGGCGATGCTTGTAACGATAAACACGAGCACGGCGCTCATGACGGGTGCGAGAACGGGCACCGCGCCGGCAGCCATGCCCGCAAGGATCATGGTGAGGAAGGATTCGTGGACAATGGAGTCCGGAGCGAACAGAAAGATCGCAGTCGAGCCCCAGCCTAGCCCCGCCAGAGCAGTGCCTACGACAAACAGCGCACTCCACTTTGTAGCGTCGATACCCGCTAAGTCTTGCCGGCGAAAGAGTACCAAGAGACCGTAGCGAATAGCGGTCACGGCAGTCATGTAGGTGAGCCAAATCGTAAGCGTTCCCTGTGAAGTCACAGTCGATTGAGCAAACACCAACAAGGCGGAGACAATCAGAGTGGCAAGTAGGCCAGGAGCGGCTTGCTGATACAGTAGCTGCACTTGCTCCCTGGCCAGTGCGGTCTCGCGCTTTCCCGGAAGTATCGGCGTATCTGTTGCGCTCGAGTCAGCATGGCCGAATCTTGCCGGCCGCTGTTGCCGATAGGTCATGGAGCTCCGTTCTCGCTGTCAGATCGAGATCAAAGGTAACCTGTGAATAAGGCAGAGGTTCCGTGGTGCGGCCGTTCTCCCCCGTGTACAACCTTCAAAGTCGATTGAGGCTGGATGGCACTGAAAGCGAGGTTGCCCAGTTCCCGGCATCAAAAAAGATCAGGGGAAATTCTCATCGGAGCTTGATTTATTCGGAGCCTCAACTAGAGATATGAAATGGTTCTGCGGCCCGAGAATTAATGGTGATCTCTTTTGTTGTCGAAATGATTTGAAACTGGTCACAAAAGCAGGGTTATGACTGAAAAATTTCGTAATCCTGAAGTTCGAGCAGTCTTCCATGAGCTTTCTGAGGCCAGATCTTCTACAGCTGCAAGGCGGTAAGGCGGTAAGGCGTGAAAGAAAACCTGAAAAATCGCATCCTGGGATGTTCGGCGACACAATACGAACAGCGTGGGTTCCGGATTGCTTCGTTCTCAACGGCTTGCGACCGTCGAAAATGGCGGTACATCCTTGTGCCGCGGGAACCGCTTAAACAGCAGTTCCTCAAATAGAAGGGCTATGTCCCCTTCACGAGGAAACACACGTTACGGCCCGTATTCTCGGCTACCCCCGATGTGATGGTCGCGAGATGGCTACCGGGACGCCATCGCACGTCGCCCCGGTTTGGTGGCCAGGGATCGTAGATCTTCAGGTCGTAGTCCTCGCCCGTGCGGGCGGAGGACCGGATTCCGGCCAGCACCACGACGTGTCCGGTCCCTGCGACTCTCCCGTTACGGTCTACAGGCACGCCGTCGGTCCAGACGGGGCCGTAGCTGCGCAGCCACTGTTCCAGCAGCTGTGCGCTTGGGGACATCAGCGGCAGCTCCCTGAGCCCCAGTTGCCGGGCGAGGCGGCGCATGGCACTCCACTGGAGACCATTATTGGCGCGGTAGGTCGCCTCGACCGATGGATGGGCGGTCGGTGAGATCAAGCTTTCACGAGAGTGCGACATGAGCTCACCACGGCGGCTCCACTGGAGTACCATGAGCGCACTCGCATACCAGCAGGCATTGGTCTGGTCCTGTGGTATCAATTGCATTTCTTGTACTTCGTACATGTTTTCACCCTCATGTCGTCGTGCGTGGCGTGACACCTGACTACTGCTGACGGGGCCGGCGTGGATTGCGCAAGACACCAGTCCATTCTCCTGCGTTTATCCGGCAGCTTGCTCAATCGAACGAATATTGGAATGTTCCCTCATCAACGCGGATGTCCACCCGGGCGACCGCTTTGCCCTCCATGGTGCGGTTGAGAATCTCCCGGCTGATGGCGGGGAGCACCGTGTTGGTGAGGATGGCGTCCACCACCCGGGCGCCGCTTTCTACCTCGGTGCAGCGTTCGGCGATGAGCTTGACCACGGCATCGCCGTAGACGAGGGGAACGCGGTGGTTTTCCTCGATACGCTTGGTGATGCGGCCCAGCTGCAGCCGGATGATGGCGGTGAGCATCTCGTCGCTTAGGGGATAGTAGGGGATGGTCACCAAGCGCCCGAGCAGGGCCGCCGGGAACGCCTTGAGCAGGGGCTGGCGCAAGGCATTGGCGATTCCTTCCGCGTCGGGCATGAGCTCCGGGTCCTTGCACATGTTCATGATTAGGTCCGTGCCCACGTTGGTGGTCAGGAGGATCAGGGTGTTGCGGAAATCGATGTAGCGGCCCTCCGCGTCCTCCATCCAGCCCTTGTCGAAGACCTGGAAGAAGATCTCGTGCACGTCCGGGTGCGCCTTTTCCACTTCGTCCAGGAGCACCACGCTGTAAGGTTTGCGGCGCACTGCCTCGGTGAGGATGCCGCCCTCGCCATAGCCCACGTAGCCGGGGGGCGCGCCCTTCAGCGTGGAGACGGTATGGGCCTCCTGGAACTCGCTCATGTTGATGGTAATGATGTTCTGCTCGCCGCCGTAGAGGGCCTCTGCCAGCGCCAGACCGGTCTCGGTCTTGCCGACGCCCGAGGGACCGCTCAGCATAAAGACGCCGATCGGCTTGTTGGGGTTGTCCAGCCGGGCGCGGGAGGTCTGGATGCGCCGGGAGATCATCTCCAGGGCGTGGCGCTGGCCGATGACGCGCTTGTTGAGGGTGTCGGCAAGATTGAGCACCGCCTCGAGCTCGTTCTTGACCATGCGGCCCACCGGGATACCGGTCCAGTCCGCGACCACGGAGGCAACGGCTTGGCCGTCGACATTGGGCAGGATCAGCGGGCGCTCTCCCTGCAGCTCCAGGAGCTCGGTTTGCAGGTCCTTGAGCTCCCGGAGCAGTTCCTCGCGCTGCTCCTCGTTCAGGGTATCGGCGACGTCGGCGGCAGGATCCGGCGCTGCCGACGATACCGGTCCGCTATCCACGGTCTCGGCCACCACCTCCGCGGCCTGCTCCAGGTCCGTTTCCGTACCCTCCACCTTGCGCACCTGCCCCCGCAACCGGGCACGCAGGGCCAGGATCCCGTCCACGAGGTCTTTCTCCCCTTGCCAGCGCTCGTCCAGAATCCGCAGCCGTTCCCGCTCTTGCTCCAGTTTGTCGTTCGCATCGGCCAGTCGCTCGGCGGTGTCGACGCCCACCACAGTCTCTCGGCCGATGATGGCAAGCTCGGTCTCCAGACCTTCAATGCGCCGGCGGCAGTCCTCCACTTGCGCCGGGACCGCGTGCTGGCTGATGGCGACCCGGGCACAGGTGGTGTCCAAGAGGCTCACGGCCTTGTCCGGGAGCTGACGCGCGGGGATGTAACGGTGGGAGAGGCGGACCGCTGATTCCAGGGCCTCGTCCAGGACCTGGACCCGGTGGTGGTTTTCAAGGGTTGAGGCAATACCGCGGACCATGAGGATGGCCTTCTCCTCGCTTGGTTCGTCCACCTGCACCACCTGGAAGCGGCGGGTGAGGGCGGGGTCTTTTTCGATGTACTTCTTGTATTCTCCCCAGGTGGTCGCGGCGATCGTGCGCAACGTGCCACGGGCCAGCGCCGGCTTGAGGAGGTTGGCCGCGTCCCCCGTGCCTGCCGCTCCACCGGCACCGATGAGGGTGTGAGCCTCATCGATGAAAAGGATGATGGGCGTAGGGGAGGCCTGGACCTCCTCGATCACCTGGCGCAGCCGATTCTCGAACTCGCCCTTCATGCTGGCGCCCGCCTGCAGCAGGCCGACGTCCAGGGTGCGCAGGGTCACGTCCTTCAGCGGCGGCGGGACATCGCCGGCGGCGATGCGCTGGGCGAAGCCCTCCACCACGGCCGTCTTGCCCACACCCGCCTCGCCCGTGATGATGGGGTTGTTCTGGCGCCTGCGCATGAGGATGTCCACGATCTGCCGGATCTCCTCGTCGCGGCCGACGATGGGGTCGATCTCCCCGTTGCGCGCCCGCTCAGTGAGATCCACGGAGAACTGCCGCAGGGCTTCCTGCTTGCCCATCTGGGCGGGCGCCACGGCCTCGCTGGCCTCGCCGGGCACGGCCCCGCCGCCCACCTGGAAGCCGTCGCTGGCGGCCAGCGCCTCCTCGGGGGAACCGCTCACGACGTCCGTGAAGCGCTCGGTCAGGCTGTCGGCGCCGATCTTGTCGAATTCGTTCGAGACGGCGAGCAGGCCGCTGCGCAGGCCCCGGGTCTTCAGGATGCCGACCAGCAAGTGGCCGGTGCGGACCTGGGACTCACCGAACATCAGGGTGCCGTAGACCCAGCCGCG
>JAYEJW010000526.1:0-7337 GCA_034716535.1 Pseudomonadota bacterium
CTCGCGCACGAGCGACGAGGAAATGTAGGCATACGTCTCCGCGGGGGTAAGAAACAGGGTCTCGATGTCGGGGGCCATACGCCTGTTCATTCCCGCCAGCTGAAACTCGAACTCGAAGTCGGACACCGCCCGCAATCCGCGCATGATCACGTCGATTCCGCGCTCGCGGGCAAACGCCACAAGCAGACCGGTGAAGGGGGTCACTTCCACGTTCGGCAGGTCGCCCACCACCTGCCGGGCGAGATCCACGCGCCGGGCGGTATCGAAGGCGGGGGCCTTGGCGGTATCATCCGCAACCGCCACAACCACACGCTCGAACAGCTTAGCGGCGCGCTGGATGAGGTCGCTGTGGCCGTTCGTGATGGGATCGAAAGTGCCCGGATAGACCACGCTTCTCACTCGGCGATTTCCTCTTGCGGCGGCGAATTTGCGCGAAGGATACCAGAGACCGCCAGCCCGTAGCGCACCTGCCCTGCCTGCTTGTCCCGCACCAGGCGCCAATCAGCAGGCAGGGGAGGAAACCCCTTGTCCGCCGCCGCCTCCACATAGATTCGCGCCTGCGGGGCAAGCCAGCCGTTACGGCTCAGCAAGTCACAGCTCGGCGCCAGCAGTCCGGCGGCGAACGGCGGATCCAGGAAGACGACGTCGAAGGGCGTCCCTTCTCCGGACAGCCAGCGCAAGGCGTCGGCCTGCTGCACCCGCACCTGCTCTGCCCCGAGGGTCCGGGCATTGTCCGTGAGCACCCGGACGACCGGCTCCCCCTTCTCGACCATGACGACCTCTGCGGCGCCCCGCGATGCCGCCTCGAAACCGAGGGCACCGCTGCCCGCGAACAGGTCCAGGCAGCGGGCACCGACGATCACCGGCTGCAGCCAATTGAATAGGGTCTCGCGTACCCGGTCGGCGGTGGGGCGCAGCCCGAGCCGTGAGGGAACCGGCAGCTTGCGACCGCGATAGCTCCCCCCGATGATCCGCAGCCGACCACTGCTCACGCGCCGCTGGCCGCCCTCGCCTTGGCCACCTGGTCCTGCACAGGACCCACGATCACCGTCGCGAAGCGGTCGGGATCCACGCGACGGCGGAAGGCATCGCGGATGTCCTCGGCGGTAACCGCCGACACCCGCTCGCTGAAGGTGTCGAGGTGATCGAGGGGCAACCCGTAAAAACCGATGACAGCCAGGTACTGGACGATCTTTCCGTTGCTGGCAATGCGTAGCGGAAAGCCGCCTGTGATGTTCTTGATCGCCGCGGCGAGCTCCTCGTCGGTGGGGCCGTCCTTACGGAAACGGCGCACCGTTTCCATCAGCACCTCGCGGGCCTTCTCCGCCTGCTCGTTCTTGGTCTGCAGTCCCATCAGGAACGGACCGCGCACGGACATGGGCAGAAAGTAGCTGTAGACGCTGTAGGACAGGCCTCGCTTCTCCCGCACCTCTTCCATCAGCAGTGACACAAGCCCGCTACCGCCGAGGATATGGTTGCCCACGTACAGGGAGTAGTAGTCCGGATCGCCGCGGCGCATCCCCGGCTGACCGGCGTAGACGTGGGTCTGGGAGGAGGGGAACTGCACCTTCTCCAGCAGGTTTTCAGCGAGCTCTGGAACCGGCGGCACCGCCGGTGGCGGCTCCCCTGCTGCCAGGCCGGCTGTCACCCGCTCCGCAACGGCCTCGGCCTGCTCGCGGGTCAGGTCCCCGACCATGGCGATCACGGCATTGCGCGCCACATAGTAGCGACTGTGGAAATCCCCGAGATCCTCGCGCGCGAGGGCGGCGACGCTCTCCTGGGTGCCGGAGGGGTCAGCGGCGTAGGGATGGTCGCCGAAGATCTTCCGGTAGATCGCCTTCTTGCCGACGGTGCCGGGATCCTGCTCGGCCCGGCGCAGACCCACGAGGGTGTTCTCGCGCACCCGCTCGAAGTCTGGCTGATCGAACCGGGGCTCGGCCAACACCTTTGTCACGGTCTCGAGCGCGGTATCCAGGGCCGGCTGGCGGGTGAGGGTGCGCAGCGACACCCAGGCCATGTCGCGCTGGGCACCGGTGCCCAGCTCGGCACCAACCGATTCCATGCGCTCGGCGATGGCGTCCGCATCCCACTCACCGGCGCCCTGGGACAGCATGGCGCCCGTCAGGGCGGCGAGTCCGGAACGTCCGCCGTCGCGGGCGCTGCCGGCGTCGAAGACCACGCGGACATCGAGCATCGGCAGATCGGGAGCGGCGACGAAGAGCACCCGGGCACCGCTGGATGTCTGCCAGGTCTCGATCTTGGGACCCGCCCAGGCGCTGCTCAACGCGGCGAGGGCGAGAACGCCGCAAAGCGCGGCGAGGATTGGTTTGCTTTCAGCGAACACGGGCGTGCCCTCCCGCCGCGGCGCGGCGCGGCTGCTTGCCGTCCATGGGCTGGGGGACCAGCACGGCGACGGTGAGATTGTCGGGTGTGAGGTACTGTTGCGCTACCTCCTGGATCTGCTCGGGAGTGACTCGGCTCAGATGTTCCACGTACTCGTCCACGAGGGGCCAGCCCAGACCGACGGTCTCCAGCCGCCCGATCTGCATCGCCTGGTAGAAAACCGAGTCCCGTTCGTAGACCTTTGCCGCGATCAGCTGGTTGCGGATGCGCTCGAGCTCGTCCGCGGTCACCGGTTCCTCGCGCACATGCTCGATCTGGTCGCGGAAGGCCTGTTCCAGCTCCTCGACGCTGCGACCTTTCGCGGGCGTGCCGTCGAGAACAAACATACCCGGTAAGCGGCTGAAGGCGCTGTAACCCGCATCCGCGGAGGCGGCCACGCGCGAGTCGCGCACCAGCTCGCGGCTGAAGCGGGCGCTGCTGCCGCCGTCGAGGACGGACGCCAACATCTCCAGGGCGTAGGGCTCCCAGTCCTCCGCCCCATGGCCGAGCGCCGTCGCCTTGTAGCCCATAATCAGGTAGGGCTCCTTGGCCGGCGCCTTCACACGAATGCGCTTCTCGCCACGCTGCGCCGGCTCGGCCCGAAGCTTGGGCGCGGCCAAGTCCTCCAACTTGAGAGGCCCGAAGTGCTCGCGGGCCAACGCGAACACCTCCTCGGCATCCACGTCCCCCACCACGACCAGCGTGGCATTGTTGGGGGCGTACCATTTGCGATACCACTCGCGCAGATCCTCCGCCTTCAAATGCTCCAGGTCGCTGGCCCAGCCGATGACGGGGATGCGGTAAGGGGAGGCCTCGTAGGCGGCGGCGTTGAACTGTTCGGACGTCAGGGATTCCGGGTCGTCCTCGGTGCGCAGACGGCGCTCCTCCTTGACGACCTCCAGCTCCTTGAGGAACTCCTCTTCGGGCAGCGTCAGGTTGCGCATACGATCCGCCTCGAGCTCGAAGGAGATCGCCAGACGATCCTTCGCCAGGGTCTGGAAATAGGCGGTGTAGTCGCGGCCGGTGAAGGCATTCTCCTCGCCGCCATGCTCGGCGATGATGCGCGAGAACTCGCCCGGATCGTGCTTCGCCGTGCCCTTGAACATCATGTGCTCCAGCACGTGGGAGACACCGGTTACGCCGCCGTGCTCGTAACTGGAGCCGACCTTGTACCAGACCTGGGACGTGACGATGGGCGCTCGTTGGTCTTGCTTTACGATCACCTTCAACCCGTTTTCAAGCAGGGTCTCCTGCACGTTGGCAGAGGCATGGGCCAGCAGCGGCGCCAGCAGCACCAAAGGGATAATCGCTCTTTTCATGAATTCTCCGTGGTCCGTTCGCGGTGAGACGCGCTCAATGCGTTCTGCTAGCATGTGCGGTCGGTAAGACTCGGTGTAAAGTGGCGGGCCGGCGCATTCTCACAGGCCGCCGCCGGGTCTTCAACCCTTCCTGACAAACACTCTCGGCATCAGGTTCCCGCGTTGGAGTAAGACGCGCATGTTCGGTTTCGGCAAAAAAAAGAGGGAAACGCCCCCTGGCGATGAAGCGCAGCGCAGCGAGGGCAAGCGGCGTCTGTTCTCGCGCCTGAAGGACGGCCTCAAGAGCACCCGAGCCGTTCTCAACACGGATGTCGGCGACCTGATCCGGGGGCACAAGCGCATCGACGAGGACCTGCTCGAGGAGCTGGAGACCCAGCTGCTCAGGGCCGACGTCGGCGTGGAGGCCACATCCCGCATCATCGACGACATCTCCGAGCGCGTGAAACGCAGGGAGCTCAACGATGTCCGCGCCCTGCTCGCGGCACTCAAGGATGAGCTGCGCGATATCCTGCGCCGCTGCGAGGGGACGGTCCGCCAGCCCGCCGCCGGCCGGCCGCAGGTGATCCTCATGGTGGGGGTGAACGGGGCCGGTAAGACCACGACCATCGGCAAGCTGACCAAGCGGTTGCAGGAAGAGGGCAACAGCGTCATGCTCGCCGCCGGCGACACCTTTCGTGCCGCCGCCGTGGAGCAGCTCCAGACCTGGGGCGAGCGCAACGCCGTGCCGGTGATCGCCCAGCGCACGGGAGCGGACTCCGCCTCGGTCGTCTTCGACGCCCTGCAAGCGGCCACCGCGCGCGGGGCCGATGTGCTCATCGCCGACACCGCCGGGCGCCTGCACACCAAGACCAACCTGATGGAGGAGCTGGCCAAGATCTCCCGGGTGATGAAGAAGATCGATCCCGAGGCCCCCCACGAGGTGATGTTGGTGGTGGACGCGACGACGGGCCAAAACGCCCTCAACCAGGCCGTCCAATTCAATCAATCGGTGACGCTCACCGGGATCACCCTGACAAAGCTCGACGGCACCGCCAAAGGCGGCATCCTGTTCGCCATTGCCGACCGCCTGAAGGTGCCGATCCGCTTCATCGGTGTCGGTGAGTCGATCGAGGATCTGCGCCCCTTCGATGCCGGGGAGTTTCTCGACGCCCTGTTCGAGACCTGATGGCAGCTCGCCGATGATCCGTTTCGAGCATGTCACCAAGCGCTATCCGGAGAGCGGCGACGCCGTCAGCGACCTGAGCTTTGAGCTCGGACGTGGCGAGATGGCGTTCCTCACCGGACACTCCGGGGCGGGCAAGAGCACGCTGCTCAAGCTCATCGGGCTGCTGGAGCGCCCCACCCGCGGCCAGGTCATGGTCAACGGACGCAACCTCGGACACCTACCCAAGCGCAAGATCCCCTACCACCGCCGTGAAGTCGGGATGATCTTTCAAGATCACCGCCTCCTCACCGACCGCAGCGTGCTCGACAACGTCGCCCTTCCCTTGGTCGCAATGGGGCTGGGTCACAAGGAGATCGGCCGCCGGGTGCGCGCGGCACTGGATCAGGTGGGCCTGCTTCGAAAGGAGAAGGCCTGTCCGATCACGCTGTCCGGCGGCGAGCAGCAGCGCGTCGGCATCGCCAGGGCGGTGGTGGCGCGCCCGCCCCTGGTGCTCGCCGACGAGCCCACGGGGAACCTGGACCCGGAGCTGTCGCGGGAAATCATGGGGCTGTTTGAGCGCTTCAATCAGGTCGGGGTCACTCTGCTCATCGCGAGCCACGACCTGGCCCTCATCGCCGCCCTCCCCTATCGCACCTTCACCCTCAGCGAGGGGCGTCTGGTCCGGGACGTGAGCGCCTGGTGAGCCCATGCAAAAACGCCGCCCGATCTCGCGCCGTGGGCGCGGCCGCCCTTTCCGCGTCCCCTCCGTCTGGCTGAGCCGCCACCTCCAGGTTGCCCTGGCGAGCCTCGGGCGCCTGGTGCGCCGCCCCTTTCCGTCGGCCATGACGGTGGCGGTGATCGGCATTGCGCTGGCACTTCCCGGCGGCCTCTACGTGCTCACCAAGAACCTGGAGGCGCTGAGCGGCAGTTGGGATCAAAGCGCGGCCATCTCTCTGTTCCTGCGCTCGGACGTGACAGGCGAGCAGGCCACTGCGCTGGCGGGACGGCTGCGCGAGCACGCGGACCTGGAGGAAGTGCGCCTGATCAGCCCGGAGGACGCGCTGGAGGAGCTGCGCGGCCAAAGCGGCTTTGCCGAGGCCGTGGACCAGCTCGAGGAGAATCCCCTGCCAATGGTGCTGGCCCTGCGCCCAACGGGTGACATGGTTGCGCCCGAGGCGCTGGATCGACTGCGCGAAGAGCTGACGGAGCTACCGGAAGCAGACTTCGCGCGCCTGGACACCCAGTGGGTGCGCCGTTTTCAGGCCATCGTGAATCTGGCACAGCGCGGCGCACTCCTGCTCGGGGCGGTGCTCGCGCTGGCGGTGCTGCTCGTGGTGGGGAACACGATCCGATTGGAGATCGAGAACCGGCGCAGCGAGATCGAGATCATGGAGCTGGTGGGAGCAACGCCCGCGTTCATTCGCCGCCCCTTCCTCTACACCGGGGCCTGGTACGGCCTGCTGGGCGGGATCACCGCCTGGTTGCTGGTGTCCCTGGCACTGCTCCTGCTGCAGGGACCGGTCTCCAATCTCGCTGCCCTCTACGAGACCAAGTTCCCCCTCGCCGGCCTGGGGCCGGGCGCGCTGCTGAGCATGCTCGGCGCCAGCCTGCTGCTGGGCCTCCTCGGGAGCTGGCTGTCCGTGGGCCGCCACCTTGCCACCACCGAGCCGCGTTGACGCCGAACGCGTAGGAACTTTTTCCTTGGCCGAAGCACTAACTCCGCAGTCGGGATGTTGTCATCCTAGGCTGATTGGTGCTAGCATATTTCATAGAAAATTACTTGGGTATTGGAAATGAAAAAAGATCTTGCGGTACTTCCAACGGGAAGCATCGATGCTTACATCAGCGCGGCCTACCAGATCCCTGTGCTTACCCCGGACGAGGAGCGTGAGCTGGCAGTGCGGCTGCGCGACCACGATGACATGGAGGCGGCACGCCGCTTGGTTCTCTCTCACCTGCGGTTCGTGATTCGCATCGCCCGCGGCTATCTGGGCTACGGTCTGCCGCTGCCCGACCTCATCCAGGAGGGTTCGGTCGGCCTGATGAAGGCGGTACGCCGCTTCGAGCCGGATGTGGGCGTGCGCCTGGTGTCGTTCGCCGTGCACTGGATCCGCGCCGAGATCCACGAGTACATCCTGCGCAACTGGCGTATCGTGAAGGTAGCCACCACCAAGGCCCAGCGAAAGCTGTTCTTCAATCTGCGCAGCGCCAAGAAGCGCCTCGGCTGGTTCTCCCGCGAAGAGGTCGAGGGCGTCGCTGAAGATTTGGGCGTCAAGCCCGAGACGGTGTTGGAGATGGAGGCCCGCCTGGCAAACCAGGACCTGGCCTTCGACGGATACGACACCGATGAAGACGATGCCCCGTCGGCTCCCGCCACCTTTCTTCCGGACATGCGGATGGAGCCGGCAAGCGCGCTCGAGCACGAGGACACCGCGACGGACCGCCGCGAGCGCCTCTACGCCGCCTTGCAGGGTCTCGACGAGCGCAGCAAG
>JAYEJW010000527.1:0-7316 GCA_034716535.1 Pseudomonadota bacterium
GTTCTTGCGCGGATCGGCCGTCCTGGCCTGCGTCGGAGTCGGCGCTCTCGCCGTCCTTCTCGCCTTGCTCCTCCGGCTGGTCGTCTTGTCCGGCCTGAGACTGGTTTTCGGCATGCTGTTCAGCCTCTGCGGCCTTATCGTCGGACTGCTCACCGCCTTCGCTGTCTTGCGACCGATCCGCTGATTGTTGACCGTCCTGAGACTGCTGCTGTTGCTCCTGCTGTTGTTTGAGCCATTCCTCGATCCGGGCCTTGTTGTAGGCGGCGTCTTCCATACCCGGCTGCCTGGACAATGCCTGGTCGTAGGCTGCGAGCGCCTCCTCCGGGCTGCCCGCTTTGGCCAGGGCGTTTCCCCGGTTGTAGTGGGCGTCCGCGGTGTCGAGGCGGGCATAGGCCTCGGCTGCGGCCGCGTAGTCGCCCAGCCTGTAGCTGGCGGTACCTCGTTGATCGGGCTGCTCGGCAAGGGACAGGGCACGCCCGTGATCGCCCCGTTCCAGGGCATCGGCGGCCTGCTGGTCGCGGCGCTGCCACAGATCGTCCCAGGAAAGGGCCATGGCGGGCTCCGGTACCAAGGCGGCATTGCTCACCACCAGGACGAGACCCAGTAGCCAGCCGCGGCGGAAGGCCAGGGCCCCGAGCGGCAGGAGCGCGAGCGCAATCCAGGGACCGAGCTCCCGCCAGGCGTCCGTCTCCCTGTCCGGGGACTCGGCCGCCTGCTGGAGACTGCTGGTCGGTGCGCGCAATACCCGGTCGAGATCGCTTTCGTCGGCGCTCAAGGGCGCATAGGCCCCGCCACCGGCCGCTGCGAGCTCGATCAGGCGAGCGGAATCCAGGGCGGCCACGACCGCGTGGCCCTCGGCGTCGCGTACGCCGGGGATCGGTCTGCCGTCCTCGGTGCCCACGCCGATGATCGACAGCTCGTGCCCCGCATCGAGAAGGTCTCGGGCCGCCTCGATGGCCCGCGCATCGCCTGCGTCGTCCCCCACCAGGATCACCTCTCCGCGGGCCGCGCCGGCCTGGGCAAGCAGCTCTGCGGCCTTGTGCAGCGCGAGGTCCGGCCGGCTGCCCTGCACGGGCATGATCTCGGGCGTCACCGCGTCGAGCAGCCCGAGGACTGTGTCCGCGTCGTCGCTGAGGGGGGCGACCACGAAGGCGTCACCCGCGAATGCGACCAGGCCGGTCTGGCCGTCTCGGCTGCGCTCGAGGATGTCCGCTACCTTGTAGCGGGCTCGCGCGAGCCGCGACGGCTTCAGATCCGGCGTCTCCATGGAGCGGGAGAGGTCCAGGATGACGACGCGTGCATCTTGGCCGCGGTAGACCGGTGTCGGCAGTCGCTCGAAGGTGGGGTTGGCCAGGGCCAGGACCCCCATTATCCATCCGGCGCCGAGCAGGGCCAGGGGAAGCCAACGCGCCTTGCCGGCGCCCTGGGTCAGCAGATGAGGGAGCAGATGCCCGTCCACGACGCGCTGCCAGGCGCTTTGTCCGGAATCGGGGCTGCGCATCCCCCACAGGAGGACGCCGAGGGGAACCAACGCGAGAAACCATTCCGGGTTCAGGAAGTGGAAGTCTTCAGGCATGGCTGAAATCCCCGCGCGCGGGCGTTGGTTCCCTCATCCCGCTCCCTTCCCGGGAGACGCGGAGGCAGGTGCCTGCTTCGGGGTCGTCCGCAGCGATGAGAGTAACTGCGGGACTGCGACCCTGCCCAGGCCGAGCAGGATGCTCAGAAGCAAGGCGCTGCCGAGGGGCCATTCGAAGAGCTCGTCCACCGGACGGAAGGTCTGCTCGTCGGATACGACGGGCTCGAGCTCGTCGAGCATCCCGTAGATCTTCTGCAGATCCTCGACGTCCCGGGCGCGGAAATAGCGGCCGTTGGTGGTACGGGCGATCGCGAGCAGGGTCGTTTCGTCGATCCGTGCGCCCCCCAGGGCCAGACCGAAGGCCCTGCGCCCCTCGGAGCCGACGCCGATGCCGTAGATACGCACGCCCTCGGCGGCGGCCAGCTCGGCGGCCTTCATGGGGTCGATCCTTCCGGCGGTGTTGGCGCCGTCCGTGAGCAGGATCAGGATGCGGTTCTCTGCCGCCTCGTCACGCAGGCGCTTCACAGCCAACCCGATGGCGTCGCCGATCGCCGTCTCCCTGCCTGCGAGTCCGACGGCGGACTCGAACAGCAGGGTGCGCGCGGTCGTCCTGTCGAAGGTCAGAGGGGTTTGCTGATAGGCCTGGGTTCCGAAGAGGATCAGGCCGATGCGGTCGCCCTCGCGGCGGTCCATGAAGTCCCCCGCCACGG
Organism: Pseudomonadota bacterium; assembly: GCA_034716535.1. Taxonomy (GTDB): domain Bacteria; phylum Pseudomonadota; class Gammaproteobacteria; order Chromatiales; family Chromatiaceae; genus JAYEJW01. The sequence continues at coordinate 2,287 of JAYEJW010000527.1, forward strand.
CCTTTACCGCGGTGAGGCGGTCCACCACGCGGTTGCCGATGACCATGTCCTCCTCCACCATGGAGCCCGAGATGTCCACGGCCAGCATCAGATCGCGTCCCTGCACCGGCAGGGGGACGGGATCGCCCAGGATCTGGGGGCGGGTAGCGGCGGCCACGAGCAGCAGCCAGGCCAGGACCCCGACGGCGGTGCGCCATCTGCGCGGCCTGAAGGGGTCCTGCTCCGCGGCTGCGAGGGCGTTGAAGAAGGGGATTCGCAGCGCAGTCCCCGGATGCTGCTCGGCCCGCGGTACGAGGAAGTACGCGATCAGCGGCAGGGGGAGGGCGGCGAGGGCCCAGGGCCACGCAAACGCGATACTCATGTGTTCCTCTTGACCCATTCCTCGGCGAGACTCAACAGACCGGCGGCGTCGAAGCTCGCCTCCGGCGCATAGGGGCCATCCGCCAACACCCTTCCGGGGCCCTCGGCAAAGCGCCCACCGCCGCCGTTGCGATCAAGGAAGTGGAGCCAGTCCGCGCCCGTGAGAGGCGCCACCTCCGCCCGCGGATAGCGGGCCAACGCGACGCGCTTGAGCAGGGCGGAGACCTCGGCGGCGAGATCGGGGCCGGTGCTTCCCGTCTGCAGATCCGCGAGCTCATCGAGGATCTTTCGGCGGCGCCTGTGTATGCGAAAGCGGCGATAGAGCCGGCTGCCGGCGAGTGCGAGCAGTGCGGCCGTCAAGATTAGGGCGACCCACCAGCCCGGTGCTGGCGGCCAGAGATCGGGCGTCGGTGGGGCGTGGATGTCACGCAGATCCAGGGTCTCGGCGGTGGGCAGCCCGGTCATGCCGCCTCTGTCAGCCGCACCTTCCGTCCGGCGCCAAGGAGATCCAGGCCGGCGGCGAGCCTTTCAGCGGGATCGTCCTGGGTGGACAGGCGTATTAGTGGGATGCCGCGTTCCTCGGTCAGGGAGCGCACCGCCTCGTGATGGTGCGAGAAGTACGCCTCGTAATGTCGCCGGTCCTGCATCGAGCGAGTATCCAGCAGGCCGGTGCGCACCCCGTCGGTAATGCCGTAGCGTCCTGCGGGCGGCGGCGCCATCTCCAAAGGATCGGCCACCTGGCAGGCGACGATATCGTTGTGCCGGCGCAGCTGGGACAGGTGGCGCCCTGTCTCCCCGTCCATGGCGTAGAAGTCGGAGATAACGAAAATCAGGCTGCCGGGGCGGGCCACCCGGCGCAACCTTCTCAGGGCTGCAGACAGCCCGGCCGGGTCCGCTTCCTGCTGCAATCCCAGGGACGGATCGCCGGCCTTGGCCAGCACCCGGATCAGGGCCATGACCGCGCGCCTGCCCCCGGCCGGCTGAAGCTCATGGTGTCCGCCGTTGAAGATCAAGGCGCCGATGCGATCATGGTCGGCGATGGCCGCCCAGCCGACGAGCGCGGCGAGCCGAGCGGCGGTCACGGACTTAAAGGCCCCCCGCGTCCCGAAGAACATGCTCGGGCTGAAGTCCGTCAGCACCACCACGGGGCGCTCGCGCTCCTCCTCATAGAGCTTCACGTGGGGGCGCCCCGCCCGGGCGGTAATGCGCCAGTCCATGTTCCGGATGTCGTCGCCCGGCTGATAATGGCGGGACTCCTGGTAGTCCATGCCGCGGCCGCGAAAGCGCGAGCGGTGTGCGCCCGCCAGTGCGGAGCGCGACGGCTGTCCCTGCCGGAGCCGCAGCCGGTCGGCGCGGCGGCGGAGGCGGATGAGGTCCTCGACGCTCACCCGCACGTTGGGATCCACTGGCGTTTGTTGCATGACCCTTCTCCTTGCGCGGCCCGACCTCAAACCATGGGTATGCGCGCCAGCAGATCGTCGACGTAGCGGTCCGCGTCGATGCCCTCGGCCTCGGCCTCATAGCTCATCAGGACCCGGTGGCGCAGCACATCGAAGACGACGGCGTGCACGTCCTCGGGCGTCACGTAATCGGCACCCCGCAGCCAGGCGTGGGCCCGGGCGCAGCGGTCCAGGGCGATGGTGCCGCGGGGGCTGGCACCGTAGTCCACAAGGCGCGATAGCTCGTCGCCGTAGGGCGTGGGATCGCGGGTCGCCAGCACGATCTGCACCAGATACTCCTCCAGATTCGAGGCCATGTGCAGGTCCATCACTTCGTCCCGGGCCGTGAACACCTGCTCCTTGGTGAGCAGCACCTCGGGCGTCGGATCTCCCCGGCGCCGGCTGCGCGCCTGGACCCGGGCGATGTCGAGGATACTGCGCTCGGTTGCAGCCTCGGGGTAGCCCACCCGTACGTGCATCAGGAAGCGGTCCATCTGCGCCTCCGGCAGCGGGTAGGTCCCTTCCTGCTCGATGGGGTTCTGGGTCGCCATGACCAGGTAGAGGTCCGGCAGGCCGTAGGTCCTGTTGCCCACGGTGATCTGCTGCTCCCCCATGGCCTCGAGCAGGGCCGACTGCACCTTCGCCGGGGCCCGGTTGACCTCATCGGCCAGGACCAAGTTGTGGAACAGGGGGCCGGGCTGGAACTCGAAGCTTCCGTTCTCAGGGTGGTAGATGTCGGTGCCTGTGAGGTCTCCCGGCAGCAGGTCCGGGGTGAACTGGACGCGCTGGAAGTCCCCCTCGATGCGTGCCGCGAGCTCCTTGATGGCCGTCGTCTTGGCCAACCCGGGCGCACCCTCGACCAACAGATGTCCGTCCGCCAGCAAGGCGATGAGCAGCCGCTCCACCAGTGCCTTCTGGCCGACGATGCGCCCGTTGATGTCGTCACGCAGCCGGGCGAAAGCGGCGCGTGCGACGCTCGCAGTTTCGGCGGAAGGGATCTCCGCGTTTGTGTTCTCCGCAGTCATTTTAGATCTCCTTCTATTTCTACTTTGTCACATTGCCCGCTGATTCTGAACCAGCGGGCAATGTGACAAAGTAGAAATAGGTTGGGCTACCTTACGTCAACCGTACCTGAACATGAATTTTCGTTAATTTATGGGAGGATTCGCGCGGATTAAACGGGGTTGCCGATACTCGCTACCCGCCGGATGCTTGTACATCCCTACCCCGAAGCGTCAGAATATTCCCGGCGGCTCAACGCGTAGGCGCAGAACGGCTCGTGCCGGAGGTCTGTCATGAAAGTCCCTGAGAAAGACTACGAAGAACTGGTCTCTCGGTTCATCGGTCTTGCCAATGAAATGAAAAATGAGAACAAGGACGTCAACTTGATCGCAAACAGTCTGATGGAGGCCTCCTGCGTCTATGTGACCTACGTCGCTGCCGGAAACGAGGGCTATCTGCAGGATTCCGGCATCACGAAACTGCTTGAAGCATATAGAAAAATCCTCACAAAGGTTCAAGCGAGGAAAAAGCGCTCGCAAGAGGCCGGAAGCGCGGAGACGAGCTGAGGGGAAAGCGGATGAGTCCGGGTAGCATGACAGATTCTCCTCTCGCGCAGGCCAGCCACAGCAATTTGCGCTAACCTTCAACTCTGGCGATCTTGTCGAGAAACGTCTGGATCTGGCCGCTTTCACATCGATCTTTGACAAAGGGCGCACGCTGCATGGTTCTCGCACTGAAAAAGACGACGGCCGTTCTGTCTGCAACGGCGGCCATCGCCATCCTTTCCTCCTGTGCTCAGTTTACGCGACCGGCCCCTGAGCCGGAGCCCGCCCCTCCGCCCGAGCCGGTACGCCCCCCGGCCCCCAAGGGACCGCCTGTCAGTCACGCGCTCTATGACTGGAATGGAAGCGGCCAGTATGTTTCTCATATCGAGATCAGCATCGACGAGCAGAAGGCGCACTTCTACAACGGGGACAAGCAGCTCGGATGGACGACGGTAGCATCCGGAGTTCACAGGTATCCGACGCCGACAGGCAGCTTCGAGATCATCGGAAAGGTCGAAGACAAGAGGTCCAACCTTTACGGCAAGATCTACGACAAGAACGGAAAGCTGGTCAAATCGAACGCCAAGAACGGGCGTGATCGTATTCCTGCGGGCGGCCGCTTCAAGGGCGCACCGATGCCCTTTTTCATGCGTCTGACAAACGACGGTATCGGCATGCACGGCGGCCCCATCCCCAGGCCTGGCAACCGGGCCTCCCACGGCTGTATCCGGATGCCACGGGGGTTTGCACCGATCCTCTTTCGCCATGTCCCGATCGGAACACCGGTCGCTATCCAGGGTAGCGGCCCTTCCTACGCGAGCTACCTGTCACGGCAGCGCACCCGCGCGAAGAAACGCGCTCCCGCAAAGGTGGAGCAGGCCGTGGTTGCCACGGAGCAGGGCGTTTCGGCTCAGCCGTCCGAAGCCACCTCCACGACGGATGCAGGGACCACAGCGCCGTCTGTCGTTGCCAACCCCTCTTCCCCAACTGAAGTGCAAGCGCCTTCGACGGCGCCCGTGCCGACCCTGGTCGGCGCACCGGCCGCAATGCCCGCAGAGCCGACCCCCGTCGGTGCTCCGATCCTGTCGGGCGATCAGGCGCCGATCACGGACACAGAGCCAACGGCAACCGGCGTGGCCGAGGCCCTTCCGTCGGAGCCGGCCGCCGATTCGCCTGTATTGCCGATAACCGGCATGACCGTTGCCGACCCTGCACCCGCCGAGTCCGCGCTGGCCCCTCCTGTGTCTGCTCCTTCCGGATCTCCTTCCGATGTGCCGAACCCTCCCCCCTCTGGGTCGGAAGGTGTCGCGCCGGCGAGTGCCGGATCCGCTCCGGACGCACAGCCGTCTCCAGCCCCATCGGCAAACGGCGCCGCGCCGCCGAGCGAGGGATAGGGCGAAGAACCCGCGTCCTTTGCTCAGGGAAGACGAAATCACAGGGCGCCTCCAGGTAGTCGCACGGCGTAGAGAGGTCCGGCCTTGATCAGGAAAACCCGATGACCAAGAGAAAGCCTCCAAAGCAACCGCGAGCAGGCGAGCCCGCGGGCCCGGCCAAGGATTTTTCCGCCTTCGCCGAGCTGGAGTTCGAACGCCTCAGAAACTCGGAAGACGACTTCGATCCCGAGGTCTTCCGGGAAGCCGTCGAGCTGGTGTTAGGAAAGATCGAAGGGAATCCCGGGGAATCT
>JAYEJW010000528.1:0-7272 GCA_034716535.1 Pseudomonadota bacterium
CTCCCGGTTGACGTCCACGTAGGGGGGCGGGGGAGGGTCGCCGGTCATGGCCATGGGACGCCGATAGTAGAAGTCGTCGTGACTGCGTCCGCGGCAGAAGGTCAGGGCGAGGGACAGACCCGCGCCGCGGCGACCCGCCCGGCCCACTCGCTGCTGGTAGTTGAAGCGACGCGGTGGCATGTTGGCAAGCATCACCGCTTGGAGACCGCCGATGTCCACCCCGGCCTCCATGGTGGTGGTGACGGACAGCATGTCGATGCCGGTCGGTTGCTTGGGCTCTTCCTCCAGAAAGATCTCCTGAAAGCGACACTGGCGATCCAGCCGCTGATCCTTGTCCGTCTGACCCGTCAGCTCCGCCACATTGAAGCGAAACGCGGGACCCGAGTGATCCGAGAGATAGACGTAGTAGTCGAACACCTGGGGCCGCGGGGATTTCACCAGGTCGCCGCTGCAATGATGGCAGACGCCGTTGGAAGGCTGGAGATAGAAGGTCCGGCAATGGGGGCAGCGCCAGCCAGAGACCTCGCCGCCCTCCCCCGGCTCGGGCAAGCGCATGGTCAGAACGTCGGGAGCCAAGCGACAGTTGTAGTGGCCCCCGACGATGGCGCCGCGATCCTTCAGGGTCTGCTTCACCGTGTTCGACGGAACCCCAACATTCGCGAGGTACTGGCCGACCCAGCTTGGAAACTTGTCTTCGTTTCCGTCAGTGTTCCAGCGCTGACCTGCGGCCGTATAGCCGCGCAATCTGTGTATACGACGCTCTCCCAGCATGCGGATGCTCGTATCGACCGCCTGCCGGAGCTTGTCGCCCAATCCACCTAAGTCGTGGCAGCTGACCCAGGCCTGCCCAAGCCCCTCGGCGGTTCGCGCTCTGTGCGGAAACAGGGCATACATGAGTTCGGCCAGGAGCGCGAGGGAGAGACTGGCATAGAGGCTGTCACCCTCGGGCGGCAGCTCGGCGCCCTTGATCGGCGCCTCATCCACGTCGTCGGGCCAGGCAAAGAGCTCATACCAGTGGTGGCGCTTCCCACCCTGATCCCGGAAGGATTGCCAGCAGTAGACGATACCACCCGGATGAACCCCGCGGCGCAACAGGGTCGTCAATACCGCGTCGCGCACCGCCGTCAGCGGCATGCTGTGAGGGTAGCTGGCGATCATCCGGTGGAGACGCTTTTCAACTTCCGGATCATCCGGTTCCATGTCCAGTGCCCAGCCCTTCAGGACGGATGCGATACCGCGATCTGCGGCCGCTGCGGCTCGGCCCTTTCGGTCCAGGTATTCCATGGGCGCACCCATACAGCGCTGGGCCTCGACGTCCTCTTGCAACTGAGGATTCGTCGCCAAGCGATCCAGTAAAGCAGGCACCTTGGTGACAAGACGGGCCAGCATTGCGACGAACGGCTCCCAGAAGGTCCTTGGCGCCCCCAGCATGGCGATTCGGATCAGGTCTCGATAGTGGTCGTTCTCCACCCCGGCTGCCAGCTTGGCCGCGTCCTGACGGCTGTCGGTGAACAGGACCAGCTTACGCTCGGGTCGCTCGCCTCCCTGTGGCATCTCCCGGGCAAGGCCCGTGGACAATACCTGGCAGGCCTTCTGAAAGCCCGTACGATGGTTGCGCAGGGGGGTCGGATTACGATCCCGGCGACGGTAATCCGCGTCGCAGTTGGGACATTTGGGAGGCATGGCCGGGACCTTGTCCGAATCCGGGTCCACCCGGTAGACCCAGCCGCTCAAAGATTCCGCGCCCGGCACGACCGATCCACACAGCAAGCCCGAGTAGGGATGGAGATGGGCCTCGTTCCAACGATGCCGGCGCTTATCCGCGGTGTAGTTATCGAATCCCTGCGCTGGCGTCTGGTCAGAGCGCGGCCAAAACAGGCGATAGCTGGCGTTGGTCTTACGTTCGAGCTCACTGCTGAGTGTCTTGAGTCCGGTGTCCGCCGTGAGAATCTCGTTGTGTCCGTGGGGCCCTGGCGAAACATGCCCCCCCAGGAAGACCTCGCCGCAGCACTCGCAGACCACCAGATCCAGCACCCGCCCGCCGCAGGAGCAACTGAGCTTGTGGGTGGCGTGCAGGGCCCCGATGGGGGGGTTGGTCTCACCATCTCTGGCTCGCTCCTCGGGCAGACAATCGGGATCATCGCAGTCCGGATTGCTGCAGGCCCACAGATTCTGGTGATTGTGATAAAAGAGATGGCCGCGGACGGGGGTCACGGAGCGGTCGTCCTGCTCGCCGCGCCGTGACAGGGCCAAGGCCAGCAGCAGGCCCCGCAATGGCTTGGAAACCCCGGCCGCCGGCTCGGTTGCGAACGGATTCCAGGGTGGAGCCGATGCGTCGAACAGAATCTGGTCGAGGCGCGTCAAGGGCACCGCGCGCACCTGTCCGCCGGCGGCCTCACGAACCGCGTCGCGCAGGGCGTCGCCAGCGTCGATCTTCTGGAGGGCGGTTCCCAGCAGCACGTGCCGATCCGTCTGTCGCTTGTCGACGTCGGCCAACTCCAGGGCAAGCTTGGTCATCGCCGACGCGATCTCCTCCGGAGCATCCACCGGCGGCCGCCAGGGGACATGATCGGGCCCCAGGGCCGCCAGGGACGCGGCATCGATGGCCTCGCAGAATCCCTGGAAGGCACCGGCATTCAGGCTCAGCAGCTCCCGGGCACCCCGTTTGGGATCGATCTGAGGGTTGTTGACGATGACGAACCTGTCCCTCGGCCGGCCGAAGAACTCCTCCAGGAACCGGCGAGACTTGTCGTCCTCCTCGATGGAGGCCGAAGTGGTCAGGATGCGCAGCTGATCCAACTCGGGCGTAAGCCCGAGTCGATGCAGGAGCAGGCGCAGGACGTAGCCAACCTCTGTGCCCTGGGTGCCGCGGTAGGCGTGCAGCTCGTCCACGATCAGGTGGAAACGGTTGGCGCTGTCCTGGCTCAGCCAGTCCCTGGTCTGCTCAAAGATCTGCTCTTCCACCTGCCGGTTGAGCATGATGTTGAGCATGGAGTAGTTGGTGATCAGGATATCCGGCGGGGTTTCCTGCATATCCCAACGGGACCACATCTCCCCGGAGTCCAGGGCCGGGAAGAAATAGCGCACCTCCTCCAAGTGCTTCTTCTCCAAGCCTTCGGCCAAGTCCAGCTTGTCCTGTATGGCCTGCTCGCGCCTGTGGATGTCCCGCAGAGCCCGGGCCAGCTCCTTGGTCTTGGCCCGATTTCCTGGTTGCCCGGACACGGGGGTGGGCCCGGTATAGCGGCCAAATAAGATCCGGTTCCTGCCTCGTTCATTATCCAGCCAGCGGGTGGTTTCGGGGTTGTCCAGGGCTCGCCGCAGTCGTCTCAGCTGATCCTCGACCAAGGCGTTGAGGGGATACAGGATGAGTGCTCGCATGGCGTGGGGGCGCCGGCTGTGCTCAAACTGGCCCACCTTCCGCTTGGGAGTACCGCGTTCCTCTTCCGGCTCTCGCCACCACTCCCGCCCCGGCTCGGCTTGGCCCATATCCGGCCAGGAGCCCATCTCCCGGGCCAGTTCGGCGAACAGGGGCAGCAGGAAGCACTCGGTCTTGCCGGAGCCGGTGCCCGTGGTGACTACCAGGTCCTTATCGGACAGGGCCGTCGCCAGACTGCGGTCCTGGTGCTCGTAAAGCTCCACCCCCTGAGGCACTAGGTCTCGCGCCAGGACCTCGAAGCCTTCGTACTCCTGCCCCAGCGCGGCGGCGGTCTGGCGCAGGGTGCGACCGCTGGACGGGTAGACGGGCATGGGCTCGATCAGGGGCGGCTGGGTCAGGTGCGCCCCGTCCAGGTCCTCGTTGTTCAGGAGGCGCTCGCGCTCCTTGTTGAGTGCCTCGAACCGCAGGGGAAACGCGCTCTCGATGTAGCCGCGATAGATGTGCTTCAGCCTCATGTGGCTGCCGATCAGGTCATACATGGTCCCTCTCCCTTCGCAAATCCTGTCCCCAGCCTGTCCGCCAAGTGCCGAGCCAGGGCCTCCCCCACTCGGCGGTAGCGCAGATAGCCGCGGTCATAGGCAGGCAGCCAGCCGGACGCCAACACCAGCGCCCGCTCGTAAAGCAGAGGCCAACGCTGGGAAACTGGCACCAACAGATCCTGGGTCGGCGGATCAAGCGTCACCCGCAGCCGCTCGCCAGTTTCCAGGGCCAAGGCCGCGAACTTGAGCCCGGTCAGGTCCGCCCGGTGCCAGCGCTGATTGGCCGAATCGAACAGGGCCTGCCACAACAAGCGATTGGCCTCGCCGAGGAAGCGATAGAGCCCGGAGGGTCCGCGATAGCCCGTGTCCGTCTCGCGCAGGGACTGGTCCGGTTGCCAGGTCCGGCCGTCGAAGCGCTGCAAGGTCCCGCCCCCGAGACTGGGACGATCCAGCCGCGAGAGACCGGCGACCCAATCGGGCAGGGACGGCAGGAAATCGGCGAGGATCTGCGCAGCCGGTCCCGCCGGTTCCAAGTCGTCCAGGGCTTCGAGTGCGTCCTCCGGCATCGCGATACGCGCCGGCCCCGCCCCCCCGGGCTGAATCGATCGCTCGGCGCTTTCGATACCATCCGCAAGCGAGTCGTCTCCGGGCCCCCGAGCACCGGCGAGAAATCCCACGTCATCTTCCAGTATGGGAGTGACCCAGCAGCGCGGCGCCACGGACCAGCGATTATCCTGGGCGCGACTCTCCAGGTGACCCAGAAGCACCAAATTGCGAGCGATGCCGGCAGGGCTCAGGTAATCGGAGCAGAGTTCCAGCATCTCGATCGCGGCCGCAAACTCCGACCAACTGCCTTTACCCCGCGCGGACAGCCACCAAAGCAGCTGCTCGAAGGGGCGATCGTCGATCACTTCATCGGCCTGGCCGCCGACGGTCTCCTCCCATTGCTCCAGGGTCGGCGGCGGCGGGGGAATCTCGGTTTCTTTGTAGCGAAACCAAAATCCCTCCATGGAGACCTCGCTGGTTGCCGTCATGGGTTTGATTTGTGCCCCTTCGAGCAATTGAGGAGAAAGCCGACGGAAGCCAATCCGCTTGAGAAACTCCCGATCCCCGGCGGGCGCCAGCTTGGTGCCTTCGTCGGGTGCCAGATCGATACCGAGAAACAGATAGAGCTCACCTCCCCCTCGCGTTCGTCCGCGCTGAGGTCTTTCGTAGCGCACGACGGGGTAGCGGTGCGCCAAGTGCTCGTCACGGATATGGGAACGGATACGCTCAAGGTTCTGTTCGAGCGTACCAACGGTGGGAATACAGATATAACGACGGTTCATCCGGATGCTCCTTCATCGGCCAGCTCTTCATACTCCCGAATGACGGCTCCCTGGATCGCGAAACCCGGTCCCTCCGCGACAAGCTCCTGGTCTCCCTGCACCGGCTCCAACGCGTCCCACGCGACGATATGAAAGCTGCGCACCCGCAACGGTGTCGCCCCGTCTACGGCCGGGTCCTGATCCCCGGGAAGCACCTCCAACAGGTAATCCCCCGCCGGCAGATCTGGAGGCAGGGCCATCTCTTGCTCACCCACCAGGGCTTCGATGGGCAGAGTCTCCTTCCTGTCCGCCCGGCGGATGCTCATCCAGTGGCGGCCGAACACCGCAGTGTGCACGGAAGGAGGATGCCCTTGCATCCAGCTGTTCCGGAAAGGACCCGGCAACCCGCCACGGAAGTTGATGCCGATGGCGAATCGGGACGGACGCAGCTCATCGAACAGCTCGGGGAAGACCGGGTTGACATGCTCCCAGCTGGGGGAGAGCACCTTGCAGTCGTGCCACTCCAGCCAATCCGGGAGGCCGGGGACCTGTCGGGGTTCGCCTTTCCACTGGAGCAGCCCCTCCTCCCTGAGCAAGTCGAGCTGCTCTGCGCACTTGAAACGTCCAAGAATGATGAAGGTCTCCCCCAGCTCCGGTTCACGCCAGGTGGCATAATCGCCGCGCGAGGGATCGTCGGGGTCTCGCACCAGGATCCAGTGCTCCCGCTCCGGTACCGAGATCTCGTCGAGCGCCGCAAGCCCTTCGATGCGCAACGCCGAGACCCGTGTCAGGAGATCAGGGACCGCCAAGGGCTTGGTCCAAAGCCCTTTGAATCGCTCGAGCGGTAGACGAGCGGTGTCGGTGAGCACTGCGGCCCCCTCAACCGGAATGTCGCCTGGGAACTGGAGAAAGGCCAAGAAACGGGCCGCACCGGTCAACGGGTGGACCATCCGATACAGGCCGCAACGGGGACGGCCCGCTCCCGAACTGCGCCTTCCTCCGCCTTGTTCATCCAGGTCCGCGACCAGCTCGGCGACGGCGCGGCCAAGAGCGTTTCTGCGATCGGGATCGGGACTCTCGAGGGTGGCACGAAGATTGGCCGTCAGGCCGTGGGTCTCATGACGAGCCAGCCAGCTCAGGTGTCTGGAATGATCCCAGCGACGGGCCTCAACCAACAGGGCTGGCCGATCGCCGTAAGTCCGAATCAGGTTGTTCCGGTCTGCGGCCCGCAGCAGAGTCTGGCTCCGCGCATAGTTGATGTACTGCGTGGCCCCCTGCCCGGGATAGGCGGTGGGGGTCCAGCGACCGGCAATGAGCCACTGATTCCAAATTTCCCAGAAACGTTCTTCGTACTTGGGCTCGAATCCCGCAGGTCGCCCCTGCTCCTGTAGCGACAGGCCGAGTCGCCGGCGCAAGGGGACGAAGAAATTATTGGCCGCGGCCGCCTGGTCATCGCCCATGTCGTAGGCCGCCAACACCAGGGTCGCAAGCAGTCCGACGCAGCTCGGAGGGCCTTTGGAACCGGCAGCGAACAGCGCACTCGAATTGATCCGCTGGGAGCGCACACAGGTCTCTCGAACGGCGGCAAGAAATGCCTCCAGCGATTCCTCGCCATCCGCATAGTTCAAGCGATAAAGCCCGATACGTTGGATACGTTCCTCGTCAATATCCAAGTAGACGGGAGATCCCTGCTCCACATCGGCCGTAACTGCATGGACGATCTCACGGTTCCAATCGAGGTAAGCAGTCACCTTTCGTCCCTCCCTTCTCACGTCATAAACGATGCACCTTCACCAGATCCGGCATCTCGCCCGCCACCTGCAACAAGAGGCGGCTTACCCAATGGCGCTCGTCTGTCAGTTCGATCACAAGGGTGTCCAAGGCCCTGCTGATCGCTATCATAATCCACCGTGCCAAGAACAGGCGGCGGGCCTGGTGCGGGGCTGAAGGCTGGCTAGTTGTCGCGCTGAAGTTCGATCTGTTCTGTGACCAAAAGGCTGCGACTTGGAGCACGACTCCTGACGGTTCCCTGAGTGACCCGCACCAGGCC
>JAYEJW010000529.1:0-7250 GCA_034716535.1 Pseudomonadota bacterium
GGAGCTTCTCGAGCATGTCCACTTTTTTGGCTTATCCGCCAAACCGATTGAGCAGCCTTCCCAATCGGCGCCCCCAACCTGAATGCGGTGGTTTCACGACGAAAAAGGCGAACAACGGCAACAGATTCGACCCTCCATCGCAGCATCATCGTCAGGCAGGCGGCTGAAAAGGAGCCTTCGGTCCTACGGTGCCTCCTGTTTTCTGCGTGTGTCTGCGCGCCCTTCGTGGTTAACTGTTCTATGTCGTTGCTTCCGATCCAACAATGGACCAAGAGTATATCCACGGCTACTCCCGTTCCGAGCAACACCGTCTGCTCGAGCAGGCCGCGGTACTGGCCCCCAACGTGTTTGCCGGACTCCATCTGGCTAGATCCCGCCGCCTGCTCGAGATCGGCTGTGGAGTGGGCGCAGAGCTCGAGCAGATCCACGCTCGCTGGCCGCAAATCGCCCTCACGGGTCTCGACCACAGCGCCGGCCACCTTGGGGCGGCCCAGGAGCATCTATCCCCAATGATTCGGCGCGGGGAGGTCCAGCTGGTCTGCGGCGACGCCCGCGCGCTGCCGTTTCCCGCTGCCAGCTTCGACACCGCCACCACGACCTGGATGCTGGAGCACGTGGCGGATCCGAAGCACATCCTGCGCGAGGCCCTACGCGTACTCACCCCGGACGGAGAGTTGATCTGCACAGAGGTCGACAACGAAAGCTTCGCGTTCGATCCGCCCGTTCCGGCCATCGACGCCTGGTGGGGGCGATTCAACCGCTACCAGCAACAGGCCGGAGGAGATCCCGTCATCGGGCGCCATCTTTTCGGATTCGCCAAGGCGCTGGGCTGCCGCGACATTCGCAGCGAAACGCTTCCCATCATCTCGAGCCGGATGGAGCCGAAGCGCCGTGGCGCCCTGCTTGACTACCTGGAAAGCCTGCTGCTCTCGGGGGGTGGGCGATTGCTCGCCGCGGGTCACGCCGACCATGGCCACTTCGCACAGCTGAGAGAGGCCTTCGAGACGGTGCGTGGAAACCAGACCATCGAGTTCCGCTACTTCGCCGTGCGTCTGAGATGCCGCCCACCGGTTGCGATGGCCCCGCCCGGAGGATCCGCGTCAACCGAGCAATCACCCCGATGCCGAGCCGGTTGGACAAGGGGTCGAAAATGATCCCTCTGGCGTTTTGCGCTCATCTTGCACGCCGGCGCCGGAGGCACACCGGCGGGGCAGCAACGAGTATCCCGGAGACCTCCGTTAAAGGCAGCTCTCGCCGCCGCAAGCCCTGCCCGGGTCCCTAATGGAAATGACTCTCGCTCCAAGCGTCGCCCGCATCTTGCGCGGAACCATACGCAAGGTCATGCAGTTCCATCAGGAACGTCAGCTCCTGCCAAGCCTCCATCGGCCACCCGGTACGGGTGCCTCGCGTATCGAACATCAGTTCTCGATGCAACAGGGTGAACGCATAGGGGTCGCCCCAACAATCCGACAGGCGTTGCACAACATGACTGAAACGTTCTTCCAGGATCGATTTCATGAATCCGGCCCTGACATTATCTTAAGGAAACCCCGAAAAACCCATCCATGGGATGCTTCACGGACCAAGCCGACAACCAGGGTTTCCGGACTCTGCCGCAGACGCAGCGGCGAACCAGGATGGGCAACATTCAGACCCTCCCTATGCCATGCCTCCTGTTCGCTGATCCACTGAGGGCATCCGGGACTTCCTCAAACGCAAAATTAGAACCATTCTCGAAAAAACGCCAGTGAAATCTCGCTGCTTTTTTCTTCCGGCAGGATGTTTCCGTCAGTATTGCATGGAGCCTACCGCCGGTCATATGCTGCTCGCGTTTCGGCAACGACCGCGCACCGCGAAGGTGCCGCTATTGATTCATCGCTCACTATCCGTCTACGGACCGTCCATGCTCCCCGCCCTCGCCGCCGATCTGCTGGTCCTTCTTCACCTTGCCTTCATTCTCTTCGTGGCACTCGGCGGCCTGCTGGTCCTGCGCTGGGCGCGACTGGCCTGGGTCCACCTGCCGGCGGCGAGCTGGGGCGCCGCGATCGAGCTCACCGGCTGGATCTGCCCGCTGACCCCCCTGGAAAATCATCTGCGCCGCATGGCCGGCAGCAACGGCTATTCCGGGGGGTTCATCGAGCACTACATCGTGCCCTTGGTGTACCCGCCCGGACTCACGCGAAGCATACAGATCAGTCTCGGCATCGCCGTCCTGGCCGTCAACGCCCTGGCCTATGCGGCCCTGATCTACCGACTCCGGCGGGCGTCGAGCTAGCAGCCTTCACTGATCGCACTCGACGTTTCGAAAGATCGAAAGCCGGATCCCCGACCGAGGAATGCATCCATAGAGGATATCGGTGAGCGGCGAGAGCATATTTTCCGTTTCCGTTGTTTGGGAACGAACGCAATTCCCTGAACCCGGGGTGTTCCGATGAACGACAGGACCCAATCCTCAGCAACCTCTGGACGAGGCTTTCATGACGCCCGTGTCGCCCCGGAGCATGAAAACACGCGTGTCATGAAGGGCTTCCCTCACCCCGACCCTCGCCCGGGGGGAGAGGGGGACAAGGCGCCTTCGGCGGGCATTTTCACGGTTACGGTTTGGCTTTGGGTCGTCCTCGCCTTTATCACGCTATGGCGGCTGACTGTCGCTTGGGCCATGCCGGCGACCCAAGACGAGGCCTACTACTTCGACTGGGCCCGCAGCCTGGCGTGGGGCTATTTCGACCACCCGCCCGGGGTCGCCCTGCTGGGCGTCGGGACGCTGCTCGCACCCGCCTCTACCTTGGCCGCACGGCTTGTGACGCTCATCGCGGCGACCTTGACCTTGGTGGTCTTGGTGCGTTTCTACCGCGATTGCGGGCTCAAGGATCAACGGGTCCTGCTCCTGGCGCTCGTGCTCGCGTTCGCCACCCTCCCGGGCCTGGCCGGCGGTGTCATCACCACGCCGGATACGGTACTTGCGCTCTGTTGGGCAGTTGCGCTGCACGAAGCGCTGCCCGCGCTGCGCGGCGAGCGCCGACGCTGGCTCACGGCCGGACTGGCCACGGGTATCGGGCTGCTCGGCAAGTACACCATGGTGTTGATCGGACCGGTGTTCCTATGGGCGCTCCTTTGGACCGACCCGCGGGCACTTCGAAGCCCCTGGCCCTACCTCGGCGGACTACTCGCGATCCTGGCCTTTGCTCCGAACATCCTCTGGAACGCGGACAATGACTGGCTCACAATGCGCTTCCAGTTCGGTCACGGCTTCTCCACCGAAACCGGCGAGCTGGTCGCAAGCGCCCTGCCTGCTCCAATCACCGAGGCAACCGCCTCGGAGCCCGAGCAGTCCCCGTCCACGCCGGAACGTATCGGCGCGGTCCTGGGTTATCTCGGAACCCAAGCCGCGTTCTGGGGACTCATCCTCTTACCGGCGGTGGCGGCCGTCCTGCGCCGTCGGGACCGCCAGACGCTACGCCGGGACCTCGCCGCAACCCTCGACCGGCAAGCGGGGACGCTGCTCGCGGCCGCGACCTTTTTCCCTCTTTTGCTCTTCGGACTAATCGCCGGCTTCAGCGAGGTTGAGCCCAACTGGCCGGGAATGTACCTAATCTCCGCGGCTCCCTTGGTCGCCATCGTGCTCGAACGGCTTTGGAAGTGGGCGCTGGCTGCTGCGGCAGGTAACCTTCTGCTCGTGAGCCTGTACGCGTTCCACGGCGCCACCGGCGCCCTCCCTCTACCCGCGAGCCACGAGCGTATCCTCCGCGAGACCCACGGCTACGCGGAGCTGGCTGAAAAAGCAGCAGAGCTCGAAGGCATCGTTTTCGCGGACCGCTACCAGATAGCCGCCATGCTGCGCTTCTACCAACCGGACCTCCCCGTAACCCAATGGCCGGGCATCACGCGTCCCTCCGAGTACCTGAGAGGCAGCGTGGCTGAACCCATCACCCTTGGAGACATCGAGCAGGCGGGAGGCTTCTGGCTGATCACCCGCAACAGCCTACCGCCGACTCTGCCCGGTTTCCACGCGCACTCCGGTACGGTGCTATACGACTGCAAGGGGATGAGCTTGAAACCGACGAAAGGATCCGGTGCGTCGGAGGAAGCACCCCCATGCGATAAGCCACTGCACGTGTGGAGGCTTTACCGTTACCGGGTGAAAAAAAACGCGACACGAACCCCGCACTCGGCGCATCGTAGAGAATCATGACGGCATCCGCAGCCGAGCTCTACCCTCGCCAGGGTTGGGTCGGCGAGGTGGGAAAGTCCTTGCGGATGGGGACCGAGACCGGATCGCCGTAGACAGTGGCCGATGAGCTGAAGACCAGGTTTCTGACGCCGGCACCCGCCATGACCCTACACAGGTTGACGGTGCCGCAGATGTTTTTTTCGTGGTAGTTTATGGGGACTTGCGTGGACTCTCCCACCGCCTTGAGCCCGGTGAAGTGAACGACCGCATCGATGTCGTGGTCCCGAAAGATGGTCTCCAGCGCCTCCCGATCTCGCAGATCGGCCTGCACAAAGATCACCTGGCGCCCCGCGATCTCCGCTACACGATTGAGGGCTTCCTTGCGGCTGTTGGACAGGTTGTCCACCACGACGACCTCGTAGTCCGCCGCCAACAACTCAACACAGGTGTGGCCGCCGATGTATCCGGCCCCACCCGTCACCAGTACTTTCAGTGGATACACTCCTTGCAACTTTCCCTTCCCGGCACCCCTGCCGCCACGGAGTCCGCAGACCAGGTGCCGTGCCGGTTTCCCCCTCTCCCCGACGGGGCGAGGGGGACGCGCCCGGTCGCTCGATCAGGCGACCCTGAGCGCCCTCCTCCCGTACGGGTAAAGGAAACGCGGTTCAACGCTCGATCAGGCCGCCCCGGTTGTTCCTCTCCCCGTAGGAATGAGGGGGACGCGGAGCACCCGAGGCGCGGATCCCCGCGCACCGCACCTTGGCCACCCCGATTCCCCTCGGGTCATCTCGGCAAGCGCTGATTTGAGCAGCGCTCATAGCCTCCCGTCCACCTGATCGGCGGGAAACAGGTGCTTCACATCGAAAAGAATGCTCGACGGTTTGCCGAAAGCACGAACTCGGTCGATACCTAGATCCCGAAATTGGCGGTGGGCAACCGCCAGAATCACCGCGTCGTAAGCACCTACCGGCGGTTCGGCGACCAGCTCGAGGTCAAACTCGGCGCGCACCTCCTCCGAATCGCTCCAGGGGTCGTGCACGTCCACAACGGCGTTGAGCTCACGCAGCTCTCTGACGATGTCGATGACCCGGGTGTTGCGGGTGTCGGGGCAATCCTCCTTGAAAGTGAAACCCAGCACCAGCACGCGAGCGCCGACCAGATGGATGCGCCGCTGGATCATCAGGCGCGTGACCCTTGAGACCACATAAGAGCCCATGCCGTCGTTGATCCTGCGCCCGGCCAGAATCATCTCTGGATGGTAGCCGATCTCCCGCGCCTTTTGGGTCAGGTAGTAGGGATCCACACCGATGCAGTGGCCGCCCACGAGCCCGGGGCGAAACGGCAGGAAGTTCCACTTTGTACCAGCCGCCTCCAGCACCTCCTGGGTGTCGATGCCCAGCCGGTTGAAGATCAGCGCCAGCTCGTTGATCAGGGCGATATTAACGTCGCGCTGGGTGTTCTCGATGACCTTGGCCGCCTCTGCGACGCGGATACTGCTGGCCTTGTGGGTCCCGGCCGGAATGATGGCGCGATACAGCTGATCGATGGTCTCCGCCGCCTCGGGCGTCGATCCCGATGTCACCTTGAGGATGCTGGTCAGTCGATGCTCCCGGTCACCAGGGTTGATGCGCTCGGGACTGTATCCCACGTAGAAATCCCGATTTAGGCGCAGGTCGGACTCCCGCTCCAGAATCGGGACGCAGACCTCCTCGGTGGCGCCAGGATAGACGGTGGACTCGTAGACCACGATGTTACCGGGGCGCAGATGCTTGCCCACCGTCGCGCTGGCCCCCTCCAGCGCCCGCAGATCCGGGCGCTTGTGCCCGTCGATTGGCGTCGGAACGGTGACGATGTACAGATCACAATCGGCGAGATCTTGCGGATCGGCGCTCACCCGAAGCTTGTTCGCCCGCACGAGCTCATCTTCTGTCAATTCCAGGGTGCTGTCCCTGCCCGAAGCAATCTCCCGGATCCTCACGGGATCGATGTCGAAACCGATAGCCGGAAACTGCCGGCCAAACTCGACCGCCAATGGCAGCCCGACATATCCCAAACCGATCACAGCGATCTTCACACGGCGACCGGAGATTTCCTGCGATGAGATAAAGTTCATGAACCAAAGACTCGGAAACGGACAAAACTCAGCTATAAGTACTCATGGCGACGACTTGAGACCCTTTACTGCGGTTTGGTCGATGGAAGTGGTTCGACGCCGCGGACGTTGGGCAACGCTTTTCGATCCAACCTAACCGATCATGTCACCCGTGTCGCCCCTGACCATACAAACGCCGCTTTTATGAAGGGATTCCCTCTCCCCGGACCTCTACCAGGGGAAGGGGGGACGAAGAGCGCCTTCGGCCCGTATTTACACGGTAATAGATTGCGCTGAAGGTCGACCTTGCCGATGTCGGGACTGACCGGTAGCGATCGGGCGACCTGCTCCATGGATTGGAACTGTTCGCGATCCTAGGTGATCGAAGCCTGGTAGTCTAATGACCACGCGTTTTCGCGTTCAAAAGGATGAAGCGCCAGGACGAGCACAGGACGGCCGGAGCACTGCGAGACCGGAGCACTGCGAGACCGGAGGGACTCCGCGTCTTTCTCGGGGGAGTACGGATGCCGCTTTCAGCTTGAACTGCGGGCGTAAGCCTGCCGCGCGGCACCTTCCGAGCGGGTCGATTTCGCTGACCCTCGGTTTCGGTTGATAGGCGCGTTTTGTCGCATTTTGACGACATCTATCGGACGATGCCTAGCAATCTGTTCGAACGCACGGGGATTGCCGGAAACTGTCCTCCGGTTGGGATCGCCAGTAATAAGGAATGGCTGAGGGACTTCCGCAGCGTTCCAGCGCCCGGACGACAACTGATGGCTAGAGCCGTCCTCCATTGGAAGCCGTTCGTCGTCTCGACCTGGAAACGCGATCTGGTTTACCGCATTATTAGGAAAATCTGATGCTACTTCTCAATAACCCGAGGCAATCTCGTAGGGCGGATCAAGGAGCGCAGCGACGGATCCGCCGATGGCCGCGATTTTGGTGGGTCCGCTTCGCTTGACCCACCCTACAGCGGCCGGGGTGCCC
>JAYEJW010000530.1:0-7217 GCA_034716535.1 Pseudomonadota bacterium
AAAATGTATCATTTAAATGATAAAGGATATCTACATCACTATTTTTTGTATAGTCATTTCTAACATAAGAACCAAAGATACCATCAATTATAAAACCATCAACTTTTAATATCTCTTTTAATAATTATCGGGGTCTTCCGCAGAATCTCCATGGCCACATGAACCTTCTCATCGACATCGGCAACACCAACCTCAAGTGGGCCGTCCACGAACCCGGCGCCCTCGGGGAGATGCTTACGGTTCGGCACCATGGCGGTCTGCCCATCGACCTTCACGCGGCCTGGGAGGACCTGCCGCCGCCCGAGCAGGTGTTGGTGAGCAACGTGGGCAGTGATGTCGTGAGTACTGCGGTGGAGCATGCCTGCCGCGCTCATTGGGATTGCGTGCCCCGCTTCGTTCGCACGGAGCCGCTCTGCCACGGTGTTCGGATTGCCTACGAGCATCCGGAACGGCTCGGTGTGGATCGCTGGCTTGGGCTGCTAGCCGCCCGCCACGCCAGTCCCGGCCCCGTCCTCGTTGTTGACGCGGGCACCGCGGTAACCTTCGATCTGCTTCTGAAAAATGGGCGCCACCTCGGCGGACTCATCCTGCCGGGCGTCCAGATGATGCGCGACAGTCTGCTCGCCGATACCCAGATCCCCCGTGTTGCCCCGGAGGAGCCGGGCGAGCCCTGGGCCGCGGACACGGCCACCGCGATCGGCGCCGGAAGCATCCAGGCACCGGCGGCCCTTGCCGAGCGCCTCTACCACCGACTCGCAGAGCACGCGAACGGCGCACCGGAGATCATTCTCACGGGCGGCGACGCCGAGCGGCTGCTTCCAGCCATCGGCCTTCCCGTGCGCCACCATCCCGATCTCATATTGCAGGGACTCTCCCTGCTGGACTGAGGCCCGAGCCATGCTGCCCTGGATTTTCAGTGTCCTAACTCTTGCTCAATCTGGCCCTTTTTGCCTGGGGTTCTCAGCGGGAAAGGTCGCTCGAGCCTCCCTTCGACCCAGTCCCGGAGGGGCAGTCTGAGCTACGGCTCCTGTCGGAGGTCAGCGGGGAGGGAGAGGGAGCAGAAATCGGGCTGTCCGGCGATGAGGAGCTTCCCTGGACCAGTGAGGACAGTCCAGCCGGGAATGCGGCGGTCGACGACGAAGAACCTCCTCATGCAGCGAATGGAGCGCGCGTCTATCTTGATGAAACGACCATCGGAGAGACGGCCGCGGCCCGACGCCGGCAGATTGCTCGGGGGGCCAATGACGCGGACCGTACAGACGGGGCGGCCGCCTCGGTGCGTGATGAAGCCAGGGAAACCAGAAGGCCATAAGCCCAGGGGACGGGTGAGATACGCCTGCCGTGTTCGGATCCGTCGTACCGTCAGATGCGAAGAACCGGCTGAAAGACGAGCGGTTATCAGGCGGCAGCGGCGCTAAAGAGGACGATGCCGGGCCGTTGTGCCGCCAAGCGCGTTTGCATACAATCGCCGTAGAATCTGACCTGTCCGGAACATCGCGGACACCGATTCTGCACGCACCGATCTGTGCCCGAGAGTCCTTCCGGCACACCACCAAGCTGGCGTAGCTCAGTTGGTAGAGCAGCTGATTTGTAATCAGCCGGTCGTAGGTTCGAATCCTATCGCCAGCTCCATATAAAACAAGAAGTTAAAAGAATAAGCGATTCGCCTGCGGGCCTTCTCTTTTAAATGGTCCCCGTTATGGTCCCCGTTTCTACGCCGCTAGGGCGAACTCCGCCCGCAGCGTTCATCCTTTTTGCATTCGCGTAGATCGAACCCCTGCCGCTGGATTGCCGCATAATCTCATCCGAGGCGCTTCTGTTCGGGTATCCTCTCGGGTCATCCACACAAACGCCGAGGATACGCCCATGGATCTGAGTTCCGCCGCCGAGATCCTGACCTTCAGCCGACCCCTTCTCGACGCCTTGCTCGCCGGCTCCAAGGACAAGCTCAAGGAGGTCGGCAAGGGCCTGACCGCGAAGACCCTCGACGCCCTGCACGGATTCTGGCAGCGCTTGACCCAGGTGCGGCCCGAGGCCGGAGACCTGGCTCGCCGCAGCGCCGCCGAGCCGGCGGCTGCCGAGGACCTGAAGCGCCTGATCGCCGAGGCCCTGGACGCGGACCCGACCCTGAAGCGTCTGGCCGCCGAGCTGCGCCCTGCGATCCAGGTCGGCTACCAGAGTGGGGGAATCACCCAGATCGCCGGCGAGGGCAGCGTCCAAGTCGCCGGTGACGTCACCGGCGACATCACGCTGAACAACAAGGGCGACTAGGCCGGTCTCGCCGGATTCGGATAAGCCCGTCGTCCCGGGTGGGACCCCGGGACCCAGGTGCCACGGAAGGCAACGCCGCAACACGCAAGGGACAGATCCATGAGCAACAAGGAACCCCACCGAAGCGTCCAGACCGGGAACGGCGGCATCGGCGTTGGCGGCGACGTCAAGGGCAACCTGACCATCAACAACTACGAAGCGCCCAAGGACATCGGCCCGGACGAGGCCGCACTCCAACGGGGCTATCTGCAGTGGCTGTCGGCCCAGTGCCGACCCCTGTCCCTGGCGGCGATCGACTACAGCACGGACGATCCGCATGCGCCCCGGCTTGGGCTGGAGCAGGTCTATACGGCGCTCATGACGAGCGGTCGTGATCGGCTTTCGGACGAGCAGGCTGGCAAACTACAGCGCCCGGACCTTGGGGACGGGTCGGCCGAGCAAGATTCCCAGGTCTCCGCTCTGAGCTTCATCGACAGGTTCCGCAACTGCGTCCTCCTCGGCGCCCCTGGCAGCGGCAAGAGCACTTTCGTCAACTTCGTCGCCCTGTGCCTGGCCGGCGAGCTGCTTGCCGATCCCACGGCAAACCTTTCCCATCTGACCGGCCCCCTGCCGGACAGAGAAGGCAAGGACCAGGACGAGTGCCAACCCTGGTCCCACGGCGCCATGATCCCTGTCCGTGTCATCCTGCGCGACTTCGCCGCCGGTCCTCACCTGCCCGTTGCGGGTACAGAACCGGGTGCGGACACCCTCTGGTCCCACCTGGCGGACGATCTCAAGCGCTGCGATAAGGCCGACTACCTGCCGCACCTGCGCCGGCGCATGCTGGCCGGCGAGGCCATCCTGCTGCTGGACGGACTCGACGAGGTGGCCGAGGCGGACAAGCGCCGCGTCCAGGTGCTCGGCGCCATTCGTGCCTTCGCCGATGCCCACGGCGATGCCCGCATCCTGGTCACCGCCCGGCCCTACGCCTACCAGGAGAAGGAATGGCGTCTCGACGGCTTTACCGACGCGACCCTGGCCGACTTCAGCGACGGCCAGATCCGCCGCTTCATCCGCCACTGGTACGTGGGGCAGGGCAGTGACCAGACCGACAACGCAGGCCGCGCCGCCCTGCTGGAGCGGGTCATCTTTCAGCGGGATAAGGGGCGCCTCCTGGGCCTGGCCCGCCGGCCCCTGCTGCTGACCCTGATGGCAAGGCTCCACTCCGAAAAGCGCCGGGAGCTTCCGGACAAGCGCGTCGAGCTCTACTCAGAAGTGCTGGATCTCCTGCTGCGCAACTGGGACGCACGCCGCTTCAGGGTGGACGAGCACGGCTGCGCCCGGGAGGACCAGCCATCCCTGAGCGAGTATCTGAAGGTCGGCCCGGACCAGGTTCGGGCGGTTCTGCAGCGCCTCGCCTACGAGGCCCATCGGGAGCAGGACAAGCCCAGCGGCACCGCCGACATCGAAGAGCGCAACCTCGTCGCGGCCCTCATGGCCATCAACCCCGCCAACCGGGACATCCGCCCCGGTCAGCTCATGCACTACCTGGAGCACCGCACCGGCGTGCTGACACCGCGTGGTATCGGGGTCTACACCTTTCCCCACCGGAGCTTCCAGGAGTACCTGGCCGCCTGCCATCTGAACAGCGAGGACCTGGACCTGGGGGATATGGAGGACGAGGCGGCATTCATCGCCGACCTGGGCCGATCGGACGCGGACCGCTGGCGCGAGGTGGTGCTGCTGGCCGCCGCCGACAGCCCGCGCCTCGCCTGGGACGTGGCCGACCTGCTGCTGCCGGACCTGCCGGCGGGAGGCTCACTGCACGCGCAGGATGCCTGGGGCGCCCGCCTGGCCGGTCAGGTCCTGCTGGAGTCCACCGACCCCGCCAAGGCCAGCCGCCGCCGCGCCCAGGTTCGCGACCGGATCCGCGACGGCCAGCTCGCCATCATGCGCCGCTCCCCCCTGCCGGCCCCGGAGCGCGCGGTCGCGGGTGACTGCCTTTCGGACCTGGGCGACACCCGCTTCGACCCGGAATGCTGGTCTCTGCCCGCGGACCCGCTGCTCGGCTTCGTGCCTGTTCCCGCTGGTGCCTTCACCATGGGCAGCGACGAGACCAAGGACAAAGACGCTTTCGACGACGAGCAACCCGAGCGCAGACTGACGCTCCCGGATTACTGGATCGCCCGCTGGCCGGTCACGGTCGCCCAGTTCCGGGCCTTCGTCGAGACCCGCGATTACAGGGAGCACGACGAGAGGGCCTTGGAGGGACCGGACAGCCGACCGGTCGCCTATGTCACCTGGCACGATGCTCACGCCTACTGCGTCTGGCTGGACGAGCATCTGCGCGAGCTGGCGGTCCAGAACCCACGCGCGACGGAGCTCACTGACGATGAATCCGCCTTTTACCGCGAAATCGCCGCCGGCAAGCTGCACGCCAATCTCCCCTCCGAGCCCGAGTGGGAAAAGGCAGCCCGCGGCAGTAACGCCCGCCGCTACCCCTGGGGGAACGAGCCCGATACCGAGAGGGCGAATTACAAAATGGATGTGGGCGAGACCAGCGTAGTGGGCTGCTATCGGAATGGTGCAAGTCCCTACGGCTGTGAGGACATGAGCGGTAACGTATGGGAGTGGACCCGGAGCATTCGGGGCGGCTACCCGTACCCGGAGCGAGGTGACGAAATCGATGAGCGGGAGGCGCCAGAGTCCGATCGTCCACGGGTGCTGCGCGGCGGCGCCTTCGACGACGCTCCAAGGAGCGTCCGCTGCGCCTGCCGCGGCGACAGCGTACCCGACATCAGGGACGACCGCCTCGGGTTTCGTGTGGTGCTGTCCCCATTTCCTCTGGGCTCTGAACCCTCTGATCTCTGAAACTCTGAACCGCGCGCAGCGCGCCTCTGTCCTCTGGAGTCCCAAATGAACGCAGGCCGGGAGATGCCGATCTTCGCCCGCAGCTTCGATCTGCTGAAGTGGCTGTTGCAGGCGACCAACCACTTTCCGCGGGCACACCGCCACGACTTCACGCACCGCCTGCTGCAGGCCGCCTTCGACTTGCGCGAGGCGCTGGAACAGGCCAATCTTCGCCGCGGCCGGGCGCGTATCGAACGTCTCGCACTTGCCGACGAGGCCCTGGCGCGGGTACGCCTTTACGTGCGTTTGGCCAACGAGCTGGGCTGGCTCAACGCCGGGCAATACGCGCACGCGGCCAAGATGCTGGCCGAGGTCGGGCGCCTTCTCGGCGGCTGGCACAAGAGTACCGAGTCGCGAAACGCCGTTCCGGCGGCGTCAGCGACCTGATCGGGCACCTGCGGGAATCCGCTGAGATCCGCGGGTGAAACGGGCAATGGGGGCGGCCGCTGGGCCGTCGCCGTTGCGGGGGCAGGCCCGAAACGCACCACGGGTGCTGCGCGGCGGCGCCTTCAACAACAATCCAAGGAACGTCCGCTGCGCCTACCGCAACGACAACGAACCCGACAACAGGAACGACAACATCGGGTTTCGTGTGGTGCTGTCCACGTTTGCCGCCGGAATTGTCCGCCGGGCACTGCCTTGCGGGCCGAGGCAAATGGCGGGGCCTGTTCCTGGCCGCGCCCCGTCCACCGACGGGCCGGGCACATAGCAGCCGGCCCACCCCCTGGGTCAGTCCCTGGGGTGGGCCACCCTTCAACCGCGATCGGGTGGGCGTGCATGTTCGATGACATCCTGGACTGGGAGAATCTCCTTACCGCCTTTCGCAAGGCCCGAAAGGGAAAGCGCGATCGGCCCGAGGTCGCGGCCTTCGAGTGGGATCTGGAGGCGGAGCTGCTGGGATTGCAGCAGGAGTTGGCCACCCGGTCCTACCGACCCGCCGGCTACGACAGCTTCTACATTCACGAACCGAAGCGCCGTCTGATCAGTGCCGCGCCCTTCCGCGACCGGGTCGTACATCATGCCCTGTGCAACCGTATGGAGCCGGTGTTCGAGTGCTCGTTCGTCGCCGAGAGCTTCGCGAATCGCAAGGGTAAGGGTACGCACCGGGCGCTGGACCAGGCTCAGGCCCTCGCCCGGCGGTTTCGCCATGTGCTGCAGATGGACCTGGTCCAGTTCTTCCCGAGCATCGATCACGGCATACTGCGCGCGGAGATCGCCCGCCGTGTGACCGATCCCGCGGTGCTGTGGCTGGTGGACCTGATCCTCGCGAGCGGCGAAGGGGTGCTGGCCGAGGAGTACCGGATGGTCTACTTTCCCGGCGACGATCTGATGGCCGCGCTGCGCCCGCGGGGATTGCCCATCGGAAACCTGACGAGCCAGTTCTGGGCCAACGTCTATCTGAATCCGCTGGATCACTTCATCAAACGCGAGCTGCGCTGTCCGGGCTATGTGCGCTATGTGGATGACCTGCTTCTATTCGGCGATGACAAGCGTCTGCTCCGTGACTGGAAGCGCGCAACCGAGGAGCGGCTCGCCCGGCTGCGTCTGACGATTCACGCGGGCGCCCATGCGCGTCCGGTGACGGAGGGCATTCCATTCCTGGGGTTCGTCGTCTACCCGGACTGCCGGCGGATCAAGCGGCGCAAGGTAGTGGCCTATCGGCGCCGGCTCGGCGCGCTGCTCCGAGACCATGCGATCGGTGACGTCGGCTCCGATAACCTGCTTGCCTCGGTACTGGGTTGGAACAATCATGCGCGTTTCGGTAACACGGTCGGTCTAAGGCGTGTGACGTTCGCGACCGTCCCGCCGGAGATTCGGGCAGAGGCACGGCGCATCTTGACCCCGAGGCGTCACGGCTAACGCGACAGGAACCGAACAATGGACCCAACGGATCTCTTCAAACAGCTTAAGCCCATTCTCGAACCGGCCCTCGCTGCGCGCCAAGGAAGTGCGAAGCACGAGGCGCGTAGTCCCCGGTAGCCGTAGGCGCGGGCATGTTGCCGCAGTGGCGTAGGGGCCGTAGGTCCCGGAGCGTGTGACCGGCATGCTCGCCGGCT
>JAYEJW010000531.1:0-2691 GCA_034716535.1 Pseudomonadota bacterium
GCGCGAAGTGCCGAAGCTGTGGCCCCGGAGCGGGGCGAACCGGGGCATAAAGGCTGTCGCCGAGCGGAAGGCGAAAGGGGGACTGGGACGTCCCGTTTCGCATCCTGAGCACGGCGACACTCCGACGGGTGGACGTCACCGAGCCGGGGGCGCCGGAGCTTCCCGATCTGGCGCTCACCACTTCGGATCTCAGCGTGGTCAGTGATGAGCCCGCCGGTACGGTCACGTTGTCCGCCCTGGTGCACAATCGCGGCTCCGTGCCGGCCTCAAACGTCGAAGTCGCGTTCTACGAGCTCGGCACTCTGCTCGGCACCACCGTCCTCGAAGAGATCGCCGGGGACGGCACGGGAGGTACCTCGCTGACCGTCTCCATGACGATCGCCGGTGATCACATGTTCCGGGTGGTGGTCGATCCGGCGGGGAGCATCGCGGAGGGAGACGAAACCAACAATGAGGCGTCGCTGGTCGTTCAATGGAACACCCCTCCGTCGATGGAAGGGCACATCCTGGTCACCGGTAGCCTGCCGTCGACGGTCTACGCGAGCTCATTGTTCGCCGTGGCCGGACAGGCGGTTTATGATCTCTACATCGACGGCGTCAGAAACACCGACTATGTGGTCAAGGGCGGCTCCGTCGAGGTGACGGTCAAGGCGGACGCCGGGACGGAATGGCTCTATGGCGGCATCTACACCGACGTGAACGGAGATTTCCGCAAGTATCTTGTTGCACCCAGCTCGCCCGGCATCTATCGCATCCTGATGAAGGTGAGCGACCAGACGTTCGTCGGAACGCGCGAGCTGGTGGTCACGGTCCTGGAAGCCCCGTCCGAGCCCCCGCCACCACCGCCTCCGCCGACCAGAACGGGTGAGGGTGATTGGTCCTACGATGGCGCCAGTGGCGAATGGACCTGGGTCTGGATCATTCTGCCGGTTGGTGAGCCCATCCTCGAGAGTGATCTGGCGGTCTTCTCCGAGGACCTGTATTTCTCTGTCACGCATCCGGACGCGGGTGAGGAGATAACGGTCTTCGCCGAACTCCACTACTGGGCATTGAGCACCAGCCTGCTGGCCGAAGACATCCCGGTCAACTTCTATGCGACCTACCCGGGAACGGCCAGGGAGCAGATCGGCCAGACGATCATTCCGAGCCTGTCGGTGGGCGCGCCGGATCACGGCTCGCGCTATGTCTACGCGACCTGGAGGAACGCCGGGGATGGCATCTACATCGTCGAGGTGGAGGTCGATCCGAGCTACGCCGAGGACAATCTGCTGAACAATGCGGCGACCCGGGCCATCGTCGTCGGCGAGGTGGCGAGCGGCCAGGGTGTCATCGCCGGGCAGGTGACGGACGCTTGGGGCGGCGTGGACGACGTGATTGTCAGCGTCTTTGAGGGCGACGGCACCCCGTTCGCGAGCACGGTGACCGACGCGACCGGCTACTACTTGGTCGGCAGCGTCCCGATGGGCGAGATGGAGGTACGGATCGAGGTTCCGACGGGCTACGTGGCGGATGCGGACGCGAAGACCGTCAGCGTGGACGATCAGTCGGTTAGCAACCTCGACTTCTATCTGACGACAATCTGCGCTGTACCGCAACCGCCGACTGGATTGAAGGTGGCGATCACGAGGAACTACGCGTTGCTACGCTGGAACGCGAGTGAAGACGCAGAGGGCTACATCATGTATCGCCGCGTCGATAACCAGGATGAGTTCTTAGAGATCGGCACTTCAACCGTAACTACGTTCCGTGACCGAGACTACGCCATTGGCGACGACTTCAATCTGCTCGAGTACTACGTCGTTGCGCAGAACGACTGCGGCGCAAGCGAGCCATCCGCCGTGGTCACCGTGAAGCCGAAGGGTCGCAAATAGCCTCGTCCGGGCGTTGCGTCTCGCCCAGGGAGATGAGGAGGCCATGCGTTTCCGGGAGGTGGTGCTCACCGACGCCGAGGTGCAGTGGGTGCAGGCGCGGGTTCGACAACGGGTGCTTCGCGGGTTCGTCCGTCAGTGGTGAGACCTGACCGAAGGTCCAGTGGACCTTCGCAGCAGGCCGAACGACCGGACAGGAAGTCCGGGCCGGGGCCTGCTTGAAACACCGCAGTCGCGCCAAGGATGACTTGCACCGGGATTAAAGGGGCCAGGATCAGTTCGTTTCTCATACGAGCCCCGGGCAGCGGCTCGGTCGGTCTTGACTGCTGTCCGGCTCCCGGCTAACTTCCGCCGTATCTCGCGGTCGGCCGTTTGGATTTCCCTGGAAGCGCGCCGCTTATCAGTTCTGTGCGAGGAGGTCGCAAGGGATGGCTGCGCCAAGGACTCACTAAGATCAGATGCTTAATGACCAATGAGCTTGTGATCCGAAATATGGCCCGTCCCGAGGTGGACGAGCTCGTCAGCTGGGCCGCGCACGAGGGTTGGAACCCCGGCCTTCATGATGCCGAGCTGTTCTGGGCCACCGACCCTGACGCCTTCATCGCCGCGGACCTCGAAGGCAGGATGATTGGCGGTGGCGCCATCACCTCCTACAATAATCAGTTCGGCTTCATGGGCTTCTTCATCGTTCGGCCTGAGTTTCGCGGCAAGGGTCTCGGAAATACCCTCTGGCACGCCCGCCGCGAGCGCCTACTTGCAAGGCTGCGCCCGGGAGCGAGCATCGGTTTGGATGGCGTCTTCGCGATGCAGGACTACTACGCCA
>JAYEJW010000531.1:2791-7216 GCA_034716535.1 Pseudomonadota bacterium
GAGTTTCGCGGCAAGGGTCTCGGAAATACCCTCTGGCACGCCCGCCGCGAGCGCCTACTTGCAAGGCTGCGCCCGGGAGCGAGCATCGGTTTGGATGGCGTCTTCGCGATGCAGGACTACTACGCCAGAGGCGGCTTCGTCTTCTCTCATCGAGACATCCGTTATCGCGTCGACATCCCGGGACATCCAGCAACCCCAACGGTTGACGACGGAGACATCATCCCGTTGGCCGACGTTCCTGACGATCAGGTCCTCGCCTATGATCGCACCTGCTTCCCCGCCCCACGCCCGACCTTCTTGAAAGGGTGGATATCCCAACCCGACGCCCTCGCCCTTGGTTGGCGGCGCGACGGGAAACTGAGCGGATACGGGGTGATCCGCCGCTGTGGAGAAGGATGCAAGATCGGCCCGTTGTTCGCTGACGACGCGCAGGCAGCCACCGCCCTCTACGCGCACCTGGCGGGGTTCGCCGCCGGCGGTCCGCTGTTCCTCGACGCCCCGGAGAACAATCCCGCCGCGATCGAGCTTGTGCACCGACACCAGATGATCGAGGTTTTCGGTTGCGCCCGGATGTATCTGGGCCCGTCTCCGGATCTCGCGCACGAGCGCATCTTCGGCGTCACGACCTTCGAGCTGGGCTAATGTCCGAGCGCGACCTCGTCGGTTACGGCGGTTCCCCGCCCAATGCGCGATGGCCGGGTGAGGCTCGCGTCGCGGTGCAGTTCGTCCTCAACATCGAGGAAGGCGCGGAGTCGAGCATTCTCAATGGCGATGCCCGGTCCGAAGCCTGGTTGCATGAGCTGCCCGGCCGCCCACCTCGCACTGGAGAACGAGACCTCAGCGTCGAGGGGATGTATGAATACGGATCACGCGCAGGCGTGTGGCGCATCCTGGAACTGTTCAACGCTCGCGGCCTGCCGTTGACCGCCTTTGCCGTCGGCCGGGCTCTGGAGCTCAACCCCCAGATCGGGCCCGCGCTGCGCGCTGCCGGGCATGAGGTCGCCGGACATGGCTACCGCTGGCTGGACTATCGCGACATCCCCGAAGACGAAGAGCGGCGGCACATCCGCCGCACCCTCGAGATCATCGAGCGGCTCTGCGGCAAACGCCCCGTGGGTTGGTACACCGGGAGGGTCAGTCACAACACCCGCCGTTTGCTGAGCGACGAGGGCGGGTTCCTTTACGATTCGGACGCCTATAACGACGACCTGCCGTATTGGCTCGCGGGATCGCCCGCGCACCTGGTGGTCCCGTACACACTGGTCAATAACGACGCCCGCTACCTTCTGCCGAACGGTTTTGCTTCCGGGGCAGACTTCTTCGGTCTGCTAAGAGACGCCTTCGACCTGCTGTGGCAGGAGGGCGCGCGGCGCCCAAAGATGATGAGCATTGGGCTGCATGGTCGGATCAGTGGTCACCCGGCCCGCGCGATCGCGCTGACGCGCTTTCTCGATTACGTGCAGAGCCACAGCGCGGTTTGGATCTGCCGGCGGGAGGAGATTGCCCGACACTGGATGGCCGAGCACCCAGCCTAGCGGGGACTCGATGAGAACCGGTCAATGCTCGGCCGCGCCCCTTGCGCGTTGAGGTGTTTGGCGACTTCTTGAGCAACCCCGAGACTTACATGCAAAGCAGTGACGAACATGCCTACGCGGCCCGCCAGGTCCTGGCGGGCACCTTCCACGGCGTGCTGTCGACCCATTCCCTGGAGCAGGCAGGTTACCCGTTCGGATCGGTCGTGCCCTATGTACTCGACCAGGACGGTCTGCCGCTGCTGTTGCTGAGCCACCTGTCGCAGCATACAAAGAATCTCGATGCCGACGGCCGCTGCGGGCTGACGGTGGTCGAGGTGGGCACCGGCGACGTGCAGGAGCGCGGCCGCCTAAGCGCCGTCGGCGATGTCATGCCAACCGGCCCCGTCGCCGATGCCGAGCGCTATTTCCGCTATTTCCCTCACGCCCGCATGTACTTCGAGCGGCTCGGTTTTCGCTTCTACCGCTTTACCCCGCTGCGCTTCCACTGGAACGGCGGCTTTGCCACGGCACGCTGGTTCGGCATCGACCGTATCGTGCGCGCCAACCCGTTGAGCCGCGAGGCACAGGCGCGGATCCTGGCGCACATGAACCAGGACCATGCCGACGCGCTGCTCGGCTATTTGGCGGCCGCGGATGGCATCAACGACATCGATGGCGTGACGATGCTGGGGATCGACGCCGAGGGGATCGACCTGAAGGTGAAAGATCTTCTCCGTCGCATACCGCTGGTGCGCGCGATCGGTTCGGCCGCAGAGGCACGCGAGGTACTGGTCGAGATGGCCGCCGATCGACGCTAGCCCGCGCAGGTCGGCGGCTGCCTGCAGCCTTGTTCGGCGCCGGGAAGGCTTCCAACATCCTGGGCCCAGGAGCTGGAGCAGCTGCAGACCCTGCTGGCGCGACTGGAGCGCGAGCTCAGGAGAGCTCGACTCGAGGCGGTCGACATCTATCCTTGCGACGGCGCGGCTTTCCATGTGGCCCCGGCCTTTTTCGCATTTGATGGTGCAAGCCACCGCCTGGGGCGACATTCGCGGGCTCTGTAGGGCACCCTGACCACTCGGAATGTCGCTGGAGACGGCATTTTTGTCTTACTTCTCGCAGAAGGGTTTGAACAGCGTGTCGATCACTGGACACTCGGGAATAATACCGCCAGCACACTGAGCCGCTGTCGTTTTGAGTGTCTTCTCCAATCGACGCAGATCGACGATTTTCCGGCGTATATCGTCGAGGTGCGCCAGGGTGATGTCGCGGACTTCACCGCAGGTGTAACCACCGTCGACGAGATCTATCAAGGTCTTTAGGTCCTCCAGCGAGAACCCGAGCTCGCGGCCACGGCGAATGAAGACCAGCCGTCGAAGCTGATCTTCGTTGTACAACCGATGCCCTCCTTCCGTACGGGCGGGTTCCGGCAGCAGGCCAATCCGCTCGTAGTATCGGATAGTCTCCACGTTCACACCCGTTTCCCGGGAAAGAACCCCGATGGTCGAGCGCGCGCCGATTGTGCCCATGCGGTAATCCCCACTTAGAAAGCACTTGAATCTGTAGTCACTACAGGTTCTAGACTGGTTTCCAGGGATTATCAACCGCAGGAGACGACCTATGCGCTTGACCAGTGTTCTCGACAAGACCGGCGTGATTGGTGCCATCACCGCCGCCGCAGGTTGCGCGTCCTGTTTTCCGGCCCTCGGTGCCCTGGGGGCCGCACTCGGTCTCGGTTTTCTGGCGCAGTTCGAGGGGATATTCATCAACACCTTGCTGCCGATCTTTGCGGGCCCCGCACTGGTGGCCAATGTGCTGAGCTTCTTCTCACACCGTATCTGGTATCGACTGCTTGCGGGTATTGCTGGCCCCGCCATGGTGCTTGCCACCCTCTATCTGTTCTGGACGGATAACTGGAGCAGTTACCTGTTCTATGCCGGACTGGCGGTCATGCTGGCGGTGGCGGTCTGGGACATCGTCTCGCCACCGCGGAAAGTCTGTACGACCAACACTCAGGCCACTGGATGTGCATGTGAATAGGAGTACACAATGTCCTTCGTAAATATGCGTATCACCGGCATGACCTGCGATCACTGTGCCAGGAGCGCCCAGGACGCACTCAATGCACTGCCCGGCGTTTCCGCGTCCGTCTCTTTCGCCAAGGCGGAGGCGCGGATCGAAACCACCGGCGAAGCCGACGCGGCGATGCTGGTGAAGGCGGTTGAGTCCAAAGGATTTGGCGCGGGTCTCTCTTCCGCGACTGACGAGGTCGGCGAGCAAAAGAGCGACAGCCAACTAAGGGTCGCAATCATCGGTACCGGCTCTGGTGCCTTTGCAGGGGCCATCAAAGCCGCTGAAGAAGGGGCCGTCGTTGCGCTGATCGAGGGCGGTGATGTGATCGGCGGGACCTGCGTGAACGTGGGCTGCGTGCCTTCCAAGATCATGATTCGCGGTGCCCACATTGCACACCTGCAGGCCCGCCATGCGTTCGACGGCATTGCGCTGAATCGGCCACGGATCGACCGCGGCGCATTGGTCCGACAGCAGCAGGCCCGGGTTGAAGGGCTGCGTCACGCAAAATACGAGCAGATTCTTGCGACCAATCCGGACATCAACCTCATTCGCGGTTGGGCGCGGTTCGAGGACGCCCATACCCTTACCGTGACCCGTGCCGATGGCACGAAGAAGACAGTCATCGCCGATCGAATCTTGATCGCTACCGGTGCGCGGCCCGCCATACCCGATATTCCCGGCCTCCGCGACACACCCTATTGGACCTCCACCGAGGCGCTGGTAGCCGAGAAGATACCAACGCATCTGGTAGTCATCGGCGGTTCGGTCGTCGCCCTGGAGTTGGCCCAGGCCTATCTACGCCTCGGGGCCAAGGTCACCATCCTTGCGCGCAGTGTCTTGC
>JAYEJW010000532.1:0-7181 GCA_034716535.1 Pseudomonadota bacterium
AAGACGAAGGGGCGTTGCCCACCGATTGGCTCGAACAGGCGGACGCCTTGATTGGCCGCGAGGAGGACATCGCGCGTACTCGTCGGGCGATTACCGCTGCCCTCGATCGTCACGGCGACCGTCCGCCGGTGCTGTGGCTTGGTGGCCGGCCCGGCATCGGCAAGAGCGCACTGTTGGCAAAGGTCGCAGCGCTCTGCGCCGAGGAAGGGCAGGCACTGGTGATTCCCTGGCGCTTCAAGGCCCAGGACATCCATGGCACCAATCCGGATCAGTTTTACCGCCACGCGATCGCACGTCTCTCGGCTGCCGCTATTACCGGGCTCGGGAAGTTAAAGCCGGCGCAAGACGCAAACGGGCGCATGTCGCAGTTCGGCGAGTTGCTAGACCAGATTGCAACCCTTGAGCTTTCCGACAAAGAGCCCCCGTCCTTTTTGTTGTTCGTCATCGATGCCATGGACGAGGCGGCGATCATTGACCCGGATTTCGTACAGAGGCCCTTGAGCTACCGCCGCCGCAATGTTGTTTGGCTCTGCTCCGGAAGGGCCGAGGGAACCGATACATTGTCTGCCAAGAGCGGGCCGATCTTCTCCGATAGCGACGGCATGTTGCCACCAATGTCGGAGACGGATATACGCTCGATGCTGCTGAGCCGTCTCGGCTCCCTTGGCCCCGAGATAGCGAGCTGGGACCAAGACGACGGGGACGGAGTCAGCAATCGTCTGGCCAAGCAGATCTCCCAGCATGGGGAGGGACTGCCACTCTACGTTGATCTGGTAGTGAAGGACCTTCAAACCGGCAAGCTCGAGCCCTGGAGCGTCGAGCGCCGGTTACCTCGGAGTCTCGAGGACTACTATCGCGACCTGCTTGAGAGGCAGGGAATGGGCAAGGCCCCGATCGTGAAGACGCGCATCATGACGCTCGCGGCCGTGAGCTATGCACCCATTACCAAAGATCTGCTAGTCGCCGCATTCACGCGCTCGATGACCATCGAGCCGGAAGAAGCAGGCATAGTCGACGAGATACTGGCCGGTTTGCGTGGGATGCTGAGGCCGGAACGTTGGCAAGGGCGGATCGGTTACCTCCCGTATCACAAGAGCCTTGGCGATCATATCCGGGAGGACCGTGATGGGGTTTTCCTCTCCGAGATCCCCACAGCGCGCAAATCGCTGATCGCGCTGGCGAGTGACTGGAAGCGGCTATCTCCGGGCCCCGCGCGTGAGTATGCGCTGCACTTCGGCCTCCGGCACATGATCGAAGCCAAAGCACTGGACAGGCTTCGCGACTTGTTGCTGGAGACCAGCTACCTTGACGACAAGCTGAGCGAGCTCGGTGTAGAGGACCTGTTCGACGACCTCAAGCGTCTGCCGGAAAAGCTGCCGTTTTCCCTGGTCCCCTATTTCGAGAGTCTGCTTCCCCGCATCGAGGCCCTATATACGAGCGAGCCCAAGCGCGCGGCCTACTGGGTCAACGCGCTGGGATGGATCAGTGACTCGCAAGACAGCCCGCTCTCAGACGCCTATCGCCTCAGCGCCAAACGTTATCGCGAGGCGGCCAAGAAGCACCCAGGATCGGGTTGGATGATGGCAACCAGACTGGTAAGAAACGCTGCCTGGAACCTGATGTCGGCCGGAGATCTGATCAAGTCGGCCGAGGCCTTTGTCGAGTCGACCAGCGTGCTCGAGGAGCGACTCGGCCATTCCGTCGATATCGCTGCGATCAGCGGCCTCGATCCGAAGCGGATGCTGTGCGTCGTCGAGCAACGTGTTCGGGAGGTTTATTGCCGTATCCGAGCCCTGCGTGAGACGCCTGGGCGGCTTGCGGACCCAGACGCGGAGCGCCAGAGTCTGCGTGCGCTGGCCACGGAACTCGCATTCCACAAGCGGGCGATCGGGCAGACCACTAGCCTGTATCTGCGGGAGCTCTGCAAACAGCTGAACGCAGTCGGTATCGCTGCGTCGTTTACTCGGTCACTGCTGGAGCCATTCCAGGAGAACCGGTTCGCGGATACACCGGACCAGGTCGTCGTCAGCAACGAATTCGATCTCTGGGTCGCAGATGTCCTGTTGGATTGGCTCGAGCGCGAGGGAAGATCCTATCGGCTCCTGACGCCGAAAGAGTATGGCAACGGGAGCGCTTGGCAGGCGGCCAAGGAGATCTACCTCTTCGGCGGCCCCAAGGCGCCGCACATCGGCAGACAGGTGGCCGACTTGTTCGGCGATCAGCCCGACTTCGAAAAGCTGTTCATCCATGTCGAGCGCGAGGAGGGCTTTGGCAAGGTCTTCAAGTTGGACGGCCGTCCGAGATACTGGCTCATCGCGGGCAACGATGAGGAGACCTCCTACGCGACCGCTGACCTCATGAGGCAGCTGGCGCCGGCGGACGCCCTATGGCGACAGCTCCACGATTAGGGTCTGTTGACGATCGCAGTGCGCGGCGACAACATCCCCTCCGATCCGACACCAATGAGCCGCCTCTTAGCGGCTTAGCCGACCGACTTGTGGCACCTTGCTCCCCCGCTCGAGCATCGAGCGGTCGATACGACGATTGAAGCCACTGGCGCCCAGCGGTCGGGTATGGCGACCCATGGTTGTCCCGGCACCTCTCGGCCTCAGTGCCTTGATCGATTGAGCCACTCGCGGAGCTTCTTGACAAAGGGCCAGCGAGCCCTGGCAGCAGACCGGCGTGGCCAGTACCTCAGCAGCAAGATGCCGACAACGGTAAACAGGCAGAAATAGAAGAAACTGTGCCAATGAAATCTCTCGAAGATCCAGTGGACCTCCGCGAGATAACTCGAGTGTTCTTCGTCCGGTGCCGGCAGCAACAACGCCAACAGCCCCGTAGCCAGGACCAACGGAAACCCGTAAACGGTCAGCTGGTTCACACGCCGATTGGTGTAGAGTTCGCTGTAGGCACGGATCGAGCCCTCCACCCTGTCGATGTTGCGGTAGGCCTCTTGGAGACGTTCTGCCATGCCCCAACGTCGCTCGATCACGGCGCGGAACTCGATCACCTCGGGATCATTGGTCTGCAGGGCAGTTGCCGTCAGCTCGCTGGCGATCTCAATCTTGAAACGGGTCAGCACATCGAGGATGGCGAGGTGGTCGAGTTGGTGGACCGACTCGGTCATCTCCCGGGTCTGCTCTTCGATGAGCTTTCCGATACTCACCTCCAGCGCCGCGATTGCCGCCAACCGGCGCGTACACAGCTCGAATTCCCGGCACAGTTCCTGGTCGGGGAGCTTGCTGGTGCGCCAGTCATCAACCAGGACGGTGCCATTGCGATGCACGACGGCGAAGCCGCCTTCGAAGGAGAGAAAGTCGAAGCTCGCCGGCTGCGGCAGCTCCACGAGCGCGATGGGCCGACTTCCTCCCTGGAAGTCACCACCACGTGCGGCAAGTGCGGCGTAGCATCGTTTGGCCGTCGGCGAGAGCCGGGCGGCCTGACTGCAAACGACCGTTTGCCGCCACGCGAGACGATAGAGCGCACGCCGGCGAGAATGGCCCTCTTTCCCGAACAGCTGAGGGCGACAGACCTCGAGCCTCACCGGCGATAGCGGCTCCGGCGCGTTCAGGTCGTCAAATTCAAGAAACCTCATGGGTTGGTAGGTCTGCCAGAGGATCTCCCGGACTTCGGGCCAATCGAGTCGACTGCCGAGGACACCGGACGCCCCGTCGCTCGGCTCGAAGATATGCTTAGGCGCGGCTACCAAGGAGAGGTCCGGGAATAGGAACCAGGGCTGATTCGGTGCATTGCTGCCATCCGGGCGCTTGCCCTGCGGGTAGCCTCGGACCATGTCGCGCCGCGGCTTATCGCAGGGACGCTCGCCGGCCCAAAGCGCGTCCTCGCGAGCCTCGAGCGCCCTCCACAGGTCTGAAAGCTCGATCTTAAAGGTCGTATCGGCCGAGACCACGATGTCATTCCCCGATCCCTGGTAGATCTCGTGCGGTCGATTCAGCGCCATCAATGCAAACCCGTCGTGCAGCCAGGTGTGCTCACGATCATTGCGTGCGAAGACCTTCTTCGTTCCGTCCGGAATCTCTTCCTCCAACAGCATGGTGTCCACCATCAGCTGGCGGTGTCCGATCCCTTCCATCGGCACCAAGAGCTGCAAGCATGTCGCCTCGCCTAGCGACGACAGATAGTTCTGCTGCTCATAGTTCAGAAACCCCCTGGCCAACTGGTCCTCGACGATCAAGTCCATGGCGGACATACAGTTGGGGAGGGCGCTGGAGGCTAATGCCGCGGCATCGAATCGCAGGCAAGAAAGCCAAGCGCGCGTAAGGCAGAGATCCGCTTCGCGGTCCTGGATGCCTCCTGAGGGAACGGACGAGCCCTCGTCCGTGGGCGGGGCGAAGCTGTGCGCTAAAGCGCTGTGCAGAGCGCCCCATGACTCGAAAGGTGCGCCGGTGGTCTTGACGTCTCCCTCTTCCCAGCGCCGTGCGTAGTCGATCCAGGGTGCCGGGAGTTCATCACGTGGTACTCCGCAGGAGCGGGCGAAAAACAGGATCAAGCCGAGACAGCTGTCGGGTGATACATCCTCGACGACCAGCGTAAAACGCCCGAGCAGCTCGGACGGCGTGCCCAGATCAGCCGTGGCCCGCGACCAGACCGGCCAAGCCGCAAAGTCCAAATCGGTGACCATGTCACAGATCGATGCATAGCGAGCCGAGCCCGGAGAGGGCGCCCCCTTGTTGTTGAGCAGGATTCCGACTTTTTGGCCTTCCTGAGGCGCTTTCCAGGGGTATCTCGACCAGTCGCCAACGCCTATGCACAGATGTCTGGGATCCGGACTCGCATCCCACGCGGGGCGATAGATCAGAGGCGGGGGGCGACCGTCGGACTCCTTGGATTTCTTGAACGTCTCTATACGCTCCTCCCAGCGGTCGAGGGCGCTTCCGAACTCACCCAGAAAGTCCGTCCACGAGCAGGTCTTCTTATTCGCCATTTCCCTAATTAGTGCTTGAATCAAAAGGTTTGTTCGCGTTTCAAAACAATCTGTTACAACACGGCCTTTTGCGCCCAACGCCCCGAAAGGGATAATATTCCGCGTTGCTGATGTAGCTTCTCAATAAGCCGGGGCAAGGTAGCAGAGGCAGGGTATCAACGCTCGGCGAGGCGCGCGCCTACTAGCTCGGGTAGAGGCGTGTCGACCCCCTAGCGGTCGTCGGCGATGACCTCGTCGACGCTGTTTGCAGTGAGTACGCGCGTCGACCACTGAAGCAGCGTCTCCGCATCGGCTTCGTCGATTGGGGCGCGCACCGACTCCGGGACATCGCCAAACTTGAGCTGGAGGAGCGTCAGCAGGACCTTGGCTTCGCCCTTGCGAACGCCGAGCTGCTCGCCCTGTTCCATGCCTTGCTGGATATAGCGTTCAGAAAACGTGCCCATGATCTCTGCCCCTTCAGGATACTCCCGCTCGTATCTGGCCCGTTCATTGTCGTCCAGATCGGCGTAGATGTCGATAAAGTCGAAATATTTCAGTTGTTTTTCCGGGTTGCTCTCGAGGCTCACCAGTCCCCTGTGCTTGCAAAAAACTTCGTGCCGGCGCTGCCCGCTAGGGAAGTGCGAAGCACGAGGCGGGTAGTCCGCGGCAGGCGTCGGCGCGGGAGTATCGCCGGAGTCGCGAAGGGGCCGATAGGTCCCGTAGCCAGTGGAGGCGATATGCAAGCGCATCCGGCACGCCGTCGAGTCATTGGGGACGATGTGACGCTCCGCTGTGTGGATCGTCGCCGCGATCGCAGGACGTCCGCAGCTAAACTGGGTTGTCGCCATTGCGCGAGTCCTGTCGGAAGCAGAAGTCCCCGACAGATATCACGTGTACGCGACACTCCTTTTGAATCGGTTTACTTTCTCTGACCGCCGGCGTGTACGAGGTTCCAAGACCTCTATCTTGCAAGGTGAAAGTCCTTGCTCCACCAATTGTCCTTTCAGGTGGATAGGCTGGGGGCGGGTCGTTGCAGCAATGCAGCGGCTGAACTTGCCCCGACAATGTGCCGAGAAGGCTCGACGAAGTGCGTAACCAAGGTGAGGAATGAGGCACCGGCGTATGGCGAAAGCCGCCGGCAACAGATTTCCCCGCACCTACCGTTATGTGGATTCCCGAGTCGTATTCAGCCAGGGGTGCTAGCCAAACCCGCAGACCGTAGCATCACGCGAATGGTGCAGCCTCGTGAAATCAGGCCGGACGCAAATTGCTGAAAGAGTCCGGTTGGGGGATAAACCCGTTGAGAGACGGGCTACACGCCGACCTTCTACGTTTATGGGGAAGGCCAGTGCCGACAGGGGATGGAAAGGGTACACGAACCTGTCGGGGACCCGGGGTAAGGCCAGCGGTATGCGGGGAAAGACAGAGGAACCTTGAACCTGAAGCCCTACGGCCTCCGCCGTTCTCCGACGGCGGTAAGCGCGGCTCAAGTCGGCTAATACCGGCAAGAGCGGCGCGATGGGTCGAGGGGTGTCGGAGCGGCCTTGAAGTGATGACGGATGGGACAACACAACCCATCCCGAGCGTGCGGCCGTACTTTGACCGCGCTTGTCCTGTGAGGAAGGGCGCATGAATGCCGCAAGGCTATGAACATGCTTTTATCCGTCCAAGCCTTACAAGAGAAGCTCTCCCGTGCAGCGAAACAGTCGCTGGATAGGAGATTCGGAGCGCTCTACGACAAGCTCTACCGCAGTGATGTGCTGCAAGAGGCGTGGGCGAGGGTACGGGCGAACAAGGGAGCGCCGGGCATCGACGAGCACAGCATCGCCACCATCGAGACGGTCATTGGGGTGGATGCGTTGTTGGCCGAGATCGGCCAGGAGCTGCACGCCAAGACCTACCGACCGTTACCGGTGAAGCGTTGCTGGATCGACAAGCCCGGCAAAGCCGAAAAGCGCCCGTTGGGCATTCCCGTCATCAAAGATCGCGTGGTCCAGATGGCGGCGAAATTGGTGATGGAACCCATCTTCGAGACGAACTTCCTGCCGTGCTCCTACGGCTTTCGTCCCGGACGCGATGCGACGCAGGCCATCTGCGAGATCCAGCGGGTCATCACCTTCCAGGGCCAAACGGTCGTCGTCGATGCGGACATCCGCAGCTACTTGGATCGCTGTTCATACTACCCCCCGGCTGATTTAGGGTCGTCAAAAAGATCTGGAATGGTGTCTGGAAGCTTTATTTTCAGTCCCTTACGCTT
>JAYEJW010000533.1:0-7166 GCA_034716535.1 Pseudomonadota bacterium
TCAAGCACACGACCTCGGACCGCTGGGTGTTGGTGTGCTTTATACCCTCGCACGGGAGGATTGTCCAGAACGTGGGGTAACTTTCTACTTAACGCTAGGATCCTCGCGAGAACGGATTCGCCCTGGGATCCCGCCGCACCCGTGTGCTGGCGGTAGCCGGGCGTTGGCCGGATAATCGGCTGTACGCTTCGGACCCACAGAATCGGAATCAGGCTGACATGGCGTTTTACGACGTATTCAACGGTGACGCGGACGGCATCTGCGCCCTCCAACAGCTGCGGCTGGCAGAACCCCGCGAAGCAACATTGGTGACCGGTGTCAAGCGCGACATCGCACTGCTCGGGCGCGTGGAAGCCGCATCCGGCGACGAGGTAACCGCACTCGATATCTCTCTGGACAAGAACCGGGACGCGCTTCTCGATCTCCTAAGCCGCGGCGCTCGGGTGCGCTACTTCGACCATCACTACCCGGGTGAGATACCGCTTCACGTAGACCTTGATGTCCACATCGAGACCCTCCCCGACAAAGGGACCAGCCTCCTCGTTGACGACTACCTGCACGGCGAACACCGGGCCTGGGCCTTGGTGGGCACCTTCGGCGACAACTTCGACGCGGCAGCGCGCCGCGCCGCCGCTCCCCTGGGGCTTGAGGAACCGCAGCTCGCCGCCCTTCGCGAACTGGGCATCTACCTCAACTACAACGGATACGGGGCGCGGATAACGGACCTGCATTTTCCGCCCGACGAGCTGTTCCGCCGGCTGCATCCCTATGTCAACCCGCTGGACTTCATCGCCGAAGACCACACCTTCGCAGCCTTGCGGCGGGGATACGCGGACGACATGGCAAAGGCATCGGCGGCGCGCCCGGAGATCGAAACGGTGCGCTACGGGCTTTACATCTTACCCGCAAAGGCCTGGGCGCGGCGCGTCAGCGGCGTGCTGGCCAATGATCTTGCCCGGGCGACTCCCGATCGCGCGCATGCCTTGCTGACGCGGTTGCCCGAGGGCGGGTTCCTGGTCAGCGTCCGCGCACCCCTCGCAACGGGCGAGGGCGCCGACGATCTCTGCCGACAGTTTCCCAGCGGAGGCGGTCGCAAGGCGGCCGGCGGAATCAACAACCTGCCGGAGGATGCTTACGGCGAGTTCGTCGAGCGCTTCGCGGCAGCGTTCTAACAGCTCTCGCCGTTGTCACCGGTTGGGCCCCTCATCCGGCCAGACCGGGTACCGTTCGGGCTCGCCGCCGTGATTCCACCAACGCCGTTCATGCCGACGCCTGCCCCCCCGGTCGCAATCTTGAGGACTCCACAAGGTCACGCGCTTGTTAGAATTCTGCAGATCCGGATATACTTCAGGGTCTTGAGTTATCGACTGGAGGCGGTTTCCGTCCACATGGAGCCGCCTTTTTGTTTTTTTACGGGATGTAGTTCAGCGTATGAGCGAACCCTTGATGGCCACCTACACGCGCTTACCCGTCACCTTCGCCCGCGGCGAAGGCGTATGGCTGTGGGACACGACGGGCAAACGCTATCTCGACGCCCTCTCCGGTATCGCCGTGTGTGGCCTGGGACACGCCCATCCCGCGGTGCGAGAGGCCCTGTGCGATCAGGCCGGGAGCCTGATCCACACATCCAATCTCTATCACATCGCCGCGCAGGAGACCCTGGGCGAGGCCCTGGCCGGACTCTCGGGGATGGACCGCGTCTTTTTCTCCAACTCGGGCGCGGAGGCCAACGAGGCCGCAATCAAGCTCGCCCGCCTTCACGCCCACCGTCGGGGGGTGACGCAACCCGCCATCCTGGTAATGGAGTCCAGCTTCCACGGACGTACCTTGGCGACCCTGAGCGCCACCGGCAACAGAAAGGTGCAAGCAGGCTTCGAGCCGTTGGTGCAAGGCTTCGTTCGTGTCCCATACGACGACATGAACGCGGTGGAGACAGCGGCGGCGAACCGCCCGAACCTCGTCGCCATCCTGGTCGAGCCAATCCAGGGTGAGGGGGGGATCAAGGTCCCGAGCGCCGACTACCTCAATCGTCTGCGCGAGCTGTGCGACCGCCATAACTGGCTGCTGATGCTGGACGAGATCCAGACCGGCATGGGCCGCACCGGAAAGCTGTTCGCGCACCAGCACCAGGGCATCACGCCGGACGTCATGACATTGGCCAAGGGGCTCGGCAACGGCGTGCCCATCGGTGCCTGCCTTGCACGGGGCGCAGCGGCGGAGGTCCTCGGTCCGGGCACGCACGGGTCCACCTTCGGTGGCAATCCCCTGGCCTGCCGCGCCGCCGAGGCGGTGCTCGAGACCCTGCAGCGCGAAAGGCTGGTAGACGGCGCCGCGAGCATGGGGGAGTATCTGCTCTCCGCACTCCACCGCGAGCTGGAGGAGGTCGATGGCGTGAAGGACATCCGCGGGCGTGGTCTCATGCTCGGCATCGAGCTGGACCGACCTTGCGGGGCCCTCGTCCAACAGGCCCTGGACGAAGGCTTACTCATCAACGTAACCGCGGAGAGGGTCATCCGGTTGTTGCCGCCCCTGA
The DNA here is from genome assembly GCA_034716535.1 of Pseudomonadota bacterium. Taxonomy (GTDB): domain Bacteria; phylum Pseudomonadota; class Gammaproteobacteria; order Chromatiales; family Chromatiaceae; genus JAYEJW01. Next base: position 2,534 of record JAYEJW010000533.1, read on the forward strand.
TCCTGCGCCCCGCCGAGGCCGACCAGCTCTTGCAGGGGCTGACGAAGTTGGTCAAGCGTTTCCTGGAAGCTCCGCCGAACTAAGCGAAACGACTCACGAACATGGACTCCGGGCACAAACCGCTTCGCCACTTCCTTACCCTACTGGATCTCTCCCCGCAGGAGGCTCACAGCCTCCTGGAACGGGCCGGCGAGCTCAAGCGAATGCAGGTCGCCGGGGAGGTGTTCGAGCCTCTCAAGAATCGCACTCTGGCCATGATCTTCGAGAAATCCTCGACGCGAACGCGGGTCTCCTTCGAGGTCGGTATGGCCCAGTTCGGGGGCCACGCCTGCTTCCTATCGCCGCGGGACACCCAGCTCGGCCGCGGCGAGCCGATCGAGGACAGCGCCAGGGTACTCTCGCGAATGGTGGACGCGGTCATGATCCGCACCTTCGAGCACGAAAAGGTGGAGCGCTTCGCCGCGCACTCCCTGGTGCCCGTCGTCAATGGCCTCACCGATCGCTTTCACCCCTGTCAGCTGCTGGCCGACATGTTGACCTACCACGAGCGTTGCGGCGACATCCGCGGGAAAAGGGTCGCCTGGATCGGCGACGGCAACAACATGTGCCACTCTTACATCAACGCCGCTCGGCTGTTCGATTTCGAGCTGCATATCGCCTGTCCGGAAGGATTCGATCCGGACGCCGACATCCTCGCCGCGGCAGGGAGTCGTTGCAGGGTCTTCCGTGATCCGGTTGCCGCGGCGGAGCAGGCGGATCTCGTCGTGACCGACGTCTGGGCCAGCATGGGTCAAGAGGACGAACAGAAGCACCGCGAGGGGGTGTTTGCGCCGTTCCGGGTCGATGACGCACTCATGGCACATGCGGCGCAGGACGCCTTGTTCATGCACTGCCTGCCGGCCCACCGCGGGGAAGAAGTGACGTCCTCGGTGATCGACGGCCCCCAATCGGTGGTGTGGGAGGAAGCGGAAAACCGCCTCCACGCCCAGAAGGCGCTGCTCGAGCTTCTGATTGTAGGCAACCCCTGACGTCGACGCAGGTGGCGTGACGACCCGCCACCCATGTTGGCATCGAGCGGCTTCGACAGGACCCAACAAGAACGACACTCTTGACCGTCGATCCTCCTCTCACATACTCATCCAGGGCACCAGAGGGTCGCCTCGGGAGGTTTTTCGTGAAGCGCCTTCTGCTGTTCCTGTTTGGTCTCTGCGGTACTGTCCAGGCCCTCGCCGAAACAGGTTACGTGACCGATCAGTTCCAGATCACCTTGCGTCTCGGCGAGAGCACAAAGCACAAGATCGTGCGCATGCTTCCCAGCGGCGCGGCGGTGGAAATACTGAGCTCAAACCCCTCGTCAAGCTACTCGAAAGTACGCGCGGATGACGATTCAGTGGGTTACGTGCTTACGCGCCAACTGCTGGCAGAACCGGTTGCTCGCGACCGCCTCGCCGCCATGGAGACGCGTCTGAAGGAGCTGCAGCAAGCGCCGGATCAATTGACCGCCCGATTAACGAAGATCCAGTCCGAGCACGAGACATTGCGGGCCGATCACGAAGACCTGGAAAGGGAAAAGGATCAGCTCGAGCAAGAGCTCGCAACCATCAGGCACGCCTCGGCAAACGTTGTGCAGATAACCCAGGAGCGTTCGGAGCTGCGCAGGAGGGTAGCGGACCTTACGCGCCAAGTGGCAGATCTTCAGCAGGAGAACCGGGATCTAAACAACCAGACGACCCAGCGTTGGTTCCTGATCGGCGCCGGCGTGGTGGCGGGCGGCATCCTCATCGGGCTTCTTCTGCCCCACCTGCGTTTCCAGCGCCGCAAGAGCTCCTGGGGATCGCTGTAGACACTGTCATTTCAGTTGTGACAGGTCGCGGACCGCACCGCGCGCCGCGCTCGTGGTCAGCGCTGCATAGGCTTGCAGGGCAGCCGACACAGGACGCTCCCGGTTCTCCGGCTGCCAGACCACAGTGCCTCTCGCCTCCATAGCCCGACGGCGATTGGCCAGCTCTTGGTCTGAAACGAGAAGATTGATCGCCCGGTTGGGGATGTCGATCTCAACGGGATCACCCTCCCGAACCAGGCCGATCATCCCACCCTCGGCGGCCTCCGGCGAGACGTGGCCAATGGATAGCCCCGAGGTCCCGCCCGAAAAACGGCCGTCGGTGATCAGGGCGCAGACCTTGCCGAGTCCCTTGGACTTCAAGTAGCTGGTGGGGTAGAGCATCTCCTGCATGCCGGGACCGCCCTTGGGACCCTCGTAGCGAATAACGACGACATCGCCCGCGGTCACCTGATCCCCCAAGATCCCCTCGACTGCCGCTTCCTGGCTCTCGTAAATCCGGGCCGGGCCGGTGAAAGTGAGGATGGATGCATCCACACCCGCAGTCTTGACGATGCACCCCTGTTGGGCCAGATTCCCGAACAGGACAGCGAGACCGCCATCCCTGCTGTAGGCGTGCTCCAGGTCGCGGATACAGCCATTGGCCCGATCCAGATCGAGTCCCGGCCAACGGTTGTCCTGGCTGAAAGCTACCTGGGTCGGAACACCGCCGGGCGCCGCAAGATAGCGCGCCTTCGCCTGCTCCTCCTCGGTACCTATCAGGTCCCAACGATCCAGGGCCTCGCCCAGCGATTGGCTGTGCACCGTGGTCACTTCGCGGTGGACCAGACCCGCGCGATCGAGCTCGCCGAGGATTCCAAGAACGCCACCGGCGCGGTGGACGTCCTCCATATGGTACTTCTGCGTTGCCGGCGCCACCTTGCACAGATTCGGGACCTTGCGGCTGAGGCGGTCGATGTCGGTCATGGTAAAATCCACGCCCGCCTCGTGGGCGGCGGCCAGTAGGTGCAGCACGGTATTCGTGGATCCGCCCATGGCGATGTCCAGGCTCATCGCGTTCTCGAAGGCTCGGAAATCCGCAATCGCGCGAGGCAGGACGCTCGCATCGTCCTGCTCGTAATAGCGCTTCGCCAGCGCGACCACGAGGCGCCCGGCCTCCAGGAAGAGCTCCCGGCGGTCGGCATGGGTCGCCAGCAGGGAGCCGTTGCCCGGAAGGCTCAACCCCAGGGCCTCTGTCAAACAGTTCATGGAGTTGGCGGTGAACATCCCCGAACAAGAGCCGCAGGTCGGGCACGCGGAGCGTTCGAGCTCCGCGACCGCCTCGTCACTTTCCTTCGGATCAGCCGCAGCCACCATGGCATCGACCAGATCAAGATGCAGCTCTGCACCCTTGCGAATCACCTTTCCGGCCTCCATGGGGCCGCCGGACACGAACACGGTCGGAATGTTGAGCCGCAGGGCGGCCATCAGCATTCCGGGGGTGATCTTGTCGCAGTTGGAGATGCACACCAGCGCATCGGCGCAGTGAGCGTTGACCATATACTCAACAGAATCGGCGATGATGTCGCGCGACGGCAGGGAATAGAGCATGCCGCCATGCCCCATGGCGATGCCGTCATCCACGGCAATCGTATTGAATTCCTTGGCAACCCCGCCCGCCTTCTCGATCTCACGCGCCACCAATTGACCCAGGTCCTTGAGGTGGACGTGGCCAGGCACGAACTGGGTAAAGGAGTTAGCGACCGCCACGATGGGCTTCTCAAAGTCCTCGTCCTTCATACCGGTGGCCCGCCACAACGCGCGGGCGCCGGCCATATTGCGGCCATGGGTGGTCGTACGGGAACGATAACGCGGCATGACAGTCTCCACTTGTCCTACATTCGCGAGCACTGATTAAGACCGGTTGGAACCCGGCCCTTGGGCGGTTTCCGAACCTATTGTATAGGATGTGTTCCGGTTAACGGGCAACCCTGGCGTTCCGGCAAGAGCATCCAAGGGCCAACACTCCCGAGCCTTTTCCCCTGATCCGACAAGGCGCGATGTAACGCCAGCACCCGGTGCGTTCCGGGTATTATCCGAACAAGGCGGTCAGCTCATCGAGGAGGCAGGACACGGCACTGGTGCGGATCGGCAATGCAGTTCGGCGAGTCCGGCTCACAAAAGAGAAAACAGGTGGAAAGACGACCCTCGAAAAGCGCGTCCACCTTGATGACGCCTTCGCCGGGTACGACCTCGAAGCCGACTTGAGGTGACGGCTCGATCCCCGTCAACACCAGCTCGTCCACCGGGAAGGTGATTTCGATGAGCACACGCATGGGATAGTAGCCATCGAGGAAGCGCCGCATAAAGGGCCCATTCCGCAATGCATAGCCGCCGCCTCCCAAGGCGACGAGCGCTCGACTTTCTCCCTCCACGCAGAGACGTGCCTGCTCGCTGACGTCCTCCAGTTGAACGCTGTGGCCCTCGACCCTGGCGCTACCGATGTTCCTGCTCGCAGTGATGATGAGATTCTGGATCCTCCCAGCGCGATACAGGATCTGTGCTGACGGGACCGCGTCGATGTTCTCGTGACATTGACGCAGGGTGACCCACCCTTCGTCGAAGCTCACCTCTGTGATCTCAATCTTGTTCAAATGGAGATGATAGTTAACTGCCTCTCCCGCTTTCAGGAATCTAAGATCTCCCTCGTTCACCGCAGTGATCCGTGTCTCCAGATCGAGCTCCGGAAAAACATCCTCAGGGTAAGCGGTGATACTCCATTGCCATAGCAGAAGACCGGCCATGAGCAGCCGG
>JAYEJW010000534.1:0-1184 GCA_034716535.1 Pseudomonadota bacterium
AATGATACGGCGACAGCTCTTCGAGCAGTTCGCGCAACTCGGCGCGGGCGAGCGCCAGCCGCGACGGCCGGAGATCGCCGGCATCCATGGATCGGGACAGGTCGAGGGCGATGACCAGAGGCGGTGTCCGGGTGCGGTAATGCACCGGCGGGCCCCGGTCCCACGCCGGTCCTGCGAGGGCCAGCACGGCCAGGATCCAGACCAGCGGCAGCGCAAGGCTCCAGCTCCGATTGGGCCCAGCTTGCGGCGCAACCAGGAGATGCGGCAGAAGATGGGGATCCACCAGTCCCTCCCAGGGGCTGGCGGGACCCCGCGGGCCGCGCCGGAGGAACCAGATCAAGGGCAGCAGGCCCAGCAGCCACCAGGGGCGCAGGAGAAGGAAACCTTCCGGCATGGCTCACCCCCTCCCCCGCCGTACCCGTCCGCGGCGGAAGACGAGGAGCGCTCCTAGGGCCAGGGCCGCCGCCAGCGGCCAAGGATAGAGCGCAATGGCCGTGTACTCCCGCAAGTCCGCTCCCAGGGCGGGCTCCAGTCGGTCGATCTCCGCATAGGCCCGGGAAAGCCCCTCCGCGTCGAGCACATGGAAGTAGCTTCCACCGGTCCGGCCCGCGACCTCCTCCAGGATCTCCCGCTCGAGCCGCGCCGCCCCCTTGGCGGACCAGATGCCGTAGGGGTTCGGGGCCGCCGTTTCCCGGCCGCCGACACCGATGGTGTAGATGCGGACGCCTTCCTCCGCGGCGAGGTCCGCCGCCTGGCGGGGGGAGACCGCGCCCTCGTTGTTGGCCCCGTCGGTCAGCAAGACAATCACCCTGGTCTCGGCCTCCAGCTCCCGCAGGCGCCTCACCGCCAGGCCGATGGCGTCCCCGATGGCGGTGTATTCCCCGGCCAGTGCGATCTCGGCCTCATCCGCCAGCGCCCCGATCGCCTTGCGGTCGAAGCTCAAGGGCGCGCGCAGATAGGGGCGGGCGCCGAACAGGACGAGCCCGAGCCGGTCACCCGTGCGATTTTCAATGAACTCACCCGCCACCCGCTTCACCGCGGTGAGCCGGTCCAGCGGCTCACCTTCCCGGGTGAAGTCCATGGTCCGCATGCTGCCGGAGATGTCGATCAACAGCATCAAATCGCGGCCCGTGGTGGGCAGTGGCCGGTCGGCGTCCACCCAAACGGGCCGAGACGCAGCCAGG
>JAYEJW010000534.1:1284-7143 GCA_034716535.1 Pseudomonadota bacterium
GCAGCCAGGCAATCAGAGACAGAGCGGCGCGCGAAGCCGGCAGGAAGGCTCGGCCGCGTCTTCCCGCCGCCGGCGCCAGGTCATGAAAAAAGGGCGCACGAATCGCGTCGGCCGGAGAAACCGCAGGCGTAACCAGGCGCCGTACCAGCCAGGGCAGCGGGAGAGACAGCAGGACCCAGGGCCAGAGCAGCTCGATCATTTCCAACTCGTCAGTCGACAGTTGTCAGTGGGCAGAAAAATCAGGTGTTCAACCGTATCCAGCGGCGCGCCACGCCGGCCAGCGTCTCGGAAACGGGGATCGTGTCCCGCCTGTAGGGGGCGGTCGCAAGTGCCCTGCCGGAGCCGCGGCGGAAAGCATCGCCTCCCCCACGCCGGTCCAGCCAGGCGAGCCATGCCTCGTCGCAAAGACCCGCCACCTCCGAGCGCTGCGAACGGGCCAGGGCGACACGCCGCAGCAGACCGGAGATGCCCCTGGCAAGCGCGGCGCCGTCCCCGTCACGGCGAAAGGCGGACTCCAATCGCGCGAGCTCCCGCAGCGCCGCCCGGCGCAGGGCGAGGCGCCGCCACCAAAGCCACAGGACGGAAGCCAGGGCGGCGACTAGGACGAGTCCCAGGACCCACCAGCCGGGGGCCGGGGGCCACAGGGCCACCTGGCCCGGGATCTGGATGTCGTGCAGGCCTCGGAGGAACTCTTCAGCCTTCACGGGCGCCTCTCTCCGGAGTAAGCGCAGCGCGCAGCACCTCGGCCGGATCCCGGTCCGTGCCGAGCGTGAAGAACCGGGCCCCCAGCCCGCGGAAAACCTTGGCGGCCATCTGTCGGCGGGCGGAGAACCGGGACTCCAGCCCTTTCGCGAGCCGCCGGTCCGAGGTATCCATCAGCCGCACGGTGCGGCCGTCGCCTACCGGATAGAGGCCCGGGGGCGGCGGCTGTGCTTCCAGGGGATCGAAGACCAAAACACCGGCAAGGAAGTGGTGGCGCCCCAGACGGCTCAACAGGCGCGGTGCCTCGCCGTCCAGCCCGGAGAAGTCGCTGAGGATCAGCACCAGGCTGCCGGGACGGGCCAAGCGACGCAGCCGGGCCAGAGCACCGGGCAGCCCGCAGGCCGGTGTCTCAACGCGTCGCCGAACCTCCGCCAGCAGGCCGAACAGACCCAGTGCACCCGCCTCTCCGGCGGCGGGCAGGCGCATGGGGCAGCCGGGCCCGGCGCCGAACACCAGGCCGCCCACCCTGTCGCCCGCCTCGACCGCCAACCAGCCAGCCAGAGCGGCAAGACGAGCCGCCGCAACCCACTTGAAGGCGTTACGGGTTCCAAAGTGCATGGAGGGGCCCGCGTCGGCAAGAAGATAGAGACTGCGTTCCCGCTCTTCCCGGAACACCTTGGTGTGCAATGTTCCGGAGCGCGCGGTCACCCTCCAGTCCAGGGTGCGAAAGTCATCCCCGGGTTGGTAGGCGCGCACCTCATGAAAATCCAGCCCCCGCCCCAGAAAAACCGAGCGGAATGCCCCGGGGAACAGGCTGGCCACCGCTTCGCCGGGGCTCACGCCTAGTCCACCCGCGCGCCCTCTCAGGGAGCGCAGCTCATCGACGCTGACCCATACGCCCTGATGATGGACCGGGAGCTCCGGGATTTCGGACATGGCCGGCTCAGGGGACGGCGACCCTGGCGATCAGGCGCTCGATCACCTGATCGGTGGTGACGCCGTCCGCCTCCGCCTCATAGCCCAGGATGATGCGATGGCGCAACACATCGGGGGCGAGGGCCTGGATGTCCGCGGGCGAGACATAGTCTCGCGCCGCGAGCCAGGCATGGGCCCGGGCGGCCAGGTCCAAGGCGATGCTGGCGCGCGGGCTGGCGCCGAAGGCCACCCACTCTGCGGCCTCCCGGTCGAAGGGTGCCGGCTGGCGGGTGGCGCCGACCAACCGCACGAGGTAGTTCTCCAACGCGGGGGCCAGGTGTAGCTCCAGCACTTCCCGGCGCGCCTGAAGCAAGGTATCGCGGCCGATCTTCGGGCCCGTGTCGGCGTCCAGTGTCTTGTTCGCCAACCGTTGGCCGCGCACTAGGCGAACGATCTCCTGCTCGGCCGCTGTGTCCGGGTAGTCCACCCGCACCTGGAGCAGGAAGCGGTCCCGCTGGGCCTCGGGCAGCGGATAAGTGCCTTCCTGCTCGATGGGGTTCTGGGTGGCCATCACCATAAACAGCTCGTCCAGGAGATAGGTGTGGCGGCCGATGGTCACCTGGCGCTCCGCCATAGCCTCTAGCAGGGCCGACTGAACCTTGGCCGGCGCCCGGTTGATCTCGTCCGCCAGCAGAAAATTGTGGAAGAGAGGACCGCGCCGGAAAACGAAGCCGCCATCCTGCGGCTGAAATACCTCAGTGCCGGTGAGGTCCGCGGGCAGCAGGTCCGGTGTGAATTGGATGCGGTGGAAATCCCCCTCGATCCCTGCCGCCATCACCCGGACGGCGCTGGTCTTGGCCAGCCCCGGCACCCCCTCGACCAGGAGGTGCCCGTCCGCCAGAAGAGCCACCAGCATGCGGTTCACCAGCCGCCGCTGGCCCAGGATGCGCTGGTTGACCTGGTCCTCGAGGTGCTTTATGGCCTGATGGAGCGATGGCATGGGTCGTTCCGGGGCCTCCACCCGAACAAATAGTTTTTGACGAATCGACGAACCTGACCAAATATTAGAGTTAATAGGCTAACGAGGCTATACGATGCCCGGCCCGGAAGCCTGTGGCCTGAAAATCCGACCTGGAGGTACGACTCATGCAGCCTGTGAGTGTCTATCGCGAGCAGCACAAAGAGCTCCTGGGGATGGCGGAGGAGTTGCGCCCGTTGCTGAACAGAGAACAGCTCCGAATCCGCCCCGTGGCAAAAAGCGCCCACACCCTGCTTTGCGAGATCGCGGCAAAGCTGAAGGACCACTTGGCAAACGAGGATAAGGAGCTGTATCCCTCCCTGCTGACCCATAGTGACCTGAAGGTCAGGTCCACCGCCTGGAAATTCATCAGTGGAGAGCACTCCCTGCGTCTGTGGTTCGAGGCATACAACAAGAAATGGCTCAAGAACTGCGACTTCGAGTTCAGTGACGAGTTTCTTAAGGACACGAACCATCTCCTGGAAACGCTCGCCGCACGGGTCGAACGGGAGGAGCGATTTTTGTTTCCCAGACTGGAGGGGGAGGCGGACAAAGAGCAGACCGGCGGCTGAGACGAGCGAAATCGAAATCCTGGAACCTCGCGACTAATACGAGCGAAAGCGAAATCCCGGAACCTCGCGATTGCACAAGACCACGTGGCATGTCCGCCGCCCCTGGGGTACGGCCAGCCCGCTTTTTGCTTGACAAAAGTCAACGCGTCGCAGCCTGCATTCGCGTATAGATTTGAAATCGCTGAAAGGTCAGCTCCGTATCACGGCTACACGGCCATGCTCCCCGCCCGATTGCCGACTGCAGGGACGCAGCGGCACATAGCGCTATCGCACCGCAGCGGGGACACCCACAGCCTCCCACCCTGGTGAGACACCCAATGCCTCGAAAGGTCCGTCTACTGCTTATCAATCCACGTTTTCCCGAAAGCTTTTGGAGTTTCCGCTGGACGATCGAGAATATCTTTCCGGACAAGCGCACCATCAATCCTCCGCTCGGCTTGGCCACCCTTGCCGCCCTCTGTCCTCCCCACTGGGAGGTGCAGATCGTCGATGAGAACGTGGAGCCCCTTCCCCTCTCGCCGGAAGCGGACCTGATCGGCGTCTGCGGCATGGGGACCCAGTTCGCTCGCCAGGAGGAGTTGCTGCGGTATTACCGCGGCCAAGACTATTACGTGGTCGCCGGGGGCAGTTATGCCTCTCTCTGTCCCGATCGCTACGCCGACATCGCCGACACGGTGGTGGCCGGCGAAGCGGAATACATCTGGCCGGTATTCTGTGCGGATTTCGAGGAGCATGCCGTGCGCACCTTGTACCGGGAAACCGGAGAAGTGGATCTGAGGCATTCTCCTACACCCCGTTACGACCTCCTGAAGCTGGATCGTTACACAACCGTCAGCCTGCAGTTCTCGCGCGGATGCCCTTATCGCTGTGAGTTCTGTGACATCATCGTCATGTTCGGACGGCGACCCCGCACCAAGCCCCTGGAGCAAGTCGGCGCCGAGATGGATGTACTGCGTGCCCAAGGGGTTCGCAGCCTGTTCTTCGTCGACGACAACCTGATCGGCAACAAGAAGGTTGCCAAGCAACTGCTCCGCTTCTTGGCCGACTATCAGGCGCGGCACCAATACAGGTTCAGCTTTGGCACGGAGGTGTCGCTGAACCTAGCGGAAGACGAAGATCTCTTGGAGCTCTTTCGCGCCGCCAACTTTGCCTGGGTCTTCATCGGCATCGAGTCGTCCGACGCCGAGAGCCTGCGGGCGATCGGCAAGACTCAGAACGCGCGCCTGGACGCGCTCGGAGCCGTCCGCACCATCTATGCCCACGGGATCGATGTGATGGCCGGCTTCATCGTGGGCTTCGACAACGACACGTTGGACTCGTTTGAGCGGCAGCATCAATTCATCAGGGCTTCCGGCATCCAGGTCGCCATGGTCGGGCTGCTCACCGCACTACCCCGCACACGGCTCCACCAACGCCTGCAGCGTGAGGGCCGGCTGATTCCACAGGCCCATCAGGGCGACAACACCAAGTTGGGCACCAACTTCCTGCCCAAGCGCATGGGCTATCAGGATATGATCCTGAGCTACAAGTCGTTGTTCCGGCGATTATTCAGCGACCGCGAAATTGCGGCCCGCATCAGAGAGAAGACGCGCCACCTGCAAAGACCCGCTGCAACGGGGCACCACTCCGCGGCCGAGCGATTGAGAATCCTCGGCAACCTGTTGGTACGGGGTCTGTTGCCGGGGGGGCCGATGCGCCTGCTGCGCTTTGCGCGCACGTTGCACTTGGCCCGGGTTCATACCTGGCCTCTGGTGATCACCGATTGGATTGCCGGACTCACGATGAGCGACTATGTCCGGCGGCACTTCTCGGAGGATTCCGGCCGCGAGCGGAGCTTGGTGCACCAAGCCGCCGCGCGCCTAGCCAGCCTCTGCCCCAACGCGGTACAGGCGGGCATGCTCGAGATCTCGAGCCGGCTGAGGAACGACGGCGCGGACCTGCAGGTCGTCCTGCGCGGGCACGTGGAGCAGATTTTTTACACCCGTGCTGCGCGCCGAATGGAGAAGCTGCTGCGCGGCTCCGCCGCCACCCTCACCCTGCGCATCGAGGCATTCGGGCTCGAGCAACGCCAGCAGCTCGAGAAGCTCCTGGAGCGATTGGCCCCTTATGGCCAGCGGATCTCGATCTGGACCAGCCAACGAACCCGGCAACTCCTGCCAATCGACTCGTCCGTGTTCCACCTGATTCTCGACGAGGCGCCCGCCGGAGCACAGTAGGTTGCTGGGTTAACGCCTGTTGTTAGCGCTCGGTTTAGTTCACCAGATTTTCTCTAAGTAAATCGCGTCGCACCTCCCGCTCTGCTCCACCGTCGCCTTTCTGTCCGGCGAGGTTCGAAGATCCGCGGCCAGGTGTGCGATCTTTCTTCGACTGAAGACGACTAGGATGACAGGCCGAGATACACGGTGCTGAGAGACGGCTGCCGGCCAGAAGCGGAAGCACCGAAAGGGCTAGAAGCCTGAACTTGTACGTCCGGTTTCTGGCCCTCTCTCGACGTTCGCCATCAAGCACATCAAGCTCGGTGCTAGACTAGTGTCTGAATGGAAACTCGGTTTTATTCGCCAGCACCGGCATCCCCGAATGGCCGCCGCGGCACGTTTTCACTCAATAACGAATCAGTTGACGGGAATGGGCGACATTAATGAGAGCGAATCT
>JAYEJW010000535.1:0-26493 GCA_034716535.1 Pseudomonadota bacterium
GGCGCTTGGCGTGGCCTGGAACGGCAGTGGGGCCTGCGTTGCAGTATTTCCGGAGCGATTCAATGTCTTCCCGACAAGGTGTCGCCTCGGCTTGACGGGCTGAGCAGGCCGAGAGCGAGAAAGCAGAACACCACACGAGACCACTGGCGGAGGAAGCTGGATGTCCAACATTGACAAGACTCTGAAGAGCATGGCCACAGTGGCCCGAGACCTGTCTGAATCGGCGAAGGCTCAGATCGAAGTCGCCCAGGCACAGGAAAGGGTTGCGAAGTCCCAGGCGGAGGCCCAGGCCGAAACCGCAAAAGCCAAGGCGAAAGCGGCAAAAGCAGAGGCGCTCGCCGCACAATTACAGGCGGAGGCGCAGGCCAAGACGGCCCAGGCTCAGGCGGAAATCTCCGATGCACTCAAACAGGCTGCGGAAGCGAAGGAGCAGGCCGAGAAAGCAACAGCCGACGCCCGCACCGCAATCGAGCGGGTGAGGCAGGAAACGCAAGCGGAAATCGCCGGGATCCGAAAGGCCGCCGAAGACGCAATGGAGCGGGCAAGGAACGCGGCGATGGCAGAAGCGGACAAGAAGATTTCAGATGCCCAGGCAGAGCTCGAATTGGAAGCGAAGGCCCAGGCAGAAACCGCGGCGGCCCAGGCGGAGACGGCGCGCGCCCAGGCGAAGACGGCCGAGGCCCAGGCCCGAACTGCTCAGGCCCTCGCCCAGGCGAGCGCAAAGGAACAAGGTGATGCTGCGGACGCTCTGGAGAAGGCGAATGAAGCGCAAGCCAAGCTCGATGCGGCCGAACAGAAGGCCAAAGAGGCGGTGAATCGGGCACGGGAGCTTGCGGATTCAGCGCGGGCGGGTTTCGGCGCTGAGAGTGAAGGCTCGCCCGCCGGCGCGCAAGCCCCTGCCGAGCCCGGGCGAACGAGAGTCGTGAAGAAGACTCCAGCCAAGAAGGGTGTGGCTGTCCGGGCCACGACAAAGAAGCGTCCCCTCCAAAGCAGATAGTCTGGACCAATCGGCCGACGGAATCTGACCATTCCGGTTGGTAGTAATCGCTTCTCTGGTGGAGTAAATTTGTAAGGCCACTACGAATCTGCGAAACGCCATGAGAGTGATCCTTGTCCGCCATTACAGGACCGTCAATAACGAGACACGGCGGATCATGGGGTGGGGGGATGCCCCGCGTGCCGAGGACTGGGAAGCCGACCTCTTGCACGTCGACGAGCTGATCCGAAACCGGGAATTCCGCTTCGATGCCTTTTACTCAAGTGCGTTGGGTCGGGCCCGCGAAACTACTCGCTATTTTGCCCGTAAGCGCGGATGCAGCACCGTACACGCGGCGCCCGAGCTCAACGAGGTCAACTACGGCGAGCTCTTTCAGCGATCCAAACGGTGGGTGGCGGAAAACTACCCCGGATACAAGACCGACCCGGATTTCGTCTTTCCCGAGGGCGAGAGCTTCCACCAGATGCAACGCCGCAGCGTTGAATTCCTGCTCTCGCTACAGCGTATGCACTCCACGGACACACTGTTGATGGTGGCGCATGCCGGCGTGATCCGCGGACTGGTCAGTCATTTTCTCGATCTCGATTTTTCCTCCAACCTCAAGCGCAAGGTCTCACACCGTTATGTCGGGGAGTTCTGCATCGAGAATGACGCCTGCGTTTTCTATGATGAGCCCGGTAAACACTCTGGGTTCGTCAAGGACAGTATCATTGAGGTCCCTTGGCGTCGCCAAAGCCCTACAATGGAGCGCGCGGTCGAATCGACGCGCTTCAAACGAGAGACGAATCGCCAGACCCTGTTGCCGGCAATTATCGCCGGCTTCGAATCGTCCTGACCCAGGTCCCTATACTCCATCCTCCATAGAAGCATAGCCGCCGAAACGGACTCGTCAGCCCTGCGGTGAGGTATCGTTACCGCAGCGTTTCTCCGGATCGTCCCGATTCTCGCACCCGTCCGAGCAACCACCACATCCCGTATCCACCCCTCTTCCTCCCGGGTCGATCCGTCTCAACCAGAGTTGAAAAAGGACCCAGCCGGCGCAGAGCGCCGTAAGCGCGAGGATTGCCCAGAGGTGATCCCACACGGCTCAGGCCGCGCTGAACAGACCGGCGAAGCCCATGAAGGCCATGGACAGGATGCCGGCGATGATCAGGTTCATCGCTGTCCCCCGCATCAGCCGGGGCACCGGCGCAAGCTCGGATTCTTCGCGCAGCCCCGCCATGAGCACCAGCGCCAGGGTGAAGCCGAGGCCGGCGCCCAGAGCGTAGATCATGCCCTGCGCCAGCCCGTAGCCTTTGTTGGTGGAGAAGATGGCCAGCCCGAGGATGGCGCAGTTGGTTGTGATCAGCGGCAGGAATATCCCGAGGGCCTTGAACAGGGCGGGGCTCAGCTTCTTGATCACCATCTCGATGAACTGCACCGTGCTGGCGATCACGACGATGAAGCTGATCAGCCGTAGGTAGGGGGCGTGGACCAGGATGTACGTATTGAGGAACCAAGCGCAGAGGGCCGTGATGAGCATCACGAAGATGGTGGCCAGGCCCAGGCGGAACGAGGTCTCCAGGCGTCCCGACACCCCCAGGAAGGGGCAGAGCCCCAGGAAATAGGCCAGTACGAAGTTGTTGATCAGCAGGGCGCTGACGAAGATCCAGACCAGGTCGTTCATCGCAGCTCGGCCTCCGTCTCCGCCAGTTGCTGCGCCAGCTTCTCCTTGCGCTCCCTGATCCAGCTGAAGAAAAGCAGCAGCAGACCCAGGGTGAGGAAGCCCCCGGGCGGCAGGATCATGATGACCCAGGGCTCGAAGTCCGACCCGAACAGATCCAGGCCGAAGAAGGCGCCCTCCCCGAGGATCTCACGCACGCTCCCGAGGGCGAAGAGGGCGAAGAGGAAGCCGCTGGCCATTCCGAGCGCGTCCACCACCGCCAGACGCACCGAATTCCGGGACGCGAAGGCCTCCTGGCGGCCGAGGATCATGCAGTTGGCCACGATTAACGGGATGAACGCCCCTAATTCCTTGTGGATCTCCGGAACCAGGGCGGCCAGGGTGAAGTCGGTGACGGTAACGAAGGTGGCAATGATGATGATGTAGGTGGAGATGCGGACCTGCTTGGGTATCCATTGCTTGAGGGATGAGACCAGGAAACTGGAGGCCACCAGCACGAAGAAGGTTGCTCCCCCCATGGCCAGTGCATTCGTGGCCGAGTTGGTGACGGCCAGCATCGGGCACATGCCGAGCACCTGGACGAACACCGGATTGTCCCGCCACAGGCCCTTGATGAATTCCTGGTAGGCGTCCGGTTGTGCCCTAGTACTGGACATCACTCACCTCTTCCTGCCCTTCTGCTCTTTTTGCACCTCGAAGGCCGGTGCTTCGTTCGGCCCGGGCAGGCGCTCGAGCCATCGCCGGTTTCCCTCGTTGATGATCCGTACCACCGCCTTGGAGGAGATGGTGGCGCCGGTGATGGCGTCGACCTGGTTCGGCGCCGTCTTGGTTCCCTTCTTGACTGAAACGATCTCGGGGTCGATGGACAGGTCCCCGAAATTGGCTACAAAAGCGGCGTCCTTGTAGATCTTGTCGCCCAGGCCCGGGGTCTCGCGGCTCTCCAGGATCTCCATGCCCACCACTTTCCGCTCTGCCGGGAGGTATCCGTAGAGCAGACGGATGGTGTCCTGGAAGCCCGGGCCGGCGCTGGGGATGGCGTAGCCCATCAGCCGGCCGTCGGCGTCGTAGCCGCCGAACACTGCCTGCTCGTCCTTTTCCTCCTGCTCCTTAGCGGTCAGCCGGCCGTCAAGGTAGGCGAGGCGCCGCATACGGGAGATGTCCGGCAGCACCTCGAAGACCGCCTCCCGCAATACCTTGGCCTTGTAGGCGGTGATGGTGGGCAGGGTGGCCTCGAATACGGAGACGATGATCAGACCTGACAGAAGCCCGGCCAGGCCCAGGGTCGCCACCAGGCGGGTTGAGCTGGGCTCGTTCCCCCTCAGGGCGGTTTCGTGCTCTTCGCTCATTCCGTCTTGATCCCCTTGCCGAAGACCCTGGGCTGTGTGTAACGGTCGATCAGCGGGGTGGCGGCGTTCATCAGGAGGATCGCGTACATGACGCCTTCAGGAAAACCACCGAATACCCGGATCAGGACCACCAGCAGGCCCACGCCGACGCCGAAGATCCAGGCCCCCTTCGGCGTGATGGGCGAGGTAACCGGGTCGGTGGCCATGTAGATGGCCCCCAGCAGCAGGCCGCCTGAGAAGGCGGAGAACAAGGGACCCGGGTACTGCTGGGGGTCGATGAGGAACAGCAGGGTCGAGAAGCCGGCGACGGAGCCCAGGATACCTGCGGGTATGCGCCAGTCCAAGTCCCTGCGCAAGAGCAGGTAGACACCGCCGAGAACAAGCAGCAGGCTGCTGGTCTCGCCGATGCAGCCCGTGGTCTTGCCGATCATCAGGTCCCACAGGGGGGTGGACTGGTACTCGAACTTCATCAGTCCCAGGGGGGTGGCGGAGCTGATGGCGTCATAGCTCGCCTGCATGAAGGGCAGCGCCAGGTTGGACGCCTGCACCTGGAAGAACTCCTCGGGACCGGACTGGGGGCTCCAGGTGGTCATAGCCACGGGAAAAGCGGCGAGCAGGAAGGCCCGGCCCACCAGGGCCGGGTTGAACAGGTTGTGCCCCAGGCCGCCCCAGATCAATTTGCCCAAGCCGATGCCCGCGGCCCCGCCGAGGAAGGCCATCCATAGGGGAAGACCCGGGGGCAGGCTCAGCCCCAGCAACAGGCCGGTGAGCAGGCCGCTGCCGTCGAGCATCCGCTCGCGGCGTTCCTCCGTCGGGGCAAAGGTCCACTCAGTCAGGACCGCACCGAGGACGCAGGCGAACAAGACTAGCAGAGCCCCGAGGCCGAAGAACCAGATCCCCGCCAGGGTGGCCGGCAGCAGGGCGATGAGCACGTCGCGCATGGCCTGTCCCGTGGTCATGCGCTGCTTGAGCAGGGGAGAGGGCTGAACCAGCAGCCTGGGGTCCTTTGGCTTCACTTGGACTTACTCTTCTTGGCCCAGAGGTCGTTCTTGGCGGTGCGGATCAGCTGCACGATGGGAATTCCGGACGGACAGGAATAAGTGCAGGAGCCGCATTCGACACATTCCATCACCTGGGCCCGTTTCATCTCCTCGTACATCCGTGCCTTGGCCAGGCGGGCCAGGCGCGAGGGGTTGAGGAAGTACGGACAGGCTTCCACGCAACGCCCGCAGCGGATGCAGGGGTACTCCCTGGGCCTTGCGGTCTCGCTTTCGGTGAAGGCCAGCACCCCAGAGCTGGTCTTGATGACGGGTGCGTCCAGGCTGGCGATGGGCGTACCCATCATGGGCCCCCCCATGATCACCTCCCGGGTGTCCTCGCCCAGACCACCGCAAAAGCGCAGCACCTCCCGTACCGGCGTGCCCAGGGGAACGATCAGGTTGGCGGGGTAGGGGATGCCGGGGCCGGAGACGGTCACCATGCGGTCGATGTAAGGCATGCCGGTGTCGAAGTAGTCGGCAATGGCAGCGATGGTGCTTACATTGTTCATGATGATCCCCAGATCCGCGGCGTGCAGACCCGCCGGGACCTCGATGCCCAGTATGGACTTGATCATCATCTTGGAATCGCCCTGGGGGTACTTGACCCGCAGGGGTGCCACGCGCAAGCGCGGGTCTCCGGCCGTGCGCTCGCGCAGGACTTCGATGGCGTCGGGCTTGTTGAGCTCGACGCCGATGATACTCTCCTCGGCCCCGAGCAGTGTGTGTAGGATCTCAAGGCCCCGCAGCAGGGCGTCGGCCCGCTCCACCATCACCCGGTGGTCGTTGGTGAGATAGGGCTCGCACTCAGCACCGTTGGCGATCAGGTACTTGATCTTCACGCCTTCGCGCAGGGAGTACTTGACATGCGCCGGCAGGGCTGCCCCGCCCAGGCCCACGATGCCGGAGCGGTGGATGATGGGGACGAAGTCTTCCAGGGACAGGCCCCGCCAATCCAGTGGGCGCTCCACGGTCAGCCGCTGTGTGGCGTAGGGGTCCGCTTCGATCTCGATGGCCTGCTCGTAGCGCCCGCCCGGGAAGCGGCGCCGCCCGATGGCGCGTACCCAGCCGGTGACCGGGGCGTGCAGGGCGGTGGAGACGAAGGCGCCAGGCTCGGCGATGATCTCTCCGCGGCCGACCCGCTGCCCGACCTCCACGGTGGGTTTGGAGGGCGCGCCCCGGTGCTGACGCACGGGCAGCACGTAGCGTTCGACGAAGGGCATGCGTTGGGTGTGCAGCCCCTGGGTTCTGTCCTTGAGCTCCTCCGGGTGGATACCGTGGGAGAAGCCGCGCTTGAACAGCGAGGAGAGGGCCTTCATGGGCGGACCTCCCCCTGTACCCGGCAGGCGAGGGAGGTTGGAAGCCACAGGGACGAGAGCAGGCGAGGGACTTTACGCATCGGCTCGGGTTCCCGGTACCTCGCCCTCCGGCGCCCTTCCGTACCCCGCCAGCAGCATCAGGCGATCACGGATGTCCTGTCTGAGCTCCTGCTGGTACTGGGCCCGCAGTTCCCGGAGGCGCTGCTCGTAGTCCGCCTTCAGGGCCTCGATCTTGGCCTGATGCTCCGCGGCCACCCGCGCCTGGGCCTCCTTCTGGACCCGGGCGGTGAATGGGGTCACGAGTCCTGCCAACTCCTGGAGCACCCGCCAAGCCTGTTGGCGCTCCTGGCAGGTTTGTACCAGGCGCTCGTCGACCCGGAAACGTCGTGCCGCAGCGCCGTTGGCGGCCTGCTCGACGAAAGCCGTCCGCTGGCCTCGCTCCTTTTCCGAAAGGGCTAGATACTCCGCCAATGGGATTGGGTCCGGGGCATCCTCGCCCAGGGGCGAGAAGAGGTCCGCGAAACGCCGCTCGCCCAGGGCCCACTGGGCCGGGGTGAAGGCGCCGCCGTCCGGAAGGTCCTCCCAGGGCTGCCGGGGTGCCGGGTTCCCGTCCAGATCGATGCGGGAGCCGAAGACACCCTCGGATCTGGGGTCATACCGAAACAGGGGAAAGACCCGCGCGGTGAGTGCCTGGCGGGCACGCTCCAGGGTGCGGTCCACGGCGAAGCCGTGCCGGGCGGGGCTGGGGGCATGTAGATGCAGGAGGGCCGGTCCCGGGTGGGTGAAGGCACCTTCCAGGCTCGCTGCCAGGTGGTCTGGGGCGGCGATGCTGGTCTGGGCCACATAGGCGCCCCGCTGGGAGATGGCGAGCAGGCCCAGATCGGTTGCCGCATCGTCCCGGGGGGAGGGGGGCAGGTCCAGGTCCGGACGAGTGCCCAGCCCCAGGTCCAGGTCAGCCAGCAGCAGGACCCGCAGGGGCAGGTCGCCTCCAAGCAGCCGGACCACCTGGGACAGCCCCTTCCCCCCCAGGGTCCCGCTGTCCCCGGCGAGCAGTAGCGAGGGGCAGAGGGCCTGCTCCTCGTCGTCGAGCTTCCGCCAGGTCAGTCCGTCCAGGTCGGACCAGAGCCGGGCCGCATCCGCCGACCGCTCCAGCTCCAGACGCGCCCGGCGCATGAGGACGAACCCGCCAATGGCTTGGCGCAGCTGACCCTCGAGCAGCCCCGCGGCGAGCTGGGCCCCGTCGCCGGTCCAGTCCATGGTCACGGGTTGGGCGAAAGGATTGTCGGGAAAGGCGCCGGCCCAATCCACCGGCGAACAAGGGGCGAGCACGACCCCGAAGTGGGCACGACCCAGGCCGTTGGAGCCTCGGGTCAGGCGCCTGGCCAGGTCCCCCAGGTCCCTCGCCAGGTCCACCAGCCGGCGCAGCCGGGCGGCGTCCACGGCACCGTCGATCGCGTCCTTGGCCTCACCGAGGAAGGCGCTCAGGTCCGCCTGGCGGGATTCTACCCCCTGTAGCCGCTGGGCCAGGGCGTCCAGGTCGTCTGATGGCAGGGCGTCCGCCAGGATGTCTCGGATCAGGGCGGTGATCTTCTCTTGGGCGGCGGCCACCTCTTGCGCGAAGCGCTCGAACAGAGGCGTCTGTTGTGCCTCCAGCGCGGCCAGGGCCAGGCGCAGCGCCAGCCTCGCCCCCGAGCCGGGCTCGACTCCGTCACCGCCTGCCATGGTCTCGGCGGCCTTATGCCCGAGGAGCTTCGCGGCCAGCGGGCCCAGGTCCGGGTGCTGTGCTGCGGCGCGAACGGTCTCGGGGGCCGGGGCCGGTAGCGTCTCCCACAGCTCCTGGATGCGTCGGGCCTGGGCCAGGGACTGGGAGCCTTGGCGGACACTCTGGAGCGCTCCGGGCTCGCAGTGGCGCACACAGATGCCGCAGGCCTTGCAGATGCGGGGGTTCAGGCTCAGGACGAGCAGTGCGCCGCTGCCCCGGTTCTCGGCCTCGGGAGCCGAGAAGAGGGGCTCAGTGACCGCCAGGGGCAGGCAGCCCAGGTCTGCCACCAGGTCGTTGAGTCCCTGCCCGATGGCTCGTTTGCGCTCTTCCGGGAAGGGCAGCTTGGCCTCGATGCGCTCGTAGGCCTTTCCGATCAGCTCGCCTGCGGTGGGACGTCTCGCCTCCGGATCCCGGCACAGGTCTGCCACCCCAGAGGCCAGCTTCGAGGCCAGGGGCCTGAGCGCGTCCGCTCCTGCCTTGCCGATGCCTGCGCTGATCAGCTGGGCGGGCGTCAGGGCGGTGGAACCGATGGCGGCGTCCGGGCAGGCGCTCCAGCAGTCGCCGCAGCCCGTGCACAGCGTCGGGTCGAAGTGGGGGAGGCTGTCCCGCAACCTGCTCAGATCCCGAAACCCGGTGGACAGGGGCGGAATGGCCCCGAGGGCGAGATAGGGGTCCGGTGCCAGCTCGGCGGTGTCCCCGTTGTGGTAGAGCACGCCGACCTGGTCCCAGAATCTGGGCAGGCTGTCGTAGCTGTCTGCAACCCCGCCGATGCGCCGCACCAGAGCGGGGGCCTCGTCGTCCGTGGCTGCGCTTGCCTGGGCCGGCGCCTGGGGGAGCTTTCCGGTGTCGATCTCCCGCGGGGCGTCGAGGCCCGCCTCGAAGGCGTCCAGACGCTCGTCCACGTCCGCAACGGACTGGCGCAGCATCTCCTCCCGGGCGCCGAGCAGGCGGCGGCGGCTCATATCCAGGAGTCCCTGTCCCAGCATCAGGCCCCAGGCGGCACCCAGCAGATAGTCGTTGGCCTGTTGCTCAGCGCCCTCCGGGGGCGGGACCCGGAACAACCGGGCTCGGCCTGCCTTCAGCACCGCCCTCGCGGCCTCTGGAAGCTGGACCCATAAGACCTCCTCCGGCAGGGCGGTCTGCACCAGGAGGCTGCCCCCCTGCGTCAATCCCGCATGAGGTTCCTGACCTGGTGCGCCCGGGTCGGTCAGGAGCAGCGCCAGCTCCGTGGGCGGCTCGTCGCCCGGGTCACGCAGGCCCTCGTGGCCGCTGGTCACCCGGTCGGTGCAGTCATCCCCCCAGGGGCGAGTGAACAAGGCGGGACGGCCCCGAATGCTGCCTGCGCCGACCCGATGCAGAAAGGCCGCTGCCTCCGCGGCGAGGCCCGCGCCGGGACCCTGGCTGCGGCGGTGTATGGCCAGCGTGATCGCGCCGGGCGGCCGAAGGTCAGGCGATTGACCGCTGTCCCTGAGCCCGAGATCCGCGATGTCCGGATGTGCGCGCCGAAGCCGGTCGAGCAACACCTGGCGCTTCGGATAGGCGCTGGAGGAGGGGGAGAAACTGATGCCGAGATAGACCCGGGCCCTGGATATGCGATCCGCCTCGAGGCATAGGTGCGTCAGGTCCGCCCCCCGCAGGGGAAGACCCCCGAGGCCGTAGATCGCCGAGAGAAAACGCGGGCCCTCGCCCTCCGCAAGGGCGGGATGGCGGGCGTGGGTCTCGGCGCCGAAACTGCCGTTCTCCCGGGCCCGGTCGATCGCGGCCCGCAGCTTCTTGAGCAGTGGCGGGTCGTCCGAGGGGGGCCTGTCCGTGCACTCCAGGACGCACACCCGCACCCTGCCGGTGAGTAACCGGGTCAGTTGGGCGCCGGGGAAGGGGTGCAAGCGGCGTATCCCAATCACCCCCACCTTTGCGCGGTGCTTGGCGCGCATCTCGTCCGCCGCGGCCTCGGCCGTCTCCAACGCGGCACCCATGGCCACCAGGACCAGCTTGGCGTCGTCCAACCGGTGGACGGACAGGGGTCTGTGGTCTCTGCCCGTGAGTCTTGCGAACTCCTCGAATGCCGCGTCCAGGGTCTCGTTCAGGTGTCCATCGAGGAAGACCTGGCCCCCCGCCCGGCCAGGGCCGCCCACCTCGCTCGGCTGCAATGCGCCTAGCAACACCGGATGGTCGGGATCGTGCCACCTGGGCAGGCGACGTCGTGTGTCTCCGAACAACAGGTTTTGGGTCTGGGTCCCGCACGGGATCCGGTCGTCCGGACCCCCGAGGAAATCCTCCACCAGCCCGGCCGGGGCCAGGTGCAGGTCCTGCACCGCTAGGGCCGTCTGTTCTCCGTCCATGGCCACGATCCCTGGGTGCAGGGCTTGCTCTGCCGCCCTGCGGGCGACGAGGCTGAAGTCCACCGCCTCCTGGACGTTTGACGCCGCGAGAACCAAACAACCGGCATCCGCCGCCAGATGGAAGGCCCCGTGACCATTGCCAAGGGAGGCGCCCTGGCCGCCTGTCGTGCGGCCGGCCAGGTGCAACACGAGGGGCAATCGGCTGTCGGCGGCCGAAGAGAGCAGGTCCCGGCAGGCGGCCAGGTCCGGTCCGGACAGGAAGCTGGTGGCGCGCAATCCGGACATGGCATGTCCCGTGGCCGCCGCCAGGGCACCGCGCGGTCCTTCGGCGGATCGGCTCGACAGGGGGGAGCCGAAGGCATTGGTGCGTAGCCGCTGCTGTTCGGTGCGCCAGGCGAGATCCGCGGAGTCTGCCGGAAAACTACCGCCGAGGTCCGCGGTCTCACAGATAGCCGCCTCGGTCTCGGCGACCGCGGTGTTTCCGTCCAGAACGATCTGGGTCCCGGCATGGGGCCCCGGGTCCCGGGCCGGTGCTCCGAGCACGCGTCTGAGCAGGCGCAAGGTCGAGTTGGCGAAGCTAGGCATGTCGGCCCTCGCTGCGGGGTGTCATGGATTCGACGTCGGCAAACTGGGCCCCATCCAACCACTGGATTGCGCCGGTGGGGCAGCGGAAGGTCGCTTCGGGTCTGGCGGGTCCCCCGGCGCCATAGTCCACCACCGGCAGGTTGTCTTCCATCCGGATCAGGCCTGGGGCCGCGTCCGCCACGCAACGCTCACAGGCGTCACAGGCCGTGGTGCAGAGCGCAGTGGCCATGTCCCCGGCCAGAGGCGCCCTGCATTGGACGAACAGGTGGTGACTCAGGGGCATCAGCTCGAACAGGTCCCGGGGGCAGGCCGCCACGCAGTCACCGCACGCGGTGCACCTGTCGACGGCGACCGACGGCAGGCCGTTGGCGTTCATCTTGATGGCGTCGAAACCGCAGGCGTCCCGGCAGTCCGCCAGTCCCAGGCAACCCCAAGGGCAGCCCTTGCCGCCCTCTGACACCACGGATGCGGCACGGCAGCTCTCGAAGCCCCGGTACTCGGCGATCTGATAGGCCTGGCCCCTACCGCCGGCGCAGTGCAGCCTGGTGACGCGCTTCTCCTGTTGGCCGGGGTCCACGTCCAGGAGCTCAGCGATGGCATCCACCGCCTCCGCAGGGGCCACCGTGCATTGGCTCGGCGCAACCTGCCCCTGCACCAGCCTCTCGGCGAAGGCATGGCAGCCCGGCTGGCCGCAGGCGCCGCAGTTGGAGCCGGGCAGCAGGTCCTCGGTGTCCTCGATTCGCGGGTCTTCCTGCACGCGCAGGAAACGGTAGGCAATCGCGAGTATCACTGCGAAGAACAGGCCAAGGCCCGCCATGATCGCCGGCGCTACGATGAAGCTGTTCATCTCCAACTGGAATCGGTCCGGGGGAAGCTCGTCGCCTTCATCTCGCAGACACCGTCCTTACTGGTTGAACGGTGCCGCACGCTCGATCAACTTCTCGAGTTCCGGCTCCTCTGGGTTCCAAGGCTTGCCCGGATGGATGCATTTGGCAGGGCAGAGCTCGGCGGCCTCCACCAGCTGAGCGTATGTGGCCGTATCGAGGTCCCCCAGCAGCGCCTGCTTTTCCTCGTTGTAGACGAACAGCAGCGGATTGATCTTCAGGCAGTCGTTGCAGCTGGTGCACAAGGGCGTGTCGATCCAGGGCTCATCGAAAGAGAGGTCCTCGGCCTCTTCCTCGACTGGGGCCTGGGTCTGATCCTCCCGTCCGGCGTCCTCGGGTGCCGGAGCCGAGCCGGCGGCCGGCTCCGCAGCGGGGGTCGGCGGACGCAGGCCGCCGGGTATCCCGGTGGCGACGTCCATGCCCAGCAGCACGTCGGTCAGTCGTTGCATGGCCACGCCTGCGGCCTGGTTGCGTACCCGCTCCAGCTCGGCGGCGTGCTCCGCCAAGAGCCGCTCGCGCTCCTCGGTGGCCCGTTGGCGCTCCTCGTTGCGGGTGCGCTCCTCCGCCAGGTCCACGTGGTGGTTGCGCACGCCGGCCATCGCCTGCAGGGTGCGCCAGTAGTTGAGCCGGTCCAGGCAGGCCAGGGCCAGCTCACGGGAGACCACCAGCCGGTGCAGGATGCTGTTGCCGTCCACCGCCCACACGAAGGGCACCCTCCGGTAGGCCTGGTCCGGGTTCATGGACAGGTAGTCCTGCATGGGGATCAGGGCTTGGGAGTCGCAGCCCGGCGGTATGAGGCGGAAATGATCCTGCAGGCGTTGGATCAACAGGCAATAGTCCGCGAAGGTGAAGGCGAGATCTTGAGTTACCCTGTTGCCGTTCTCGTCCAGATACTCGAACGGGTGCACCGGCCAGTCCCGCTCCGGATGAGGATTGTCGCTGAAGTCCATCGCTGCGGGCTCACAGTCGTCCGCCTTCGGATCCACCCGGAAGAAGGGATGGGCACGGCTCTCGATGGCCGCGCCGGCGACCATCCAGGCGTTGAGCGGCACCAGGTCGTGGGGTAGCCGAAGCCCCGTGTTGATCAGGTGCAGACTCGTGCGGGTGGCGTCAAGGGCGGACAGGAAGCACTCCATCAGGTGCTGATGGCGGGCAGCAGAGGATTGGGAGACGGCGGCCTGGCGGTGGCTCAGGCCCAGATAGCCAAGCTCCGTGCGGTAATTCTGAAACGGGTCCTCCTCGGGCCCCACGCCCGGGTCGTTGCTGGGCTGGACACGCACCAGGATCTGCACCGGCCGCCCGGAGCTGAGCAGACGCGAGAAGGAGCGCATGTCATCGCCTGCCACCCGGTCCGCGGCCTCCAGGGCGATCACGCTGGGCACCAGCAGCAGCTCTTCCGGAGAGAAGCCTTCCCAGTCGAAATTCGCGAACCAGGGGTCGTGGAGTGCGGGATCATAGATGCCGTCCATCTCCAGGCGGGCGACGCGAACGGCACTGAAGACCTCGGCCAGCCGCTCGGCCTCCCGGTCGAACAGGTCCGTGGCCAGGGCACAGGGGTCCGGGTCGCTTACGTCCTCCACGTCCGGGCTCTCCGCCAGCCAGTCGCCGGCCACGGTTCCCAAATGCACGAAGCGCACCAGCACGGGGTCTGGGCGCCAGGCCTCGAGCACGGCCAGCGCCCGCTCGATGCGTTCGCGCCGCTCCGGGTGCATGGCGCGGGTGCCGCGGGAGTGATCCATCACCGTGGACAGGGCCAGGGGATCGAAGCGGGAGCCCCCGGGTCCCACGCTGTCACGGGCCTGGCGCGGCTCGATGGATTGGTCCGATTTGCCCCACTCGACGGCGAACAGGGACTTCAGGCCGCGGATGCAGTCATCGACCTGGGACTGGAACCGGACCCGGCGTGGGACGACCCGGCTGCGCAGTGCGTGGATCAGAAGGTGCAGGGAGGGGAAACGGCCATAGCCCATCACCTCCCCTTGGCCCGCCTCTTCCTGGAGCTTCTCCAGGTCCGCGTCCAGACGGTCCCTGTCCGCCTCGCCCAGGTTCAGGTGCTTCTGCAGTGCGAGCCCCGCGGCGCCGAGCATGGGGGCCGCCAGCAGGGGGCCCTCCCGTTCCTTGAGCACCTGGCGCAGGTGGTATTCGATCCAGGGCAGGTGATCCCTGAGGATGCGTGCATCGCCGTCCCCCGGCGCGAAGCGCTTCACGGCGCTCTCCAGCCAATCGGCCAGGCGACAGGTCAGAGCGTCGGCCTGCTGGTCGCCGTCGCCCTCGGCGGGCGGGAAGAGAAAGAGCGGATAGTCGTAGCGTAGCTTGGAGGTATCCCGGAAGGGATCGAGCAGGGCGGGAAGACAGTCGATGCCCACCACCTCCAGCTGGTCTCTGGCACCCGGGTCCCCCAGGTGAAAATGACGCAGGGTGAACATCAATTCCCGGGTCGCCTTGGCATCCTTGACTGCTGTGAGCAAGGCCGGCAGGCCCTCGGGGCCGGCCCCCGGAATCTGACTGGTCCGCTCCTCGGTGGCTGCTGGTGTGGTTGTCATTTGCAACAAGCTCCCCTTAACGGAGGATATCCTGAACCTGGTCCGTATCTGTGATCGGAGAACGGGGTCAGATGCTGATCCGGTCCAGGACCGCGTTTAGGCCGGCCAGCCTTTCTTCCGGTGTCATCCTCGCACCCCGACTGGAGAGGTCCTCGTAGCAGGGAGCGTCGGGGTTGTAGTACAGCAGCCCCAGCGGGAAGCGGGATGTGTCTGCGGCGAGCTCGAAGGCGCGGTTGAGGTCCGTCGGGTCGTGCTCGGTGCGCTCCGGGAACTGACGCAGCACGGCCGGATCCAGCGGGATTCCGTAGGGATGCTCCAGCAGCAGGAACCGGGAGGGGTCCCCCTGCAGGGCCTTGGAGACCGAGTCCGCATACACGGGACAGCGCTGGATGATACGCACGAACCCGGTCCCGCGATGGCGGTAGGCGGCCTTGAGGGTCTCGTAGAGCATTGGCGGGTTCCAGTCCACGACCTGGGCCACGAATGAGACGTTGGTTATCCCGAGGGTGACCGTCAGCGGGTTGTGGGCGTCGAGGATAGCCCCGAAGGGATGGGTGTTGGTCTTGAAGCCGTGTGGACTGGTGGGCGATGTCTGGGCCTTGGTCAGACCGTAGATGGCGTTGTCGAACACCATCAGGGTCATGTCCATGTTGTAGCGCAGGGCATGTATCCAGTGGGCGGTCCCGATGGAGAAGCAGTCGCCGTCCCCGGTGGCTACCCAGACGTCCAGGTCCGGGCGCCGGGCCTTGATGCCGCAGGCCACCGGCAGGGCACGTCCGTGCAGCCCGTGGAAGCCGTAAGTGCCCAGGTAATGGGGCATGCGGCTGGAGCAGCCGATGCCGGATACGCACACGGACAGCTCCGGGCGTTGCTGCTCGTCGCGCAGCACCCGCTGGGCAGCGGTGAGCACGCCGTGGTCACCGCAACCCGGGCACCAGCGGGCCTCGCCACCGGCATAGTCGCCGATGGTGAAATAGCGCTCGAAGACCTCAAGCGACCAGTCAGCCTTGATTCCGAACATCGGGTGTTTCCTCCTGGGTGATGGCTGCCAGACGCTGGATGAGCACGTTGTGGATCATGCCCGGCTGCAAGGGGTGTCCGTAGACTACCGACCAGCAGTCGATGTCTATCAGGGTGTGGGCACGTAGCAGCCAGGCGAGCTGGGCATAACGCCGGGTCTCCTCGGTGATCAACGGGGCGTTCGGGTCGTCGCTGTAGTTGATCTCCACCGTAATGACTTTGCGGAAACGTTCGAAGATCTCCTTCAGTCCCGGTTCCATGGGCGAGAGGAAGCGCAGGTGCACGGACGAGACCCTGTGTCCTTGGTCGCGGGCCCGGTCCACCGCCTCCTCGATGGCCCCCATGGTGGAGCCCCAGCCCACTACCAGCAGATCGCCCTGCGCGTCACCGTGCACCTCCGGCGGCTTCAGGGTGCTGGCCAGGGCCGCGAATTTGCGGCTGCGCATGTTGCAGCCGCGCTGGTTGGAGTCGGAGTCGTAGGCGACCTTGCTGTAGTTGGTGTGGGCCAGGCCGGTCAGGATGTACTGCCCCCCGGGCATCCCCGGAATCGGCCTTGGGGAGAGGCCCGTCTCCGCATCCCAGTTGTAAGGGGGGATGTTCTCGTCCCATTCAGATTGGTCCACGGGTGGTGCCAGCCAATCCGGGTTCGGCTCCGGTCGCTC
This sequence comes from Pseudomonadota bacterium, assembly GCA_034716535.1. GTDB lineage: Bacteria > Pseudomonadota > Gammaproteobacteria > Chromatiales > Chromatiaceae > JAYEJW01. The sequence goes on from JAYEJW010000535.1 coordinate 16,158, forward strand.
GTAGGGCTGCACCCCGGTGGCCAGGTTGGCGTCGGTCAGCAGCACCACTGGGGTGCGGAAGGCCTCCGCCAGACGCCGGGAAAGGATCACGAAGTGCAGGCACTCCTGGATGGTCGCCGCGGCGACGACTACCTTGGGGGCGTCCCCCGGCTCGCCGAACAGGCACGCCAGCAGGTCCCCCTGCTCCACCTTGGTCGGGAGCCCGGTGGAGGGACCGCCGCGCTGCACCACGGCCAGCACCAGTGGAACCTCAGCCATGACCGCTAGGGCCAGCATCTCGGTCTTCAATGCGAGCCCGGGTCCGGAGGTGATGGTGCAAGCGGTCTTGCCGGCGTAGGAGGACCCGATGGCGAAGCCGATGGCGGCGATCTCGTCCTCGGCCTGGTGGACGAAGCCGCCGACCTCGTGGTAGACGTCCGCCAGATAGTGCGAGGCGGAGGTGGCCGGGGTGATTGGGTACATGGACACCAGCTCCATCCCCGAGGCCATGATCCCGAGCCCCAGGGCTTGGTTGCCGTTGGTGACGATAAAGCGCTTGCCCTTGGTATCCTCCTCCGGTTGGGGGGGGATGCTGTAACGGAAGTCGAGCTGCTCCGCGGCGAAGGCGTAGCCTGCGTCGAACAGCTGGTGGTTCAGGCCGATGACCTTCTCGCCCTTGCGCTTGAAGGTGATGGCGATCTCGTCCTTGGCCCTGGCGACGTCGCGCGCGTAGACGTAGCAGAGCATACCCAGCACGAACATGTTCTTACCCCGGCGCGGATTCGGGGTGATCGCAAGGCACGCCTCCTCGATGGGCAGCTCGTGGACGATCAGGCCGTTCTCCCGGAACTCCGCTACGGCCTTGGCGTATTGCTCGCGGATCTCGGGTACCGCATCGGAGCGCCACTTGTCCTCCAGCAAGACCACAGTGCCCTTCTTGTAGGCGCCGTTGACTATGCGCGAGTAGAGGACCTGCTCGTTAAAAGCGACGACCGTATCGGCCTCGTCCCCCATGTTGGTGACGTAACAAGAGGAGAGTCTTATGCGAATACCGCTGGCGCCGGCCGGGGAGCGTGCCGGCGGTTGGATCTCCGCGGGGATGATCTCCACCGTCCAGACCCCGTTGCCCATCCTGGCGCATACGGTGCCGAAGGTCTGCCCCGCCTTCTGTGCGCCCTCGCCCGAGTCGCTCACGATCTCGACGATGTGCTCACCGATCGGTACCGCCCGCTTCTCGGCGCCGGTTCTGACGCCGGTCGTCTCTTTCGGCGTTGTGGTGCTCGCTGTTGCTTTGCTCATAAGCGCTACCCTGTCCGGCGTCGCCGGGTGTCGTTTCGAGAGATTCCTAACGGGGAGAAACCGGGGAAATCAGCTCATAACTCGAAATAATGGGCGCAGACTGCCGATTCCGTTTCCACTCTATCGCCGCGGGTACCGGTGGGCAACGGGTCCGGTGAGCGACGGCGGGGCTTTACCGGGTCATGACCACCTTCTGATACAGACCTCCGAAGTACGTCGTCTTCTCCAAGGCCCGGAGCGGCATGTCCTCCGGCACCCAGTCGCCGAGCGCTCTGCGCCACAGGTCGAGGGCAAAGGGCTCCAAGGTCATGAGAATCGGTCGCATAAGGTAACGAAGCGGATGCAGCGGACCGGGGCCGTGGTAGTCGACGATGACCAGCTTGCCGCCGGGCTTCACAACGCGCAAGGCTTCGCGAATGGCCCGTTTCCGAACCTCGGCCGGCAGCTCGTGAAGCAGGAAGAACAATACGGTCTGATCGAACTCCCCATCCGCAAAGGTGAGGGCGGATGCATCCTGGTGATCCAGATGCAGATTCGGCACGCCACGTGTCTTGCGGCGGAGATTCTCCAACTGGATTGGCGCGACGTCGACGACATCCAGCCGCGCGGACGGCGTGAGCCGCTGGGCCAGCTTGAGGGAGAAATCTCCGTAGACGCAGGCTATCTGAAGCGTCCGCCCGGAAATCTCCCTCCCCATTTCATCGAGTGCGGCGTCCCTCAGGCGGGCGAAGTTGCCCCACAGGATCAGGTTGACGATCCATTGGTGCTCGAAGAATTTAACGCACTTCGGATTCAGGTAGGCCCACCAGTAATGTTTTTCCAAGTATTCGGGAATCGCTGGCTTCCTCTCGGAAGTGCCCTCGATCGAGTGCAGGTCGGAATCGGCGAAATCGAAGATGACGGCTTTATCCATTGTTTTCTTACTGACGTTTTTTTCAGAGGTATCCAATCAGCCAACGCGAAGGTTCAAGCGCGGCCCCGCAGGTAGGAGGCCGCGCGTCGTTGTTTCGCGCCTACGTTGAACGAATGGTCTTGCTGGTGATTCGTCATCCTATTCGCCGTCCACGGTTATCGTACGGCAGTAGTCTACCGATCCTTCCTCGTCTCGACGGCAGTTGCGTACGAAGTGACGGAAATCCTCGTTGCGCCAGCCTGGTGCGGCCAGTCTCGACTCGGGTGGCCGGAGTCGGGAGACATAGTCCATGACGGCCGACACGTCGTTGTCGTTCAAGCCTTGAATCTGCTTCAGCATCTCTTCGTTGGCGTTGCGCCGCTTCCCGTCGCGAATCCACTCGAATTGACGTACGAGATACTTGTAATGCTGCCCGTAAAGCAAGGGTACGCGTTTCTCCGCATCCCCCTGTCCCTCCGGGCCGTGACATTCGGTACAGAGCTTTTGGTACAGCCTTGCGCCCTTCTTCAGGTCGGTCCCGGGGCCACTGCCATTGAACTGGCTCATGGGAAGCGTTTCGATGTAAGCGGCGACATCCTCGATTTGCTCTCGGGTAAGATTCTCCAACATTGCAAACGGGAGCATCAGGGGGGTGTCGCGGTTGCGCGCGCGAATGTCTTCCATCTGCTTGACGGCCACGCCGGCGTGCTGACCGGCGATTTGTGGATACGAGCCGTCATCCTCACCCCAGGCCTCCGGCTGATGACACACGGCGCACAGGAGGTAGACGCGCCGACCGTTCTCGAGGCTCGGCTTCAGCCCCGATGCCTCGTTTCCCCGCAGCCCGGTATCCGGGGCTGGCAGGGCAGCGCCGATATTACTGAACAGGAGGAAGAAATAGAACAAGACGGTCGTGAGAGATCTGCGAGTGCTCATGCGAGGATACCTTATGTCTGTATGTACATACCGCGCCGTATTTCTCCTTCCCTGCAGCAACGTGTTTCGATATCTTGGTAACAGTTTTGTAACATAATTTCTATGCTAATAAAATGCGCTTACGCGAATATTATTAGAAGCTAAATTAACCAATAACTTGAATATCAGTCCGTGTATCAGGTTATCGGCATACGCGGCTGTTTGATTTTTCATAGAATTCATGTTAGGGAAATCGAATGGATATTTTCTTGAGCCGATGAATCACTCTGTATCGAGAGTTCCACAACGGCTCGTATCCAATTCAACCAGCTCGGTAACTCTGTTATGGAAGTAATCGGTGCAGATGTCGCAATCGTAGGTGCGGGCGGCGCCGGACTGCGTGCCGCCATTGCCATTGCGCAAACCCGCCCAGAGCTCAAGGTCGCCTTGATCTCGAAGGTCTACCCCATGCGCAGCCATACGGTTGCAGCGGAGGGAGGGGCAGCCGGCGTGACAAAGCCGGAAGACTCCTTGGAGGACCACTTCCACGACACGGTTTCGGGAGGCGACTGGCTGTGCGACCAAGATGCGGTCGAGCTGTTTGTCGAGCAGGCACCGCTGGAACTGGCGCAGCTTGAGCACTGGGGCTGCCCATGGAGCCGGGAGCCGGACGGAACGGTCGCCGTGCGTCCGTTTGGCGGGATGAAGCTCGAGCGCACCTGGTTCGCCGCCGACAAGAGCGGCTTCCACATCCTGCATACCCTGTTCCAGACCTCCCTCCGGTATCCGACCATCGCTCGATATGATGAGTTCTACGCGACGGATCTGATCGTGGAGGGTGGGCGTTGCCGGGGATTGACAGCCATCGAGCTGCGTACGGGGCTCATGCGCCTGTTCCGGGCCAAGGCGGTGATTATCGCGACCGGCGGTGCGGGCTGGATGTTCCCCTTCACCACCAACGGCGCCATCAAGACAGCCGACGGCATGGCCATGGCATACCGTGCCGGCGTGCCTCTCAAGGACATGGAATTCGTCCAGTACCACCCGACGGGCCTGCCGGGCACCGGGATCCTGCTGACGGAGGGATGCCGCGGGGAAGGGGGGATCCTGGTCAACAAGGACGGTTACCGTTACCTGCAGGACTACAATCTGGGTCCTCCGGATCCCTGGCCGCGAAAGAAGGCAATGGAGCTTGGGCCGCGCGATCGGCTGAGCCAGGCCTTCTGGCACGAGCAGCAGAAGGGCCGCACCGTCAGCACGCGCTGGGGGGAGGTCGTCCACCTGGATATGCGGCACCTGGGCGAGAAGACGATCAACGAGCGGCTTCCGTTCGTTCGCGACCTGGCCAGCAGCTATGTCGGGGCGGACCCGGTGCACGAGTTGGTTCCGGTCCGGCCGGTGGTGCACTACATGATGGGCGGCATCCATACCGACATCCAGGGCGCGACCCCCCTGCCCGGACTCTACGCCGCAGGGGAATGCGCCTGTGTGAGCATTAACGGCGCCAATCGCCTCGGGTCCAACTCGTTGACCGAGCTGTTGGTCTTCGGCGGGCGGGTGGGGAGGCGCGCGGCCGAGTACGTGCGCTCCCTGTCGGAGGACGTTCCGGAAGAGACGCTGATCACGCTGGCAAAGGAGGCGCAGCAGCGGATCCTCGATCTCTTCCTGCGGGACGAAAGCGGCGAGAGTGTCTCCGGCCTGCGCAAGGAGATGAACGACACCATGGAGGCCGGTGCCGGTATCTACCGCACGGAGGCATCTTTACAGGAGACCTGCGACAAGCTGGCCGAGCTTCGCGGGCGCTATGCGCGCATTCATCTCGAGGACAAGAGCAATGTGTTCAACACGAGCCTGATCTACGCACTGGAGGTGGGCTCCATGCTCGAGGCGGCCAACGCGATCGCCCATTGCGCGCTGCACCGTAAGGAGTCCCGGGGATCTCACCAGCGCCTCGACTATCCGGACCGTGACGACCAGCAGTACCTGAGGCATTCGATGGCGTACCACAAAGGCGAGGATGCTCCCGGCATCGACTACCTGGACGTGGTGATCACGCGATCGCCGCCCGGCGAGCGCGTCTATGGGGGAGAGGGGAAATGAGCTACAAGACCATCGAGCTCGAGATCCTTCGCTACAGGCCCGAGGTGGACGCCGAGCCCTGGTTCCAGACCTACAGGGTGCCGTGCGAGGAGGATTGGGTCGTCCTCGATGCCATCAATTACGTCAAGGACCACCTGGACAGCACCCTGAGTTACCGCTGGTCCTGCCATATGGCCGTGTGCGGCAGCTGCGGCGTCATGATCGACGGCGATGCCGCACTGGCGTGCAAGACCTTCGTGCGGGATCTGCCGGAGCGCAAGATCCGAATCGAGCCGCTGAAGAACTTCCCCATCGAGCGTGATCTGGTGGTGGTGATGGACGACTTCATGGAGAAGCTCGGCCGCGTCAAGCCCTACGTCATCCGTGAGAAGGACAAGCCGCTGGAGGAGGGCGAGTATCGGCAGACACCGGCCCAGCTCAAGAAGTTCAAGCAGTACACCCTGTGCATCAACTGCCTGTGCTGCTATGCGGCCTGCCCGCAATATGGGCTGATCCCGGAGTTCATTGGCCCCGCCGCTTTGGCCCTGGCGCACCGGTACAACCAGGATTCGCGTGATGAAGGGAAGCGGGAGCGCGACGAGGTCGTCACGCGCAATGAGGGTGTCTGGGACTGCTCCTTCGCGGATGCCTGCTCCGCGGTCTGCCCGAAGAAGGTGGACCCGGCGGGCGCCATTCAGCAGATGAAGATCGCCAGCACCGTCGACTGGTATGTGGAGCGTCTCGGTCTGGGGAGGAAGAAGACATGACCCCGAAACCCTACGTCCGCGAGATTCCCCGGACCACCTGGTACCTGTCCCGTAGAGGGGACATGCTGCACATGGTCCATGAGGTATCGTCGATCTTTATCGGGATCTATTCCCTGGTTCTCCTGTGGGGAATCCAGTCGCTTGCTGAAGGTCCCGTCGCCTACCAGGCATTTCTGGACGGTCTGTCCAGCCCGTTGTTGCTCGCGTTCCAGTGGGTGACGCTTGCGTTGGTACTCTTCCACGCCCAGGCCTGGTTCGCCTTGACGCCGAAGGCCATGCCGATTCAGATCGGCGAGCAGTTCGTTCCCGACGGCCTGATCGCGGGTGCCCATTACCTCGCCTGGGGCGTCTTTTCGCTGGTCGTGCTCTATCTCGCGGGGGTGTTCTGAAGATCGTGAAGTCCAACAAACCCCTTTTCTGGAGCCTGTTCGCCGCGGGCGGAACGGTGGCGGCCTTTGTCATGCCCGTGCTGCTGGTCATCACGTTGCTCGCCGGATACGGCATGGTCCCCGAGGCCCTGAGCTATGAGCGATTGCACGCCGTTGCTGGCGGTTGGCCGGGCAAGATCGTTTTATTCGTGATTGTTTCGCTGTCCCTGTGGCATGCGGCACACCGCATGCGTACCGCGTTGCACGGACTCGGTCTGCGGGCGGACCGTGCTGTTGCAATTGCGGGCTACGGCATCGCCGCCCTGGGGACGGTCCTGTCCTTGCATTATCTGCTGGCGATCTAACCGACGGCATCTGAAGCGTCTTGGGAGGGTAAACATGAACCCGATGAGCCTGACAGAAAAAGTCTTCGCCGAGCACCTTGTCGGAGGAGGGAAACTACCGGAGGCGGGTGAGGTGGTCGCGCTCGAAATCGACCAGGCGTTCACCCAGGATGCCACCGGCACCATGTGCATGCTGCAGCTGGAGGCGATGGGGGTCGGTCGGGTCAAGCCCCTTTCGGTCAACTTCGTCGACCACAGCATGATGCAGGTGGGTTTCCGCAATCCAGACGATCACGCCTATCTAGAGAGCGTCTCCCAGCGCCTCGGCATCGTCTTTTCGCCGCCGGGTACCGGCATCTGCCACTTCCTCAACATAGAGAACTTCGTCAAGCCCGGTATGACCGGCGTCGGCGCGGACAGCCACACGGTGAATGCGGGCGGCATGGGCGCCGTTTACTTCGGCGCCGGCGGTTACGACGTGGCGCTGGCCATGGCCACCGGCGAATACAGGATTCCGATGCCGCAGGTCGTGAAGGTCCATCTTACGGGCCAGTTGTCCGAAGGCGTCATGGCCATGGACGTCATCCTGAAAATGCTCTCCATCGTCGGCGTCAAGGGAGGCAAAGGTAAGATCTTCGAGTACACCGGACCGGGGGTGGCGGGTCTTTCCCTGGCCGAGCGGGCGACCATCACCAACATGGGCGCCGAAATGGGGGCCTCCACCTCCATCTTTCCCAGCGATGAGCGGACAAGGGAGTATCTGGAAAGCCGTGGCCGCGGTGAAGACTACAAACCCATGGCGGCCGACGAGAGTGCCGCCTATGCAGACGAAATCGCCATCGATCTCTCCGCGCTGGAGCCCCTGATCGCCATTTACCCGTCCCCCGGCAACGTGGAGTCGGTTTCAGAGCATGCCGGCACGAAAATCGACCAAGTCTGCGTGGGTAGCTGTACCAACAGCTCCTTCGAGAACATCGCCAGCTTCGCCGAGTTGCTGAAAGGGGAAAGAGTGGTGGTCGATACGCTGCTCTATCCGGGCTCCCGGGCCGTGGCCATGCAGCTCGCCAATTCGGGTTACCTGGCATCCTTGTGGCAATCCGGCGTCCGTGTGATGGAGAACGGATGCGGGGCCTGTATCGGTCAGGGCGGCTCACCTGTGAGCAAAGGGCTCAGTCTGCGTACCTTCAACCGCAATTTCCCGAAACGCTCCGGCACGGCAGACGCCGAGGTGCATCTGGTGAGCCCTTTGGTGGCCGCGGCCAGCGCCCTCACCGGTAAGATCACCCTGCCCGAGCAGAGCGTCGCAATCCGGCCCAACGCCCAGGTCGACGACACAGACTCCTTCATCATGCCCTTGCCCCAGGAGCAAGCGGAGAAGACGGAGGTAGTGCGCGGCCCGAACATCATGGCACTGCCCGATTTCGACGCCCTCCCGGACAGGCTGGTCGGCGAGGTGATGCTCAAGCTGGGTGACAATATCAGCACCGACGATATCCAGCCGGCCGGCATCTATCTGCCGCTGCGCTCCAACGTCAAGGAGTACGCGATGCAGGCCACCTTCAATCAGATCGACAAGACCTTCGCCGAGCGTTGTGTCGCACTGCGCGACGCCGGCGGTCACGGCTTCCTGGTGGGGGGCGAGAACTACGGTCAGGGCAGCTCCCGCGAGCACGCCGCATTGTGCCCGCGCTGGCTCGGTATCCGCGCCGTCGTGGTGGCGCAGTTCGCTCGTATTCACGTCGCCAACCTGGTCAATTTTGGCATCGTGCCGCTCACCTTCGAGAACATGGACGACTATGACAAAGTGAACCAGGGCGACAAGGTTTCGATCGATGTCTCCGACCTTGAAGGCAACCTCTTCCTGGAGGTGGACGGCAAAAGGATCCCGCTGCAGCCTGCCTTCGAGCCGAACGATGCCGCCATCCTAAAGGCCGGCGGTGCTCTGCCCCACTTCAAGGCAAACTACAAGGGGTGAGTCGCAGACAAGCGTCAGGTGGGCACGCGCAACTCTCTGCCAACGCTCATTTGCGCGGCCGCTCGGAAAAGAAGATAGCGCGGCTCAAATCAGGCCTTTCAAGAAGGCGCCCGCCTTTTCGAATGCCACCTTGGTAGGCCTAAGCCAGCTGAAATACAAGAATCCGTGACTGGCGAAATGCTCTTTGGGTAGAAGCACGCGAGTACAGGCGACCCCTTTATTCTCCAGCGCCTTGGCGTACTCAATGGTTTGCCTAAACAGACCATCTCTCTCTCCGGCGCACAAGAAAACGGGGGGTAGGCTGCTGGTTATATGGTTGATCGGCGAGGCCAGTTTCGAGTTTTCGCGGAACAATTCCGGGTCGCCGCCCAGAAAGCACTTTGCGTATCGGCTGATGAAGGGGAAATTGCTATTGAGTATCGAATCGAAATCGTAAACTCCATAAAAAAGCAATACACCTCTTAGATGCTTGCTTTCAATCGCATCTGTGATTCCCGCTTTTTCAAGTAGCTCGGTTTTCTGTAATGCACTTGCATACCAAGAAACAAGCTGAGCCCCTGCCGAGTCTCCAGCCAGGAAGAATCTAGAGCTATCCCCTCCATATTCTTCCGCGTGCCGAGATATCCAATCAATTGCACAGGCAACATCTTGTAGCTGTACGGGAAATTTGTGGCGAGGTGCCAACCGGTAATTGACGTTGAAAGTTAGAAAGCCGTTTAAAGAGAGCGCTGCACATATACCATCATAGTTTCTGATGTCGCCACTTATCCAACCACCGCCGTGGAAATAGACCAAGATGGGTAACCCGGCGGACTCGTTTAACAGTGGAAGAAAGGCATCCATTTGTTGATCGTTGTGCTGACCGTAGGATATCCGCCGGAGGTTCCTTGGCGCTTTCGGTGTGTTTAACTGAAAAATCGGATTGCCCAGAAAGTAGATGGAGTCGACGAATCCTTTCAATACATACGCCTGTATGTCCAGTAGTGACGGGGTCATGGTGAATCCAAAGCGTCGAATCTTGAGCGGTTAGAAATGAAAAAGAGCAGGAAAATAAGAAGGGATGGGGAGGGCAGCCCCTTTTTTTACAAGACAAGAGAGTACGGATTTCGAAAGTACGATCATGCAAAGGATGAAAAAGCCGTTTGCATACTCTGCTGGAAGAATTCCTTGCCGGGCGGAAGGCCCTTTCTGTTGATTCCGGAGCAGGGTGCAATGAGTTTTGGAAGAATTGTTACAGGGCCATATGTACAAGCGGAAAGCGGCTACTTTTACGTTGCCGAATATTTGAATACAGGGAAAATCATTGGATATGCAACGGGTGCGAGCGGAAAAAGTCAAAAAACACCGGATGGAACTGTTTCCTGGATGACCTGGAGAGATGATAAGGCAGAAGAGATAGCGATGGAGGAGTTCGGAAGGATCTCAAAACAACTTCTTTTTTTAGAAGGGGTGATACGCCAAAGTGAAGAATACCTGTATACGACGAGCCTTGGCCCCAGAGCCGTCGCTTTTTTGTTGCATGCGAAAAAATACCGGAAAAAGGAGATGCCAAAGTTGGTGCCTGATTGCCCAGAGTTTCATTTTCAGGTCGTAAAAAAACACCGCGGAAAGCGTGTCGGTACGCAGCTAATCATACATTTTCTAGAACAGCTGCCGGCAGGCCGGCACGAGAAGGTTTGCATGCAAATTACCGCCTGTGAGGCTAGTAAACCACTGGA
>JAYEJW010000536.1:0-7086 GCA_034716535.1 Pseudomonadota bacterium
GTCGCAACGAAAACCGAAGACGCGTATCTGGTCTGAACACCGGGCTTTGCGGCCGAGAAAAGGATCGTGGCTTCGCCACGAACAGGAAAGAGCGTGCTATTGATCGGGGTCAGCTAAATGGTGACCCTCGTGCTTCACCACCTGCAGGCGAGAGTCCGTCGTCGAACACCCTTACCGGGACCAACCGAGGTTCGATCCGAGGACTGCTCGGTGCGGTCTCCTCCAGGCGCCGGCGCAAGTAGCGTAAGCTGCTTTGAGCGATCCCGCGTTCAGCACAGAATCGCCGCTGGCTTTGGCCGCTGGCCTCGTACTCCTTCACCAATGCCGACCAGTGCTCCGGTGTCCTGCGCTTCGGCCGCGGGGTCTGCGTCACGATCAACCCCGTTTGCTGTTCTTCGTCGTGAGGCTATCATCTCGGTTGCGCCGCGGCGGGGAAAGATGTAGATCGCCGGACGGTTACGGATTTCCCGCATCTTACTCGCTCCCATTGAAGAATGACCACACCGCTCCTGTGGTATTGAAGATCCCATCAGGCGACCAACCGTGAACACCGTCGCGCACTGCATAGACCATGGATTGCTCATCGCAGACCCATTCAAATAAGGTGGTGTTCGGTGGAACCCTTGATCGGGCTGCGCTTCGCAAATTGCAGCCGTTTTCCGCACCGGCCATCCGCAGCGTGTCAATCAGCGAATACTTGACGCTGTTCCCCTCGATGGGAACGTTGACATCCGCCGTCCCAAAGACAAGCATTATCGGGGCAGGCTGCGGGTCACAGAGAATGGATCTGGCCAACAACGCTGCACTCACGGCATACCGTTCGCCCAGTGTGCTCTCACATGCCAGGCGCCACGCCATGCTGCCACCCGAGCTAAAGCCAAACACCAGCACCGGCCCAAGCGGCACAGGCGATTGCGCCCGAACATGGTCAACCAGCGCAACCAGGAATCCGACATCATCGTGCGTCGGCGCATTCGGCAGCCCGTTGGCCCAGCGAACGGGGTCATAATTCGTTGCATCCGGACAAACCAGCACCGCGCCGGCGTTCTCCGCAACGATATCCATCCCATGGAGAACACAGAATATGTTCCCGGTTCCGCCCGATCCGTGCAACCCAAGTAGAATGGGTGCGCCTTCCTTCATCTGGCTCGATTCCATCGCCCAGTACGTGCGCACCAACCCGTCGTACAACAAAGTCCCACTATCGCCGATATCGAAGGCGTCAAAAAAGGCGATGCGGCGGCCCATGTCCGCAGAAGCGCCACCGGCCTGGACGTCCCAGCGCAAGGTGCCGCTAGGGTCGTAACTGGCCACGAAGATGTCGCTATATCCCTCGCTGGTCAGGCTGACCCCTGGCGCGAAGGTGGCCGTATCGCGGAAGGTCCCCGTCACGTAGCTGTTACCGTCGGCGTCCGAGGCAATGTCCTCGCCGTAGTCGAAACTAGCCCCGCCAATCTGGACGGCCCGTTCAAAGGACTGTGCGGCAACGGCGAGTGGGGCACCTAGAAAGGCGCCGAAAATCAATGTGATGATCGCTCGCGTCACAGAACAGTGCCAGCGGAGAAATGCTTGAAGCGGAGTTTTCTCGAAAAATCCAGATAGCGCTTCGTTATCTGTGACGCGGACGTCTCTACCCGATGTCCGGAGTACCCGAGCATCGGCCATCGCTGAAAATGTCTTCGTTAACATGTCGGTTCCTCGTTCCCTGTCTGGCAGATAGTGTGGAAATTGAATCCGTGTTCTTTTTTCCCTAATTTCCTGATCTAAGTATGATCAGAATCGGGCTGGTCAGATTCGAGCGGCACTTAAACAAGTGTCTCGGATCAACAAACCGCGCGTTCGGTGCTTGAGGGGGCTATGAGGAAGTCTAGCATCGTAGCATTCGGGTCTGCGTCGACGCGCTGTTCTCTGCGCGGATCATCGTCTTGGTGAGGATCGCCGTAGAATTACTCTTCGTCGACCCCGATCGCAATGCCGCCCAGAGCGTTCGGATAGCCCTCGATGGAGACGGGGAACTTGTGATCGTGCAAAGTCATCCGCCCGGAAGGCAGAGAGCCCCCTGTCCTTGAAGTTGGTGGGAGTCCCCGTCTCGAGCACTGGGGTCAGGCCCACGGGAAAGAGCAGGCAGCATGAGGATCGAAGAAGACTATCCCATTTCCATGGTGCGTAGACCACCGCGTGTGATCGCGGGCACCCGATTAGACCCCCTTGCCTTTTTGCTATCGCTGCACCACCGTCATCACCCGGTGAGGATTGATGATGATGAACTCCTGCCCCTCCGGAAGCCCCAGCTCCGCATAGGAAAACCCGATTACCCGACCGTAGGGAAGATAGGCGTCACAGGGATCGGGGGTGTCACGAACCAGCAACAGCTGTACCGGATTCGACTCCAGGACGTTCAGGGTAAAGTCGTCTTTGGTGGTGCAGCCGCCACTATAGACCTGGAACGCAATCCCTCGTTGATGCACGTACATCCCCATGATCTCTTCCACTTCGCCCTGCATCAGGGCGGCGGAATCGGCCAGGGAGACGGCCGGTGGAACCCAGATCAAAAGCACAATCAACAGCAGGCGATATCGCATGGGAGTTCCTCCTCGGATCGATGCCCCTTCAGCATAGCCTACTCCGCATCCGATGCCTGGAGGTCCTCGCGCCTGGAGTGCGTGCTCAGCCTCCAAATGAATTCCAAAATTTGGCATGTTCCACCTTGCTGTGCTATCAAATACCCGCGGGTCGACGTAGTGCCGGCCTTTCGTTAGGTCCCGGCGAAGCTTCGCCGTTATTCCGATGTTTCTCCATTGTTGGTGAAAACAACGAATCAGAAGGTATCTACTCACGGTTGTTTTTGATTGCATTTGACCGATTCACAGGCGAATACTTCGGTATGCGGTCATCTGCATAGTGAGTGCGTTCCATTGAGACGGGAGTCCATCCGCGTTCGCGGTCTGGTGCAGGGCGTGGGCTTTCGGCCCACGGTCTGGCGGCTCGCGCGGGAGTGCGGGTTGCGGGGGGATGTGCGCAACGACGGCGAAGGCGTGCTGGCGCGCGTACGCGGGGGCGTCGCGGCCATCGATCGGTTTTGCCGGCTGCTTCGCGATGAGTGCCCGCCGCTGGCGCGCATCGATTCGCTGGAGCGAATGGAGCTGGCCGAGTCGCTCGACGTCGCTGACTTTCGCATCGTGGCCAGCGATGCGGGCGAGGTCCACACTGGTGTGGTGGCGGATGCGGCGACTTGCGATGCCTGCAGGGCGGAGATCTTCGATCCCGCGAACCGCCACTATCGCTATCCCTTCACCAACTGCACCCATTGCGGTCCGCGCCTGAGCATCGTGCGCGGAATCCCCTACGACCGCGCCAACACAAGTATGTCCGTCTTCCCCATGTGCGCGGATTGTCGCCGGGAGTATGAAGACCCCGCGGACCGGCGTTTTCATGCCCAGCCCAACGCCTGCCCGGTATGCGGCCCCAAGGTCTGGTTGGAGGACGCCCAGCGGCGTGGGATTGCGTTCGATGACGAGGACGGCATCGCTGCCGCGAGCCGGCTGTTGGCCCAGGGCCATATCCTGGCCATCAAGGGAATCGGAGGCTTTCATCTGGCCTGCGATGCCTGCGACGAGCAGGCGGTGAGCAGGCTTCGTGCTCGCAAGCGGCGCTTCCGCAAGCCCTTCGCTCTCATGGGCAGGGATTTGGACGTCATCCGCCGATATTGCACCCTGGATGAGGAAGAGGCCGTGCTGCTCTCATCGTCAGCGGCCCCCATCGTATTGCTTGATGCCACCGGAAGCCAACGAGTTGCTGCCGAGTTGGCCCCCGGGCAGCACAGCCTGGGCTTCATGCTGCCCTACAGTCCGCTCCACCATTTGTTGCTTGCGGACTGGGACCGGCCGCTGGTGATGACCAGCGGAAATCTGAGTGAGGAACCCCAGTGCATCGACAACCAGGATGCCGAGAAAAGGCTCGCGGGCCTGGCGGGCTACTATCTGCTGCACGACCGGGAGATCGTCAATCGAGTGGATGATTCGGTGGTACGGGTCATGGCCGGGAAGCCCCGCCTGCTGCGCCGCGCGCGCGGTTATGCGCCGACGCCCATTCCCTTGCCCGCGGGTTTCGACAAGGCGCCGCCGATACTTGCCTTGGGCGGCGAGCTGAAGAACACGGTTTGCCTGCTGAAGGATGGTCAGGCCATCCTCTCCCAGCATCTCGGCGATCTGGAGGAGGCCCGTACCGCCGTCGAATACGAGCGCACGATCACGCTTTTTCGCGCACTCTTCAAGCACGCCCCGCAGGTGCTGGCGGTGGACCTGCATCCAGACTATCGTTCCACGCACCTGGGACGTACCCTGGCCGAGGGGGAAGGCCTGGAGCTGGTCCAGGTGCAGCATCACTTCGCCCACATCGCAAGCGTGCTGGCCGAGAATGGCCGTGCCCTGGACGCGGAGCCGGTCATCGGCCTCTCCTTGGACGGTCTGGGTTACGGCACCGACGGGACCATCTGGGGCGGCGAGTTTCTGCTCGCCGACTATCGCAGCTACAGGCGACTCGCCCATCTCAAGCCTGTACCCATGCCCGGCGGCACCAAGGCCATCCTGGAACCCTGGCGTAACTCCTACGCCCAGCTTCACGCTCACATCGGCTGGGAGAACTTCCGGGGAACCTTTCCCAGGCTGGAGCTCACTGGATTCCTGGAGCGGCAACCGCTGCACATACTCGCCGCCATGCTGGAGCGGGGGCTCAATGCTCCCTTGACCAGCTCCTGTGGGAGGCTCTTCGACGCTGTCGCCGCTGCCCTGGATGTGAGCCGCGAGTCGATCAGCTACGAAGGGCAGGCGGCTATCGAGCTCGAAGCGCTGGCCGTGGCATCCGGGGCGCTGGACCAACCCGGGTACCCCTTCGCTGTCGAGTATGAGAAGGGTGCGGTCCTTCTCAGCCCCGAGCCCATGTGGTGGGCATTACTGGCCGATCTGGAGAGGGATGTCGATACACCGCTGATCGCCGCCCGCTTCCACACCGGGCTCGCAGCTGCGGTGGCGGATCTTGCGATCCGCCTGGCGAAGGAGCAGGGGCCCGATACTGTCGCCCTCTCGGGCGGAGTGCTCCAGAACAGGACCCTGTTCGAGGCGGCCTCCAAACGCCTGGAAGAGGCTGGCCTGAACGTGCTGAGCCAGGAGCGCGTGCCTGCCAACGACGGGGGGATCGCCCTGGGACAGGCGGTTGTTGCAGCGGCCACGCGGGTGCAGGCTTGAAGGCCAGGATGGCGCAACTCGAAAATCATTGGCCAGTTCATCGGCCGGGGCAACGATTTCCCTGGACTATGACGAAACCGGACATCAGGTATTTCCTATGGTCCGGGGCGGACCGGGCAGCCAGACCCGTGAACCGGCGAGCGAATGAGCGGATCAGTGCCTTCGGCGGATGCCCCGACTGAACATACTTTGTCCCGGCAGGACCTGCTGCGGGGAGTCTTCTTGAGGTCTCGAGCATGAGCCTGTCCATTGCTGACAGTGCGGGCGCCATCCACGTACGTCTGGCGACAGACCGAGGCCGGGTTGTGGACGTGGATCTGTCCTCCACCCGTCGCCCCGATCTCTACCGGCGAATGTTCATCGGTCGATCCCTGGACGATCTGCTCGGAATCGTGCCGTTGATCTTCAGCGTTTGCGCCACCGCCCAAGCGGCCGCGGCCGTGCGCGCCTGCGAGCGGGCGGCCGGCGTTGAGGCCGCTTCCGTTCAGGAGCGGGCCCGGGATCTGCTGGTGCTGGCGGAGAACGCGCGGGAGCATCTGCTGCGGATCCTGCTGGGTTGGAGCGAGTGGCTGGGGTCGCCGCCGGCGGCTTCATGGCTGGCGGCGGTCGGTCGCATGCGTGGCGCCTGGCATGGGGCCCTGTTCCCCGAGGCGGACGGCTTTCGACTGGGTGGCGGGCGGTTGCGCCCGGATCGGAGCGCGCTGGATGGACTGCTGGCCGACCTGACCGAAGTGATTGCGGGGGCTCTCGGAGCGACTCCCGATGCCTGGCTGGCGGTGACTCGCCCGGACGAGCTCGCCAGCTGGTACCGTTCCGGTGACTCCCTGGCCCAGCGTTTGGTCCGGTCGGTCACCGAGAACGGCTGGGCGAGGCTGGGTGGCAGCCCCATCGAGCCGTTGCCCCATCTGCCTGGGGAACAAGTCGGTCGCCTGCTTGCCGGCGCCTCGGCGGAGCAGTTCACCGCAATGCCGGAATGGGACGAGGTGCCCCGGGAAACCGGCGCCTTGGAACGGCAGGCGCGACGCCCGTTGATCGCGTCGCTGAAGCAGGAGCTCGGCAACGGATTGATGACTCGGCTGGCGGCGAGGCTTGCGGAGCTGGCATCCCTTCCGAGCCGCATCAGGACCTTGCTCGAGGGCCTCGCGCCCGGAGCACCTGCGCCCGCTCCGGAGACGCCCACGGGCTCCGGTCTGGCCGAAGTGGAGGCCGCCCGCGGTCGCCTGATCCATTGGGTCTGCCTGGATGAGGGAGTCGTCGAGGATTTCCGTATCCTGGCGCCCACGGAGTGGAACTTTCACCCGCGCGGCGTGCTCTCCTCGGGGCTGCGGACCCTGTCCGCGGATGCCGATCTCGCGCGCCTGGCCCGGTTGCTCGTGGACGCCGTCGACCCCTGCGTCGAATGCCGTATCGAGGTGGACGGCAATACATGAGATGGCCCTGTGCGCGCCCACCCTGCAGGAAGGTGAGGTACGTCCCATCGGCAGTAACCGGCCGCGTATCGCCGACCAGAGTTGGCCGACAGCGCCCATCGAGCGCACCCGCCATCAGCGGCTGCATTAGTCCTGATGGTCCTACCTTCCGATGTAACAAAACGTTGAAACGGATCGTTGCAACTCTTCAACGAAGCGTTACTCGATGCTGGTCGCAAACACCCAGGGGCGGCGGGACCGAATTGGCTCTATTCTTCTGTTTTTACTAGGTAATCTATCCGTCATCCCTACCGCGTCAAACTACGGTTATTTTCTCTAACCTGTTGATGTGGAAGCTCCTCTCGTCTCCCTGCAGTCCATACTCCATCAGTGCTTGAGCGGCTTCCGGTCAATTTTCGGCTGAATTCTGGGTT
>JAYEJW010000537.1:0-7081 GCA_034716535.1 Pseudomonadota bacterium
CCGCCTGCAAGCTCAGGAGCTTAACCGACGTGTCGAGGGCGCCGACCGCGACTTGCGCCTCAGTCGCGGACGTGCTGGCGGTGAATACAAGACAGGCCAGGCCGGCAAGAACAAGCGCGCGAACCTGGTTGCGGGATTTTTTGATCATCGTATGTCTTCTTCATCAATGGGTTTCGGATGGGGAAGCGGCGCTGGCATCCAACTGTGTCGTTCAGCAACCACGCCAGCTCGGGCGGAAAAACCGAGACGAACGGCAGAGAAATCGGGAGAGACCACGATTTCAACGCGGCCTGAGGTTGACCGCGCGACGAAATATCCGTCCTCCGGCACCTCGCCGACGCAGCCCGGCGGCAAAATGATACTTGCTGCCCTCGCCCCTGTCTGGCCCCAGGTTGCCGAACTCGGTCACTCCACTTTCTTGAAATCCGGCAGCACGCAGCGCTTGGCCGAGTGTGGCCTCCCGAATTCTGGTCGCCGAGAATCCGGACGAGTAACAGAGCTGACCTAAGGAAAGCGAGCTTGATCGTCCTGAACGTGTCGGCAGCGCCGACAGGATCACCGGTCCGATCCGGAAGGTGCAACGGGGGCGCTACAAAGGTCGAGGCGTCCACCTTAGGGACGGCAATCGGCCAGGAAGAGACATTTGGACGCCGATCCAAGCGGCTCGACTGCAAAGTTTCTTTCCACTCATTCGCTCTCAGGAGGCGAGGACAGATCGCGGGCGACTTGGATCCACAGTCAGCCCCGGTCTGTGTCTCTGATACGCTGAAAGCGGACAGCGGATTCGGCCAGGTTGAAGACCGGGCACGTTCCAAACAGGCTCTGTGGTGTGAGAAAACAAAAGGGCAGCAACCAGGCTCGAACCGGACTTTCGGTTTGCGCATTCCGCGGGCTAAATGGTTCTTTGCGCCTTTAGCTCGCAAATCCCAATCTCCTTCGCAGCGCCAGGAACTCTGGTTGCTCGAGGATGGGGGCGGAGAACATGTTGAACGTGATCGTAGCCGCGCTGATATCCTCGCCCGCGCTATCCTGATCTGCCGCGCGACTCAGTGAACGGAGCGCCTTGTCCAGATCCTCAACAGCCAGGTACGCTAATGCCCAGGCTGCATCGGTCACGACATACTCCCGCGCCAGCGCCTCGATCTTCTCGAAGATTCTAAGCGCATCCTCGCGATGCCCCAGGATCTGGTAGGCAAACCCTGTTTGCGCTATGGCGTAGACGCTGGCTTGATATCCTAGCTCTTCTGAAAGCCGAAGGGATTCGAATGCCTTAGTCCTATCCCCCTTCGTTAGCATGATGAAGCCATGCAACTGATGCGCGAGGGAAAAGTCCGGGCGAAGAGACAACGCGTTCCGGCAAGCGGTAAGTGCGCCTTCAAATTCGCCCATGGGCATGAGCGTATAGCCAACGAGAAAGTTCCCAAGCCCGGGGTCGATCTTGACAATTTCCCGCGCCACTTCAAAAGCAGTGTCATAGCGGCCCCTGAACAGATCGAAGAAAGCGACGTCTCGCAGAACCCGAGGATCGGAAGGGTTCAGCTCGAGCGAACGTTTGAAGGCCAGTCGTGCTTCTTCGTCACGCCGGGCAAACCGGTGCGCGACGGCGAGTCCGGCGTGCGCCAGACTGGATTCGCTGTCCAGCGCCAACGCGCGCTTCGCATTCTTTCGCGCCAGTTCATCCCTGACCGTCACGGTCAGCTCGTCAGAGCAACGGACCAGTCGCGCCATCGAGTACGCGTAGTCCCGTGCCTTCAAAGCATATGCCAAAGCGAAATCCGGATCGTGCGCGAGCGCTCGGTCCAGCGATTGATGGATGGCGGCGCTTTGGTCTGGAGTGGTCTCCAGTCCGCCCGCCAGCGCACCCACCGCAATCGCCCTGAGATAGAACGCGTAGGCTTCGGATGATTGGGTGGGCTTCTCGGCCAGCGCTTCCCTTTCGCTTGGCGTCAACTCCGCTCGAAGCACTGAAGCGATGCGGGTCGCAACGTCCGTCTGTATCGCGAAGATGTCCCGGAACTCCCGATCGTAGATCTCGGACCACAAATGCGCGCTGGAATCTGCATCGATCAGTTGTGCCGTAATGCGAACGCGATCATCGGCGTACTGAACGCTACCCGCCATAACCGTCTGGACATTCAAGTCCGCGGCGATCCGGGAGATGGAGGTCTGTCCATCCGAATACCGAAGGACCGACGTGCGAGCCATGACGTGCAGATCCCTGACTTTCACCAGCTCGTTCAGGATCGCCTCGTGCAGACCGGCAGCGAAGAACGCATGGTCGGGATTCGGACTCCGGTTCTCCAAGGGCAGCACCGCCACCGAGCTCGGAAGGGCCTCTCGGCTGGGGTGGCTATCGACTCGAACCGCTGTCGGGTGCGAATCTACGGCGGTTCTACTCGGAGTCTGCTCGATGTGGCCCGTCTCGACAGATTCGGCGATATGCCCCTGCAGCTGGGCTCGCCGCGCCTCACCGATCTCTTTGTACAACACGTCGCGGTACAAGGGGTGCTGAAAGCGATAGCGATTACCGAGTGTGCCATCGGAGCGCTTATCGACGCCGACCAAGTCGATGAACTGGCCGCGCGACGCGAGTGACTCACACAAGGTATCGACCGCTTCAGGAGTCTTCCGAAGACCGCGGGCCACGGCACCGGCGCTGAACTCGAGCCCCACCACGCTCGCGCTCTCCAGCGCCGACATCTCTTCTCGACTCAGTGCCTCCAGACGCCGCGAAATCAGCGAACGCAAGGTTTCAGGGATTGCCTGATCCAGACCGCCCGCCTGAGGGCTTGCGGCCCAACGATCCTCGTTCCGTACGAGGAGCTGGCGCTGCACCAAGTCCTCGATCAGGTTCACCATGAACAGCGGATTTCCGTTGGAGCGCTGGAACACATCGGCCTCCAAGGAATCGGCCACCGTGCCCCCTAGCCGGCCTCGAAGATAGGTTGCCACGTCCTGGGCCGACAGCAACTCCAGCAGGAGCTCCTCGCATCGACGTCGTGCTCGGAGGTCCCGTACCATGCCGCGCAGGTTCTGCGCGTGCAACACGGCGTCCGCCGGCCGATAGGTCCCGAGCAACAGCAACCGCGCCGGCTCCGGTCTTTGCGCGAATGTGGTCAGGAAATCGATGGTTGATTCGTCGGCCCAATGCAGATCCTCCAAGACCAGCACCAGGGGTTCCTCGACAGCGAGCGCGTCAAGCGTGTTGCAAAGCTCGCGTGTCAGCCGCTCCGGAGCGGCGCCACCGATCCGACCTGCGAGCTGCCTTGATTCATCAACATCCACCAACCCGGGAAGCTGCAACAGCCACATCGGCGCGTAACGCTGGAGCGCGGCGACCATTTCTGCCCCGTCGGGCCCCTGACAGGATCGCGTAAGCGCCTCGAGCAGCGGTCCATAGGCTTCCCCCTTTCCATACTGGACCACACACTGCCCGCGCACGACGCGCGCCAAGCTCTGCTTCGCTATCGCGTCCAGGAATCGCTCCAGCAAGGTCGTTTTGCCGATGCCGGGTTCACCGCTGATCATCACCAACTGGCGCCCTCCGTCGCTCGCCCGTCGCAGGCAGTCCTCCAGCTGAAGCAGCTCTGACTCGCGCCCGACGACCGGTCCGGTCGATTCGGGAAAGAACATCCGTCCGTCGCGACCTTCCAGGAAGCGGTAACCCCGTCCTGCGACCGTCTCCAGATAGAGCGGCGCCTCCGCGTGATCCCCCAGCGCGGCTCGGACCTCCCGCACGCACCCCCGGAGCCCGTCGTGCCCGACCACCCGGCCCGACCAAACGCTTTTGAGCAATTCTTCCTTACTGACCAGTTGGCCAGGCCGCTCGGCCAGGTAACGCAATAGCGCAAGACTCTTGGGCCGCAACGCGATCTGCTCCGTGCCCCGTCTAAGCTGCGGTGGCTCGGCTTCGAGGGAGAAAGGTCCGAAACGAAGGTGCTGGGCGGTCATGCGTCGGCTGTCGATTTGTTTGGTTTCTTACGGTTCAGAGCGCAAATTTCACGCCGCCGGTCACGAAATTTCACGGCGGAGGGGTTCCTTTTCACGGTGTGATACCGCCATACTTTTTCTCACCAGACACGTTTGTTATGCGAATTTCACGTGAACGAGCTAAACGAACCGCCCAAGCCGATTCCGAGCCATCTTCCAGCGAAACGAGCGCTCGTCGTGCAGTTCCGCCCGGCGATGCCGGATGGCAGTGTTGCGTTTCAAGGTCGCGTCGAGCACATCGCGTCGGGGCGAGCCGAATACTTCTCGAACGAGCAGGAGCTGCGGAAGGTCTTCGCCAAGCTGCTTTCGCACGATTGACGCTGCGATCGCCATTTTACATACAGAGCTCGCCCCATCACTCTGATTGCAACCAACACAGGAGGTTTGATGAAACACGTAAGACAGTGCTTGCACCCGACTTGTCCCTCAGAACAGGAGCGCCTGCAATGAGCAGCCGTTTATACAGAACGATTATGTCGCTGGCCGTCTTCGTCCTTGCGGGCAATGCCGTCGCAGAAGAACCGACGCCCGGCTTCAACACCAAGATCCCCGAGTGGGTCCTGACACCAGACACAGTGGAGACAAAACTCGGCAACCTGGAGTTTTTTGACGGGATCCCCAACAAGAAGGCTGCCGAGGCGCTCTTTGTCAATCTGGACCTCAACCGCGCTCTGCAAGCCATCCTGAACGGAATGCCAGCCTCTAACTTCGAGGCCGGTCGCGCTGGTCACATTGCCCTTGGCCAGGAAAAGGCGAACCAGGCCATTATCTTTGACGGCCTGATGGACAGCAGTTCGCTGTTTCTCACCGGCAATGCAGGCACGGTCTACTTCACGTCCTTTCTCGATCTGGAAAGAGACGGGCCGACCGTGGTTGAAATTCCGGGCGGATCGGGGCCGGGGATCATGATCGATTCGTTTTCGCGAAACATTGTTGATATGGGCCCTCCCGGCCCTCATCGCGGCCAAGGGGGAAAATTCCTGATCCTGCCACCCGGCTACGAAAAAGCAGATTTCGACGGGATCATTCCGCAGGGCGTATATACGATCGCAGAGTCACGCAGTTATGCAGTCTGGGTCCTGCTGCGCGGGTTCCTGAAGGATGGCAAACCGGATTATTCCAGCCAATTGTTCAGAAACGGCATCAAAATTTACCCACTCAGCACAGCCGCCAGCCCGCCCGAGATGGAATTCATCGCGGGAACAGGGAAGGACTTCAACACCGTTCATGCCGCAAACTACCATTTCTTCGAGGAGCTCCACACCGTGATTGACCGCGAGCCGCTCGAGTTTCTCGATCCCGAGCTTCGCGGCCTTTTCGCGTCCATCGGCATCCAGAAAGGCAAGCCCTTTGCCCCGGATGAAAGGATGAAGAAGATTCTCGAGCAAGCCGCGAAGTTGGGAAATGCGACCGCACGCGCCCTGTTCTGGTACGAACGGAATCAGGACGAATTCCTCTACGAGGGCAGCTACTGGAAGCGTGGAATGATCGGCAACTCCCATGAGTGGCTCAGCGATCAAGGTCTGGGCGGGCGCAATGCTGATGCAAGGGCACAGTATTTCTACATGGCGACCTTCAACTCTCCGGCCATGGTATGGAAGCTGATCGGCAAGGGATCGCAATATGCCTGGGGATATCTGGACAGCGACGGAAACTACTTGGACGGCGGCAAGAATTACAAGCTGAACCTGCCAGGGGATGCGCCCGCCGAAAAGTTCATGTCGATCGTGGTCTACGATTCGCAGACGCGTTCCATGCTGCAGACCGATCAACCGTACCCGAACAAGAACAACAAACGCGACAAGATGCTCACGAACGACGGCGGGTCGATCGATCTCTACTTCGGCCCCGAGGCGCCCGAGGGGAAAGAAGCGAACTGGATCCAGACGGTTCCCAATAAGGGCTGGTTCGCCCTCTTGCGACTTTACAGCCCAACGGAGGCCTGGTTCGATAAGACTTGGCGACCGGGTGAGATCGAGTTGGTGAAGTAGGAGCAAACAGTTCAGGTGTCGGTGTTCAGGTTTCTGGTTCCAAGCTGAGACCTGAACTCGATTCCCGAAAGCCGAGCATCTGATGTGCTGATCCGCTCATGCAGATCCTGCTCGCAGCGGTTCTACAGTGCTCTCGTGTAAGGATCAGGAGCAGAGTGCGGCCATGGCGGGCCGAATCAATAAATCCCTCGTTGACTCAATTGGAGGTCACATATGAAGACTGGAAAAACCGAAGTTTCGCGCGCAGTCCGTGTGTTGCTGGTCGCTGCAGGGCTACTGCTGGCGTCAGGTCCTGGCATTGCAACGGAGCAGGCGCAGCAGCGCCAAGAGGCACGGGATACGAAACAGGACACCCGTACGGAGGCGCGTGACGCAAAAGTGGACTGCCGGGCTGCGGATCAGCAGAGCAACCCTGAGTGTCGTCAGGACAAGCGTGATGCCAAGCAGGAGGGCCGGGAGAACGCCCGTGACGTCAAGCACTGAAACGCCCAAGTCAGCGCTGGCGCCCGCCTGCCCTCGGGCGTCTGGTTTGCAGTCGGGATGGAAGCGGCTGCTCGCGACGCAGCCGCAAGGTGACCGGGACGCTCGGGAAGACGCCCGTCGGGATTGCGGGGACGAGGGCGGCGCAGCCGGCAAGGACAAGCGGGACTACAAGCAGGAAGGCCGCAGTGATGAGGGTGGCACGAGCGATACCGCCGACAAGAGCTAAGAGTTGTCTGGCCCAGGCCGATCCTGGGCCGGACACCAAACGCGTTCGCTGCTGACTTCCTCTATAAACTACAGACACGGAATAACATGAAAACACGAATGACCTCGTTATTTGCTATTGGCATGACAGTAGTCGGTTTTAACCAGACCGTTCATGCAAACACTGCCAATGACTTCAGTTTTTCGGCTAATTCGTCGACGTTACCGAGCGCAATGCAGGAAGCAGGGCAGCAACCGGCAGCGCCAATAATCCTTGCAGCCGGGGTCGTAAGCGTTCAGACCCCGGTGTCGATCTGCCCCCAAAGACATAGTGCACTTTTATCCGGCGGTAGCTGGCAGAACCGGAGCGGGATTACCCCTGCGGCGCTCACGTAAGGTCTCGGCGATGTACA
>JAYEJW010000538.1:0-7050 GCA_034716535.1 Pseudomonadota bacterium
GCCGGCGTATCGACCCCTCCCGGGTTGCCCAGGGTGAGCGCCTGGTCGTGGTCGTCACCCTGCGCGCAACCCAGAAGCGGCCTGCCCGTCTGATCCTGAACGATCCGCTGCCGGCCGGTTTCGAGATCGACAATCCCAGCCTGGTCAAGGCCGGCGATATTGCGGAGATCCCCTGGCTGGGCCTGGTCCAGGTTCCTGCGCACAAGGAGTTTAGGGCCGACCGTTTCGTCGCGGCCATCGATCGCCGTGCCAAGGACGGCACTCAGTTCCAGATCGCCTACCTGGTGCGTGCGGTGTCGCCCGGCGTATTCACTCACCCGGCGGCGACGGTGGAGGACATGTATCGCCCAACGCTGCGGGCACGTACGGCGTCGGGCCGCGTCGAGGTGACGGGTCCGCTGCGCTGATCCAGGGCCTCGCGTGCCTGCAGCCGATGAACCTGAAAGGGGCGGTAGACCACGACGTGCACGAAGAGACGCCAAGGGGAGCGAGGGAGAAGGCTGATGTTAGCACTCATCTTATCTCACCAGAGTTTTTAGATTTGATCGCGCCTCCCGGGCTGCTCCACCGTCGCCAGTGCTACCTGCGAGGCTCCACAATCCTCAGTCGTCGCGGGGTGTTCTTACGACAGCAGACGGCCAGAAGCAGACCAAAGCGGAGCGGCTGAGAAACCCTCGGTGTGGTGAAAACGTTACAGGCTCCCGGGCGGTTGAACGACTGTGAGCGCCCGCCCGGTTCTTACTCTTCCGTCCATCGACTTCCAACGACAGTTCCACGCTGGAAGCGGACCCCGCCGCCGGCCAGGATAGCCGTTGCGCGGAATTCGCACCGGCACGTCATCTCTCGATGCGTATGGTCCGAAGTTCAGCAGGAACCGGACCCTCGAGTACGAGGGGTTCGGGTCCAGTGTTCCCAGGAGTGCCGCGGCGGTTTGCGGATTGGGTGTCTCGTGACCTTCCGTGAACCACTCGTATACCGGAAGCAGGAGTCCGCGGGCCTGCGCCTTTTTTCCCTAACGACGCCAGAGCGCTGCCAGGCTCGTTGCTGAATCCCATGACTTCGCCTGTTGCTCGACCGCTACCTCAATGGCGCGGCGAAAGCACGCCTCGGCTCACTCGGCCGAAGCCTGTCCTTCAACCTGTACAAGTAGCTCACCCTTCAACCTATAGATCTCCGCTGCGTACTCCCGAGCGAACCCCAAGATTGCGGTGCTGTAGTGGGTCGTAGAAAGCAATCGGCTGGTTGGCCTGCGTCAAGGCCTCGCGGTGAATGCTCTCTCGGGGCGGCTCGTGATCGATTGGGTTACATGCGCTTCCAGCAGGAAATGTACATCGTTCTGGCTCCGCGCTAGCGTGAGTAGTAACTGCTGCCAGGTCGGATTCTCCCTGGCCACCGAGTCCATGCTGGTCAGGGGGATGAACGGCAAACCGGCCCATGCACGGCAGTGACTCCCCGGACAAAAAAACCTTGAACAACACTAAGTCTTTTCTATTATTGTAGTTCCGGATACTTCAAATCCCGGAAAAAAAACGGAACGACAAGCGACGGCCGCAGAAGGGATATCGGCACAAACCGGGTACGGCTCCGTTTCGCTTTTTTCTGCGATCAAGAATGCTGTTTGCACGCAACCAATGGAGTTGGGCCGTTTTCGCAACAAGAAAGTGGCGGATGGGGCTTGGATGCAGTGGCTCGATTCGTCCGAAACCTACCAATCACCGAAGGAGCCACCAAATGGCAACGAGGAACTCGTTTGCATCCGATCTTTTCAGGCAGGCGGCCGGAAGCGTACGTGCCGGAGCTTTGCTGGGCGTCATCACGCTGGGTGGGTCTGCACTGCACCCCGCCCTGGCCGACGAGAACTGCACCGCACCTACCAGCTGGTTTCCGCAGCAACATACACCCCGCCCCGACGACAGTGCGTTCCAAAGCACCAGCAACTGTGTTTTCCACCAATGGGCCTATCAGATGTTTCTTTGGCTGACCCAGGAATGGGAGGGCCAGCCCCGCTTCCTGAGCTTTCAGTCGCCCCAATCCCTGCTGGGGATGACGCAGCGCGGCGGTCTCATGCCGCGCATGACCAAGAGCGATGCGCCCGAGAGTTTTGATGAATTCTTGCAGGCGGGACCGGATGGCATCCTGGTGGATCAGAACGGGCGCGCCGTCTATTACTCCCAGTACATCAATGAGACTTTCGCCGGCTTTATCACTAACCATCACCTGACCAATCCGGCGGTGGTGCGATTGATGGACCCGGATACCGAATTCCCCATCACCGGCACCAGGGGCTCCCTGGAGCTCAAGGCCTCATGGAAGGTCGTGGCTGAGGCCGAGGACACCAGCGACATGTTCACCATGACCACCAACGTGGCAAAACTGGTGAACCGGGGTGGCAAGATCGCCATCGATCCCAGCAAGACCGAGACGGTGAAAGTCGCCCTAGTGGGCTTCCACATCGGCGGCGTAGTGAAGGGACATCCCGAGATGATCTGGGCCACCTTCGAGCACAAGGACAATGCCCCGGACGTAGCGGCAGGCGCGACGCCGGAGACCGTGGTCTCGGATAAGGACTTCACCTTTTACAGGGCCAATACCAAATACGCCGACTGCAACGTAAACATGGGCGGGGCCGGACGGCTGACCCTGGACGAGGCCACCCAGACCCTGAATCCGCCCACCCAGGTCTGCCGCCTGTATCCCCAAGGCAATGACACCACGTCCACGGATTCCTCGGTCAAAACCAACGACCAGAACATCCGTGACATGAACGCCAGCGTGCACGCCCAATTGGCCGGCGACAGCATCTGGCGCAACTATTACGAGGTGGGCGCCATCTGGTTCCTGGATGGCACCAAACTGAACCCCGGCCTCAGCCTGGATACAGACGACCTGCTTACCGGCTCCCTGAAGTTGTCCAACGCCACCATCGAGACCTTTACCCAAACCCAGAACACGAAAGACAACTGCTTTCGCTGCCACAACACCCAGCAGTCCTTTCCCGCCGATCCTGACCAAGACCCGTTGCCTGCGACCAACCTGAACATCAGCCACGCCTTCCAGAACGTCTATTACTGGTCCCAGGAAACCACCCAAGCACAAGGAGAGGAATAATGAGCTATTTCCGCGTCCATCCGGCCATCAATATCGCCCGCGTCGGTACCAGCAAGGAATACTACATCGCCCCCGAGACCGCGGCCGGCGAGGTGGTCGACCCCGGGACCGGCCTGTTCGGCGGCCTACCCATCAAGGCCGGCACCGAGGACACGCCTATACAGGAAGCCGACCTGCGCGACGCCGAGCAAAACCCCAAGCGCCAGGCGGCTCGGTTCCACATCTATGCCTATGACAGCCCGCAGGATCAGTACCCCGGCAAGGACAAGGGGCGAGAAATCAAGATCGGTGACAGGGTCGGCGGCAAGACGGTCAAGGACATCATCTGGACCGTGCACCTGGCCAACAAGAAGAACAACAACTACGCCATCACCGCCCAGGAATACAGCGTGGTGGACGGCAAATACGTCCAAACCGGCGTGGAACTGGGCATCGCCGCCTATGAAGACGGCGCCCTGCCGCCCCTGCGCAACCCCGAATACGGACTGGACCCCGGCGCCGAGGAGCGCCGCGGCAAGCTGGTGACCGATGCCGGTCCCCGCGCCCTGGCCGCTTCCACCAACGGAGCCCAAGTCCAAGCCTTCGACAAGCAGCAGACGCCCTGCTACGCGGATCACAAGGGCGCGATCCAGGACCTGCCCGACTACCCGGTCAGCTTCCCGGGTGACCACTTCAGCCTGTTCGAGCCCCTGGGACCCATCGACACCCTCGGAGAAATGACCGTCGAGGCCGGTACCGGCCGGCTGATCGTGGCCGGCGGCTATGGCCGCGCCAGCGGCATTGAGGATAGCCGGGGCCAACCGCCGTCACTGAATGGCGCCATCGACAACGACGGCTGGTTCGACGACACCTCCGACGGCCCGGTGACCGCCGTGATGCTGTTCGACGACGGCAGCTGCCAGGGGGCCGTGCACGGCTGGGTGGTGTGCACCGACCCAGGCTACGCCCCCCAGACCCGCAACGTCAATTCCGTCTGGGACGATGTCTACAACACCTGGGTGGAACGGCTGAATCTGGTGCCCGCCATGTACGACAACGGCTACCAGGACGACTACCCCGCCTCCTTCAACGGCGACGTACTGCCCATCTTCCACGCCGCCTTCCTGCAGCGCTGGAACACCAATCTGCCCAGCAAGGGCATCAACGGCCACAACTTCGTCGCCAACATCAAGCCCGGCGACGACCCCAAGGCCAAGATACCCAGCCTGAAGCAGCTCATTCGCGATCCCAACAACACCGACGAGGACGACGAGGGCGTGAAGATGCCCCTGGCTCTGGGTGACGCCATGCGCAGCTTCCTGGCCCTGAGCCCGACCCAGTACTTCCTGCTCAACCAGTGGTACGACGGCAAGTCCGTCACCGACGCTCCGGACCTAGGTGATGGGGAAAAACTGGACAAAGTGGTGCTGGAAAACCTTCTGGGCGGCCGTTATTCGCCTGGCATCGATCTCACCTTCATCGTCCGCGACGTCAACCTCTACCTTCAGGACTGGCAGGGCGAGACCGGCCCCTTCCGGGTCAACAGACAACCCCTGGACTACGGCAACGCCTGCAAGACCCGACCCTTCCTGCTGGAGGGCTATGTGCCCCTGCGCAGTTTCAAGGTGGAACCGGGCGACCTGTGCAAGTACATGTCCCAGCCTTGGCACACGGACTACAACAGCTGCGCCACCCACACCCCGGACCCCAACCCGGTGGGCAACAACACCCTGTACTGGTCCTGGCCGGCGCAGCGACCCGTCAACGTGTATCCGAAGTCCGGCTGCAGCTATGACGCGGCCAGCGGCACCTGGAACCTGGGCGGTCAGGTGTTCAGCGTCCGCGGCAACGAGGGCCACGGCACCGCCACCCCCTATCCCCAGCAGCAGGGCCGCTATCAATGCTACTTCGACTTCGTGGAGAACTGGCACAAGGTGGGCTTCGTCATCCAGGGGCTGCAGGTGCCCGCGGATCAGGGCGGCGATTATGGAGCGGACAAGTTCGTGGAGGTATCCAGCCTGTACGAAACTGACGGCCAACCGGTGCCGCCGTGGCCGACCTCGGAGGAGCCCGGCTACCGGCCTCCGGCCAACTGCGGTCCGCGCAAGTCATGAGTCTATGATCCCAAGAGACGGCGGCCGCCCGGGCGACCGCCGTTATCTCTATGCACGCCAACGACCGTAAACGCGTTCTCATCATCGGTGGCGGGCCCGCTGCCTGCGCCAGTGCCCTCGCCCTGCTGCAAAGCGGCCCGGATCCGGAGCTGGACGTAAACATGGTGTTCTCCGGCCCCAGAGCGGGTCAGCCCGACGTCGGTGAAACCATTCCACCGGCGGCCACCCCGGTGCTGCGGGAGCTGGGATTGAACGGCCTGCTGCAACAGGACCCACACCTGATCTGTCCCGGAAGCCTGTCCGTCTGGGGGGATGACAAGCCCGGCCATAATGACTTCCTGCTGCGGCCCGTGGGCTGCGGCTTCCACCTGGACCGGTCCGCCTTCGATGCCCGACTTCGCCATCATGCCGCCGGGCTCGGTTGCCGGCTGGAAAGCGGCTGGCGGCTGCGTAAGGTCGAATCCCGGTCGCGGGGCCATCGGCTAGCCTTTCACGATGGGCAAAACCTGCAGTGGGAACAAGCGGATTTCGTCATCGACGCCAGCGGCATCGGGGCCGCCTTTGCCCGCAGGATCGGCATCGCCCGCAACCTGGTGGATGAGGTCATCGCGCTATGCGCCCTGCTGCCGGCCAAGGCACAAACCCGCCCGGCCCACACCCTGATCCAAGCCGTGGAGAAGGGTTGGTGGTACGCGGGCCGCCTGCCGGGTGATCGCGCCATCGTCAGCTTGACCACGGACACGGAGACCTCGAAGGCCTCGGCGCTTTCCACACCGAAGGCCTGGCACCGCGCCTTGCAGGAGACCCGATGGTTTTCCAGACAATGCCGCCATCACTTTGGTACTGATACTCCGCGGCCGGCGGCGATCCACCCCAAACCCATGCCCTCCGCCATCCTCTCCGCCGTGGTGGGCGAAGACTGGCTGGCCGTGGGCGATGCCGCCTCCAGCTATGACGCCATGTCCTCGGCCGGTATCACCAAGGCCCTGATGCACGGGCAAATCGCCGGACGGGCCCTGGCGACATACCTACGCGATGCTGACACCTCTGCACTGGCGGCCTACCAGGACCGAGTATTCCAAGACTTCAACACCTACCTGGGCCTCCACCAGCAACACTACCGGGCTGAGAGACGCTTCCCCCACAGCAGATTTTGGCAACGCCGCCGCTTGGGGCGCTGAACGGGCATCGGCGTGGATTGGTCTCAACTGCCCGGTTTTTACTCCCTTGCCATAGTCCAGGTTGTGTTGGTCCCTTACGCGGACTCCAGCTCCGGCTTCTTCATGGATGAAAAATGTGGCTTGTCGCAGATCTCGGCGTAGGATGTTGGGGTACGTCCCCTATGTTCCCCCCGTCCCCTGTGTTCCCCCTTGTCGTGGACATTTTGGTACCTCTCCTATGGACTGGAGCAGGTCAGCCGCCAAATCGCGATCAGCCTCATAGGCATCGAGTTTCGCTTTGCTCAGAGGTTCAGTTTTCGAGTGCAAGGCGGATCTCCTTGAGACTTGGGTCATTGACGTTGTAGGTCTTCGACTTCGCGTACAAGGTCAGAAGGACCAACTCGCCCTCGGACGTGCGGGTGGAATAGATCACCCGAACGCCTCCTGACTTGCCGGAACCCTTCCGTCGGCAACATACCTTGCGCAATCCGCCGGATTCGGGAACGACGTCGCCGGCTTCGGGATGCTCGGCAATGAAGGCGCAGAAATTTCATAGCTGGTCCTTAGTCCAGTACAGAGGCCACTGTTTCTGAAACAACGGCGTCTCGATCACGGTCAACATTGTTCGACTGTACGTCTAAAGCGTAGTTCTCTCCATGACGCGCTCAAGCGTGATTTTTAGGGCACTG
>JAYEJW010000539.1:0-7047 GCA_034716535.1 Pseudomonadota bacterium
CTGGCTTGATGTTCCGCCCCTACCGGTTTCTGTTGCTCAGCTCGGGCACCGCGATCACCATGGCTCTCGTTGCCGCCTACTTTCTCGGCTGGGGGATTGGGACACTGCTCATCTCGGCTTTGGGCCTGGTTGCGCCGTTTCTGTTACTAAAACGCAAGCGCGAGCGGCGTCTGGCGAAGTTCGAGGAGCAGCTTCCGGATGCACTGACGATAGCGGCTCGTGCGCTGCGTGCGGGTCTACCCTTCACGGAGGCCCTGCATCTGGTTTCGGAAGAGATGCAGGAGCCCATCAGTAAGGAATTCGGCGCCGTGTTTACAGAGATCAACTACGGGGGGGACGTGCGCAGCGCCCTCTTGGGGATCTTGGAGCGCGTGCCCAGTGTCGCCGTCATGGCAATGGTGAGCTCGATTCTGATCCAGCGGGAGACCGGAGGTAATCTGGCGGAGATCCTCGATAAGATTTCCGGGGTCGTGCGTCAGCGGTTTCGCTTCCAGCGCACCCTGCGCACGCTCACTGCGGAAGGCCGCCTATCGGCCTGGATCCTCTCACTCCTTCCGTTTTTCATGGTCAGCGCCTTGGCGCTGATCAACCCTGACTTCGTGCCCATGCTCACGAAAGACCCATCGGGCAGAGAGATGGTGCTGGCGGCGTTCGCGCTGATGGTCCTGGGCATCCTGTGGCTCCGTCGTATCGTGCGCATCGATGTATGAGAGTCGTTTGCTATGGAATGGATGACACAAAGCGCTTCTTGGCTTGACGCGATCCTAACGGATCCCGATAAGTTGCGGATGGGACTCGTCGTTCTGCTCGGATTTTCCGGGTTCACGATTACGCTCGCCCTGTACTTTTTCGTCAGCGGCCTGTTCGATCCCCTCAAAAAGCGAGTACTTTCGATCAAAGGGGGGGCCGTGACGCCCGGCAAAGCCGCGACCGGAACCCTGCTGAAGTCAATGGGAGGTCTGTTGCTGCCGAAAGTTGATGCGAAGCGAAAACACGTCGAGACACTCCTGCGTCATTCAAACTTTCGCTCGGCCGGCGCCATTCAGAGTTTCTACGGCTTCAAGCTGGCACTGATGGTACTGGCTCCGGCGGTAGTCCTGGCGGTTGGGTTGGGTGCCAACCTCGTACCCTTGGCCAATGCCATTCCCTTCGCGCTTGGTGCGGGTGTGTTGGGTTTTTTGGCGCCGGACGTTGTTTTGGCTCGCATCGCGCGTCGGCGTCAAGCCCGCCTGCGCAGAGGGCTGCCCGATGCCCTGGACCTGCTTGTGGTGTGCTCGGAGGCGGGGCTTGGCCTCAATGCCGGTATTCAGCGCGTCGGTGACGAGATTGCGATAAACCACCCCGATCTCTCCGACGAGCTCCAGCTTGTCACGATGCAGGCGCGAGCGGGCATGGACAATCGTGGGGCGCTTCAGGACTTGGTGGCCCGCACGGGTCTGGAGGACATCCAGGCCCTCGTGGCGACGCTGCTCCAGAGCATGCGTTTCGGCACCAGCATTGCCGAGACCCTTCGCATTTATTCCGAGGAGCTGCGCGACAAGCGCTTGCAGCGGGCCCAAGAAAAGGCCGCCAGGGTTGCCACCCTGATGTTGTTCCCGTTGGTGATCTGCATCATGCCCAGCTTCCTGCTCGTCATCCTTGGGCCCGCCCTGCTGGGCGCGTATCGAGCATTTTCCGGACTCAGCTTCGGTGGGTGAGAAGCTAGGGTAGAGACAGGAGTAGGTTCCGGTCATGGGCAAGAGATTCGAGTCGTCCCGCACGGTAGCGTGCGCTGCGTTGGTGCTGCTTCTCACGGGCTGCGCGTCGTCCACCACGCCCAAGCCGTCCGGACTCGGCGCCTACGGGTCCTTGTATGACGGCAAGTCGCAGGTCGTTTACGGCACCCAGTTTCCCGTCTCTTCGGCGGCCGAAGCCATACAACGCGGGGACATCGCGGTCACAAGCGGCGATCTGGACAGAGCCCTGTTCGAATACATACGGGCGTTAGATCTCGATGACGACAACGCGGACGCGTTGTACAAGATCGGCGTGATCCATTCCGCCCGGGGAAACCAGCAGCTGGCCGAGGTCGCGTTCCGATGGGCGCTCCGGGGGCAACCCAACCAGGTCCGGGCCCTCACCGGACTTGGCGTCCTGCTGTTAAAGAGAAGGGAGTATGAAGAGAGCAAGAAGCATCTCGAAAAGGCCGTGAGCATCGAACCGCGAATTCCGAGTGCCCACAGCGCGCTTGGTGTCATCGCCGACCTGGAAGGCGCCTATCCCCGCGCCCAGAGTCACTACTCGAAGGCGTTGGAAGGCAACCCTAAGTCGCCGTCGCTTCTCAACAACCTGGGGTATTCCCGCTACTTGAGCGGCGACTGGAAAGGGGCGACCGCCGCCTTCCGCGAGGCGCTGATCGCCGACCCCCAGTATGATCTGGCATGGCGCAATCTCGGGCTGGTGTACGCACGGCAGCAGGAGTACACAAAGGCGCTGGACGCGCTCAGCAAAACGGAAGACGTGCCAAAGGCCTACAATGATATGGGGTATGTGGCGATGGTCTCGGGGAGGCTGGGAGACGCGGAATCCTTTTTCGAAAAGGCGATGCATCTGTCCCCGGACTACTATGAGCTTGCCGAGACGAACGGGCGTCGAATACAACTCATGCGGGGATTGGCAGGTGCACCATGATGCTCGCAAGAAAAAAGTCTTATCAGAGTAAGCCCCTACCGCTTCCCCGCGCAATGCGGAGAAGTCTCAAGAGGCAGGCGGGCGGCGAGGTGCTGGAGTTCGCCATTACCGCAGCGCTCGTGTTCGCATTGCTGTTCGGAATCATCGAGTTTTCCGTGGGGATGTTCGATCAAGGGACGCTCGTGAATGCGGCGCGCGTAGGTGCCAGGGAGGCCTCGCTTTTTTGGGTCGACCCCGAGAATATCGACCCCGATAACCCGGAGCTTAACCAACGGGTGAAGACATCGGAGGTGGCGGATGCAATCGCTGCCTATACGGATGATTTTCTCATCGCGTTTTTCGCGGAGCCAAGCCCGGAGGTGCAATTCCAGGGTCAGCCGATCGAGGATGTCGCGGACACGTTCGTTGTCGGGCCGGGCGACGAGGTCGCAGTACGCCTCACTCTTGGCTACCGGCCAGCGGTCACGGCGGTGCTTGTCGACGTGCTGGACTTGAATCTCGCGGCGCAAGCGGTCATGCGGGTGGAATAGGCGGGGGGGGTCGACGGAGCGCGAACGCGCCGCTCAGCCCGCCCAACAAGGATGGCCCCGGTGGATGGATGGAAAACAGTGAAAAAAATCGGAGAGCCGCTATGAGATTCAGGGTACGACGGTTGCGCCAGCGGGGGGCCGAGCTCGTCGAATTCGCCGTCGTTCTGCCTCTGGCCCTGATCATACTGTTTGGCATTATAGAGGTCGCCGTCGCCGCTTTCGATCAGGCGATCCTCACGAACGCGAGTCGGGTGGCTGCGCGGGAGGCCATCCGCGGGGCAACGGAAGCAGAGTGGACGCAGGCGGCTGAACAGGCCGCACAGTTCATGGTCAAGTGGAACGGAACCGAGCCCCTGGACGTCGCGGTTCTGCCGGATCCGAGCACAGCGGAGGAGGGGACCGCGCTGACGGCGACTGCCACCTATCCGTTCGGTTTCTTCGTCCTGCCACGCTTGCTCGATGCCTGGCCGGACATCACGCTGTCCGCGTCGACGGTGATGCGTGTGTTGCCCCACAGGTGAACCCAAGGAGGAGCAATTATGCACAAGTCCCCATCTTCGCAAAAAGGCGCATCGTTCGTTTTGTGGCTGATCGCGTTGGTGCCGCTCTTCGGGGCCGCCGCGCTCGCAATCGACATGAACAACCTGTACGTGTCCATCGCCGAGCTCCACAACGCGGGGGATGCGGGAGCACTGGAGGGCGCGCTGAACCTCTACAGCGATGACGGAACGACAATTCAGGAGTCGGCCAACGACGCTGCCAGAGACGCGGCCGAGGCAAACTACTCCCGTGGGTCGGCCGTCGAGGCGAGCGTCCAACGGGGGCACTGGCGCTTCGACACGGCGGGGGGCGGCACCTTTACCGCGAACCCATCGCTCGATCCCGTGGACCTGGTCGGCAAGACCTTCCAAGAGCTGAACGACGACCTCGACGAGATTAATGCGGTCGAGGTGGTCACCGAGCGGAGACTCACACCGGTTCAGGCCTTTTTCGGGCAGCTCCTGGGCATCCAGGACTACGATACCATCGCCCGCGCCGTCGCCTACGTGGGGTACGCGGGAACCCTGTTGCCCCAGGAGGTCGATCAGCCGATCGCGATCTGCCAGGAAGCGGTACTGTCTCCGGAGGGCAGCTACGACTGCTCCGTCGGGCGTTTCATCCCAAGCTCCGACGCGCTGATGAGCGAGACGGGCGGATGGACGAACTTCAACCAGGAGGACGCCTGTACGAGCGGCAGCCCCGATGCCGCGGAGCTGAAGGAGCTCGTCTGCGGAAGCGGAAACCCGGTGGAGCTCGTTCTGGGCAAGGACATGGGCACGCAGGGCGGCCAGGTCGAGTCGGCGTTCAAGGACCTTTATGACTGTTGGACCGCCACCACCAACAAGATCGTGCCCTGGGGAATGACCCTGCCCGTTGTCGTGTGCGGGGAAAAGAACCTGGGACCCTGCAACAAGCTGGTGGGGGCTGTCGACCTCAATGTGCTGTACATCGTCGACAACGCGAACAAGATCGACGACGATGCACCCTGGCAGATGGCGATGCCCGACATGGACGGCGACGGGGTGAGTGACGGCCAGTGGAGCAATGACGACCCCGATGGGATCGTACGCTGGGACAGCTTCGTTGGGGCGTTCAACATTCAGCGGCCGGACGGGGAGCTGGCCGTTTGGAGCGACGACCCGCAGCTCAATGGATGGCGCCAAAAGACCATTTACTTCGCGCCGGACTGCAGTTTCCACGCACCGACAGGGCTCACGGGGGGGCTCAACTTCGGCGTCCGGGCCGATGTGCCTGTTCTTGTCGATTGAATCGTTTCGGGGCAAGGAACCGCGGATCGGGATTGTCCCGTCGGTATAGGGGGGCTGAGATGCGAGGGTCTCAGCGATCCTGGGGCGCGCGTTGTCGCCAAGAGCCCAACGAAATCGGAGCCTGCATCCCTGGCTCCCGCTTGATAACAAACCAAGAGCTGAACACTGCTGCCACCGCTGACAGTTATGGAGCCCATGCACCCGACGCCCTTGTCTCTTTCTAAATTTACCTGCCGTTTCGCCCTCTGCCTGCTATCGCTAGTGCCGGCGCTCGCGCAGGCCGATCGTCCTGCCTTCGAGCAGGTCCTGAGTTCCTCGGATCCTTCCCTTCTGATCCAGTGGGGAATGCGCTACCAGCACGGCGTGCGGGCACCACAGAGTATCGATCATGCGATCCAGCTCTACTGCAAGGCGGCAAGCATGGGCAATTCCGAGGCCCATTATCGGCTGGGGTGGATATACGCCAGACGGCTCGCGAAGGAAAAGGATGAGGTGCTGGCTGCCGCCTGGCTCCTTAAAGCCGCGAAAAAGGCGTATCAGCCGGCCAGGTCCATGCTGGCAAAATGGGACGTCGAGGCGAGCAGGATCCCGTTGAATCCCGACTGTGTTCTGAGTGATCGTATGATCTCGAGGACGATCAAGAAGAAGGAAAAGGCGGAACAGCCGAAGATGGCTCCTGGGAAAAAGCCGGGGCGAGGCCGAATCGAGACCCTGAAAAAGCCGGGTCGAGGCCGAATTGAGACCCTCGTGCGACAGTTGGCGCCGCGATACGGCCTGGCCCCCGAGTTGGTGCTCGCGATTGTCGAAGTGGAGTCGAATTTTAATCCACGGGCGCAGTCCCCAAAGAACGCGCAGGGCTTGATGCAGCTGATTCCAGAAACGGCGGCCCGCTTCGGGGTGACGGATCCCTGGGACCCCCAGCAAAACTTACATGGCGGTATGGCTTACCTGCGTTGGCTGCTCGATCGTTTTTCCGGGGATCTTGTTCTAGCGCTGGCTGGATACAACGCAGGCGAGAATGCGGTCGAGCGTCATGGAGGTGTGCCGCCGTACCCTGAGACAAAGAGCTATGTGCGGCGCGTGGCGAAATCGATGGGGCTATCCGAAGACGAGCTGAAAGCGCTCGGCACGCGCGTCGCTAAGCAGGGCCTGCGCAAACGAGAGGGGATTGCTCCGGGGCAGGGCCAAGCCGTGAGGCGCGATTCTCCCGGATAATGCGATTTACTCGCCGTCCTCGGCAGAAACCCTTCAGGAACAAGAGGAGACACCGTAATGGCGAATGGGCCAACAGTCCAGGCGTTGAAGAATGTGGCTTTCTTTTCCCCGCTGGGTGAGAGCGAGTTGGAGGAATTGGGCCGATCGGTTATGGAACGGAGATTCGAGGAGAATCAAATCATTTTCGAACAAGGAGATCCGGGCGATGAATTTTACATTGTCTCGTCTGGACAGGCTCGGATCTCCTATCCGAGCGAGGAAGGCGAGAATTTGCTGTTGGCGGTCGTGAAGGACAATGACTTTTTTGGCGAAATGGCCCTATTCGATAACTCGGTGCGCTCTGCGACCGTGCAAGCCGTCACTCCCATAACTTGCTTCACTTTGACGCGCGAAGCGTTCCTGCGCTGCATCGAAAGCAACCCTGAGGTCTCGAAAAAAGTGATGAGCGCCTTGGCCCAGAGCATGCGTCGTATGAACGAGAATGTCAGTAAAGTCTTCGCCCTTGAGTTTCCCGGTAGTCGGGTTGCACGGAAGCTTTTGGCGGCTATCCTCGAAAGCGGGGTGCGGACATAGTTTGCATACCCCTCCGGGGGAGGGCTGGAGTGAGGGGATTCGAATCATCCATTGCATGCTTTTTTGCTCCCCTCATCCTGTCATTTTCCTTCAGCCGACGTTCAGATAGTCAACACCCTTGCGGTAACCGAGTCGGTCAAGCTCTCCCTCGATGCATTCACGGGCCCCGTGCACTGCGACGTAGCTGAGGACAAAGGGTCGATCGGCGCCTTTCAGCCATCTCGGCTCTACGACCGGAACGCCGTCGATCC
>JAYEJW010000540.1:0-26413 GCA_034716535.1 Pseudomonadota bacterium
ACGTCCTGGACCAACCGGGATGCGATCCTGGCGCTCTCAGCTGTTGTTTGGAAGGCGTAAGGGGCGGCGAAGCAGAAAGCTCGAATACGCATAACAGCTGAAGTGGCATCGCGCCGAATCGATCCCGCAGCGCCCTGCCGAATCCCATTGAGGCCCGCGGAATGCTCGTTGGATGCCTGGGTCTATATCGCCAGGGTGGGAGGTTGAATTGCCTATCCTCTTTCTTTGCAATTGGTAGTCGCACGTAACAAATTTTTACGGTACTCTCCGAGATGCCAGATATCTGTGACGTGCGTCAGGTTTTTGGTACCACCATGGGGCATTGACCGTGCCCCTGCATCACAACTGAAGTTTTTCAATTAACGAGGAGAATGGATATGAATCGATGGAAGAGAAATCAGTTGTCTCTCGTCCTATCGACGACCATCGGGGCGAGCCTCTTCGCGGTTTCACCTGCTGCGCTTCCCGTCGACCAATACGTCGCTGATTTCAACGACTTATACGGAACGGCTGGGACAGTGCTGGACGGCTGTCTCGTGTGCCACGTCAGCCCGACCGGCGGAAACCGAAACGACTATGGAAACGCCTTTGCTGCTGCGAAGATCAGCAATGACCCCGTTGGTGTTCAGGCTGCGTTGGTCGCCATCGAGTTCGATGACTCGGACGGCGACACGATCATAAACATCGATGAGATTAACGCCCTGACGTTCCCCGGCGACTGCACGGATCCGGATCCGACGGCCTGCGGGGCCAACCCAGAGCCTCCGCCTGGCACCATCACCGAAGGTCCGACCCTGCTCGGTTGCTACAAGTGGGACCGCTTCCCGGACGAGCGTTTTGCGCTCAGCGTCAAGCGCTATGCTGGGTTGGTCACCACCGAGCCGCGAAACGATTTCATTGAGGCCCAGAACCAGACCAACCATGGCGTTCATGGCAAGCACGTGGGGCTGTGCGGGTCGGGTACGATCGGCGCGGTGGGCGGTACCTTCCTGAAGGCGAAGGGCATCGGCTCCAAGATCGGTCTGCGGACCCTGGCGGTGCGCGGCGATGGCTCGATGGACATGTGCCGTGAGGTAGTGATTGACTGCGTCTCGGAAGAGGATGTTCAGCTTCCAACCGAGTTCGAGTGCCGGAGCCGCAACGAGTTTGACGTCTTCCATGGAAAGTCCGAGTTGAAGCTGGTCGAGAACTCGGCAGACGACCCACTGTGCCAGGCCTTTGACGGGTTCCCGGCCACGCCGGCCGCCGGCGAGGGCAGCGCGAGCGGGTTGCGAGAAGACCGCGGGCAAAAGAGGGAAACGGAATAAAGTAAGGGAAATCGCAATGATGATACACAGCCAAGAAACGCAGGCACCCTCGGATGCGATGTGCGCTGCGTACCCCTTGCTCGATACCCGGATTAGCCTTTGGAGGAGTCAATGATGAAACGGTTTCCTATTTTCAAACTGGCGGCTTTACCGCTTCTGATGGCAAGCGCGGGTCTGTTCAGCGCAGCGGCCCTCGCCGACGGTGCCACGAATGACACCTTGGCCTGCTACGAGTGGGATCAGTTTCCAAACGAGCGGCTTAATCTCAACATACGCGGCGGCGGGCCGCTCTCTTCTTCTCAAGACGAGACCAACTACAATCACCCACCTCAACGGACTCACGGCGTGCACGCGAAGCATGTCGGCGTCTGCGGAGAGGGCACCAGCGGCGCCGTCGAAGGCGTTGTGGTAGTCGCCGCAGCTACTGGCGCCCACATGGGCCTGCACAGCATGGTTTCCAGGGGTACTGAAAAGAGCGGAGGTCGCGAGACCTGTCGCCCGGTTTTCCTCGATTGCGTCTCCGAGGAGGCCAAGAAAGCGCCCGATCAATGGACCTGTAAGGGTCGCAACGAGTTCGGGACCTATCATGGCGAATCGAGGCTGACCCTGGTGGCGATGGACACGGCTCCCGACGACCCGCTCTGCGCTGTGTTTGAAGACGACGACACCTTCGAGGCATCGAACAAGGGCGGTGGCCAGGCGGTTGCCAGCGGGACACTCGGATCGGGCGGCAACGGAGAGCACGATGATGATTGATCGGCGTTTGACTTCACATCGTCTCTCTTTTTCTCAGCTTTCCGACGAAGGTGCAATCGCATTTTGGAGGTGCAACCGATGAAACATTCCCTGCGAACACTGATGCTGATGAGTGGGGCCCTATCGCTCACGATCGGCGCGGTCGCCGACGTCGCGGCCGATGCCAACGAAGAAGGGCAGGTCGCCCTGGTCTGCTACAAATGGGATGCCTTCCCCAACGAACGGCTACGGGTCAGCATTCGCAAGCCTGCCCCCCTCACTGAGACGGTCCCGGAACAGGTTGTTTGGGGCCTGACCGGCAAGCACGTTGGCGCTTGCGGCGAAGGGACTGCGCCGGTTGTGCGCGGCAACATCACTGCGGACGAAATGGAGGGGACGACCCATATGGGCATCTACTCCATCGCCGTGCGCGGTGACGGCGACACCGAAACCTGCCGGACCGTGAATTGGAGTTGCTCGGCGCCTTCGCCGGTGCGCGCACCCGAGACCTGGTCCTGTGAGTCACGCAACGAGTTCGACGTCTACCACGGCGCCTCGACGTTGACGAAGATCACGGATCCTGCGGGTGACCCACTTTGCGGAGTATTCGAGGCCGCTTTGTCGAGTCCCGAAGGCGCGGTTGCAAGCGGCACGTCGTTCTGACGCAGAGCCGAACGCTTTACTCGGCGCTGCAAATGCGCCCAGTGAGTAGATGTTGAGACGGCGCCTGCCGCTCTTGCGGTGGGCGCCGTATTTTTTCGCACAGCGGTTGCAGACGGAGAAAGCCAGGTAGGGCGGGCATCGCCCACTGCTCGGAGGTGCATCGCCTTCTATTGGTACAATGCGCTGGGCTAGCGTATTGAAAAGATCTCCTCTCCTTGGCCCATTGTTGGTTTATGCGCTTGCGGGTCCCGCCAACTCTCTCGACGCCATCGCGACCGTCTATCCTCTGTTCAAGGCAGGTCACCAGGGGCCTGTTTGAGTTGGGTGCGTTGGGTGCAAGGATTACTCGCCCGCGCGCTCGTAGGATTTTCTTCGGGTGAAGCGCGTTACCGCATTGCTTCTGTCTGCGGTGGTACTTGCGGTTGTCCTCGCCGCGGGCGGGCTGGTGCTCGACTATCGGTCGGGGTCGACGCCCTACCGGACGGCGGCGGTGCACCGGGGCGGGTTGCAGTCCCTGATCACCGCGACTGGTGCCGTGCGCCCAGTGGTGACCACGAACGTCAGCACCCAGGTCTCCGGGCAGGTGGCGGAGGTGCTGGCAGACTTCAACGATCCGGTCTCCAAGGGACAGGTCCTGGCGCGGCTGGATTCAGCGACCTTCATCGCGCGCATGCATGAGGCTCAGGCCGAGCTGGATGTGGCCCGGGCGGAACTGGCGAACCGCGAGGCTGCGCTTGCGAAGGCGCAGGCGCAGCAGCAGCGGACGGAGGCGCGGCGGGGGGTCGAGGAATCCGAGGTCGCCGGGGCGCGGGCTCGAGCCGAGGAGGCCCGCCGTGCGCACGAGCGGCATCAGGCGCTGTCACTGCAGGGGGGGGTCGCGGACAGTGAGCTGGAGGCTGCGAAGACGGAGCTTGCGGCCACACAAGCCCTCCTGCAGGCCGCGCAAGGCCGGCTGCTCGCGCAGGACGCGGAGATCGCGGCCACTCGGGCGGAGGTCGCCATGGCCCGCGCCTCGCTCGATCTTGGGCAGGCGACCATCCGCCAGCGCGAAGCGGCGCTTGAAGAGGCTCGGGTGACTCTGCGCAGAACCGAGATCCGGGCTCCACTGGACGGGGTGGTCATCGGCCGCGATGTGGAACAGGGGCAGACGGTTGCAGCCAGCCTTCAGGCGCCGACCCTGTTTACGCTCGCGCAGGATCTCGCGCGCATGCAGATTGAAACCCATGTGGACGAGGCGGACATTGGCCGTCTACGGGTAGGCCAGAACGCCTTTTTCACCGTGGATGCCTATCCCGGTAGGCGCTTCGCCGGACGGGTCACCGCCATCCGCAAGGCGCCCAAGCTGCTGCACAACGTCGTGACCTATTCAGTGCTTGTGGACGCGGACAATCCGGATCTGGCCCTGTTCCCCGGAATGACGGCAGTCATGCGGGTGGTGGTCAAGGAGGTGCGTGATGTCGTGCGTATCCCCAACGCGGCGCTTCGCTTTGTGCCGTCGGCTTCTCCGGCTGCCGCGGAGGGCGGCTCGGACGGAGAGGGCCGCGTGCGCGTCTGGCGTCCGGGGCCCGACGGGCGTCCGCATCCGGTCTGGGTGTTGACCGGGGTGAGCGATGAGCAGTACACGGTCATGCTCGAGGGCGAGCTTGGGGCGGGCGACCGGCTGATTGTCGGCTATGAAGACGCGCAGTAGGGCAGCGGGCGCCTCGCCGTCGAGTGCGGCCGCGATGTTGATTCGCACGCAGCGGTTGGGCAAGGTCTTTGGTGAAGCGGAGCACAGGCTCGGGGTCCTGGAGGATGTCTCGCTCAGCATCGAGTCCGGCGAGATGTTGGCGGTCATGGGACCGTCCGGCTCGGGAAAGAGCACCCTGCTCAACATCCTGGGCTGTCTGGACTCGCCGTCTTCGGGGGGCTACTGGCTGGCTGGGGAGTCCGTGGCGGGGCTCGGCGCGGAGCGGCTGGCGGCCCTGCGCAACCGTTATATCGGATTCGTCTTTCAATCCTTCAATCTGCTGCCTCGACTCACGGCCCTGCAGAACGTGGAGCTTCCTTTACTGTACGCTGGTGTTCCGGCGGCAAAGCGGCGTGAACGGGCCGTCGGATTGCTCGGGGACATGGACCTGACCGATCGGGCCGGACACTTCCCACGTCAACTCTCGGGCGGGCAGCAGCAACGGGTGGCAATCGCCCGGGCGCTGGCGAATCGTCCTGCGCTGATCCTGGCGGACGAGCCCACGGGTTCCCTGGAAAGCCGCAGCGGTGAAGCCATTCTGGCGCTGTTTCGGCGCCTCAACCGTGCGGGCGTCACCCTGCTCGTAGTGACGCATGATTCGGTGGTGGCCGAGCACGCCGGGCGCATCGTCCGTTTGCGCGACGGGCGCGTTGTTTCCGATCAGGGAGGCTCGTCAGCCCAGAATGGCGCGGGGATTGGGCTCGCAGACGAAGGCCCGAGATGAAGTCTGTGCCCATGCC
Source organism: Pseudomonadota bacterium (assembly GCA_034716535.1). GTDB lineage: Bacteria > Pseudomonadota > Gammaproteobacteria > Chromatiales > Chromatiaceae > JAYEJW01. The sequence continues at coordinate 5,175 of JAYEJW010000540.1, forward strand.
CGCGATCCTGAGTTTCTCCAGTGCCGTCAGCTCGCTGTTCGCACATCCCCTGCGCAGTGCGTTGACCGTGCTGGGCGTGGTTGTCGGGGTGGCCGCCGTCGTGGCGGTCATGGCGGTGGGAGAGGGTGCCCGGGAGCGCATCATCGCCCAGATTCAGAGCCTGGGCGGAAACCTGCTATTAGTTACGCCCGGCAGCGCGCGCAGCCAGGGTGTGCGCCTCGGGAGCGGAAGCGGCGAGAATCTGACCGAGTCCGACGCCGGTGCGATCGCTCGGGAGGTGCCCGGCGTCCTGTACGCAGCCCCTTCCATATTCAGACGCGCCCAGGTGGTGCGGGGCAACGCCAATTGGTCGACGACCGTACAGGGGATCACGAACGATTACCTGCTCGCCAGGGAGTGGCGTCTATCGGCTGGTCGGCCGTTCTCGTCCGTCGATCAGGTGCGGGGGGCGAAGGTTGCCCTTCTCGGGCGAGCTCCGGTCGAGCGCCTGTTTCCCGACCAAGACCCGATCGGTGGGCTGGTCCGGGTCGGTGGCGCGCCCTTTAGGGTGATCGGTGTGCTCGATGCCAAGGGGCAGAGCTCCTCAGGGGCGGATCAGGACGACAAGGTGATGATCCCGCTGGCGGCGGCCCGCATCCGGGTCTTCGGCTCGTCCAGTGCGCGCATGGGGATGGTGCAGTACGTCATGGTCAAGGTGGATCGGGCGGAGCGGCTGGCGGCTGCGGCCGGGGACATCACGCGCCTGTTGCGCCAGCGTCACGGCCTGGCTGCAGAGGACGAAGACGATTTCTCCGTGAGCAATCTGGCGGATGTCCAGGCGAGCCGGCAGGCTGCATCGGGGGTGCTCACCTTCTGGCTCTCTGCGGTCGCCTCCGTATCCCTGGTCGTAGGGGGGATCAGCATCATGAACATCATGCTGGTCTCGCTCAGCGAGCGCACACGTGAGATCGGTTTGCGGCTGGCGGTCGGTGCCCGCCCGCTGGACATCCGCAACCAGTTCCTGGCCGAAGCGGTGTTACTTTCTCTGGTCGGCGCGCTGCTGGGGTTGGCCGGCGGTGTAGCGGTCGCCTGGGTGCTGGGCACGGCCCAGGGGCTGCCGATACTCATCCGTCCCTGGTCCCTGGCCGTTGCCGCCGGATTTGCCCTGGTCACGGGTGTCTTTTTCGGCTTCTACCCCGCCGTCAAGGCATCGCGTCTGATGCCGGCCGAGGCCCTGCGTGTCGAATAGCCGTGCCGCAAGAGCAGCGCTTCCTCGCGCGTACGGGAGAGATGATCGGGAGAGGGGGCCGATCGTGGTGTCTGCGGCGTGTCATTTCCGCGGTGGCGCCGGCGCCACGATCGTTCCTATGAACGCCCCACCGAACCGCGGCCGCCGCTTTCAAGCACTTCCGGACCGAACGTAGAGCCCAGCTTCAGCCAAGGGTCCGTGGGGTGTGTCAGCAAGTCACTCGATTTGGGTACTATCTCTGGAGCTTGCTTCTGCGCCAGGTTGCAAACGAGGTCTCACTCGGGCCAGGGCTCGCCAGCTGTGTTGCCGCCGTCTATTCCTCCCGGCTCTTCCGGGGTACCGATTCCATTCGGCTGGGGTACTATGTCGTTGGTCCTCGATCCATCACTACTTACGGTGGGTGCGTCGTTGGACGGGTCCATAGCGCCCATAGCTGAAGTCGGCAACTCCAGATTCTGGATAGCATTTTCATGCCGTTCCATCATATCGCCGATCTCGAGCTCGAATGGCGCGTTGTGATGCGCTGCGAGCGGCGCTGCGAGTGCCGCGCCGATCACTGCGGTTGCGATTAGGTATGTTGTCTTCATCGCAGTCTCTCCTCAGCCAGTACTACGGATGGCACCGAGGAACATTCATTACCCGGTGCCGGTCCGATGGCTGCGCGAGACAAATCGGTTTCCCGGTGCTGAGATTAGGATACTGCCACTGTGCGGAAGAGCGCATTGAAGTTTGTCAGTGCCCCTATTGATGTGGATCAGGGGGACAAGTCCTTTCGTTTGCCCGTCTGGCGATGGATGCGATCTAACGTATCCGCGTCAGGCCGCGCTGATCCGCGGTTGGTACTGGAATCGAGCTTGAGCTCGGCTCTGAAAACGCAAGCGCGACACCCGTCTAGATCAAGTCCCGCGTCGCCGGCGGGGTGGGGGAGGTGGGCACGATCCCCACCTCGTCGCCTTCGTGAAGCTTGGTGAAGCCTTCCGTGAACTGCTTGTTCACGGTCACCCGCACACGCTCCTTGTCGAAGAGGACCGCGCCGCCCGGTTTGCGGCGCCCCAGCCAGACCAGCAGGGTGTCGACGTCGGGTACGCTCGCGGGGACGACCAGCTGCTCGGTCTCCTTGCGCATCTTTTGCGCCATCCAGGCGAAGTAGAGCAGCCTTATCCGTTTCTCCCCTTCCTCGGGTGCGTTGCGTTGGTAACCCATGCCCTCGAGCCGTTCGAGATAGTCGGTCCAGTTCTTTTCCTTGTTGACTCCCAGCGTATAGAGGGTGTCCCAGGAGTAGATGCCTGTATCGTGACCGTCGTCGAAGACGATGCGGATTGCGTACTGGCCCTGGGGCTCGATGCGTTGGATGCTCACCTCTTCCTTGCCGATGACGGGCTGATCCATGGTGCGCACCTCGGCGGCCTTGGAGAAAACGCGCAGATACTCGCAGGGCAGCTCGAAGGTGCTGCCGTCGTTGAAGGAGATCGAGAGCATACTGGACTTGGTGTGCAGCTTGATGTCCGTGGGCGAATGGTGAACTGCCTGATCGGTCATAGTGGGTGCGCTGGCATAGAGTTTTGATTGATTTTGCCGGTGGGCGTACGCGGTCGGGAACCAGGGTTTCCGACCATTGAGCATTTTCGCTAGGTTGGTGCGAACAAGGCAATTCCAAGATAGGCGGGGTCTAGTACCTCGTTCCACCTTGTTTCGGGGGGCCCCCTCCGGGCAAGGCGAGCCGGCAACGTTGTGACACACTTGCAGTGCCATCCATGGCAACTGGATTCCCGCTTCCATGCGGGAATGACGGCTGGAATTTCAACGTGACAAAGTAGAATTAGGTACCCTCGATGCGGTCGTAGTACCGACCTCGGTAAAGTAGTCGTGGATGCTCACCGTCCTCGAAACCCGTTCGGGTGTGAAGCACATTGTTGCTCACCAGGCCCCAGCCGGCCTCCAGCCGCCCCTGGAAGTGCCAGGGGCTCTTCCCGTGGAGGACCTTCTTGAGGAAGGCGACAGCCTCCAGGGTGAGCGGATCGTCGCGCCAGACGATGTTGCGCTTGCGGTCCGTGTAGCGCATATGCAGGTGTCCGTCAGGCATCAGGGAGAAGACGGGGCCGGACTGGTCCGGGCGCAGCTCCTCGCCATCCACCAGGTTGGCGGGGATCGTCATGGCGCGGGGGTGCATCAGCGTTCCGATGTAGTCCGTATTCTCCTCCCGGAGCAGGATGTAGGCGATTTCCTGGTCCAAGAGCTCGTTCTCGCCGCCCATCTGTGCAGGATGCACACAATGCAAGAGCAATCCGTGGATCTGATGATCGGGCGTGTTGTAGTAGCTGTCCGTGTGCCAGGAGATCGGGCGGTTGCTGTAGGGGATATAGCCCCGGTGCAGGGCGTCGGACTGGACCCTCAGCGAGGTGATGGCGTCCTCGTCCGCGCCCATGTTGTGGTCGAGCCGGATCAGACCGAATTGCCGGCCCAGGGCACGCACGATCTCCTTGTCGGGATCGTCGCCCGTGTGTCCGCAATAGATCGCCATGTTCGCGCGCCGACACCGGTCGAGAATCGCTTGGTGCTCGGCGGGGGTGAGCCGGCGGGGATCTCGGACCTCGACGAGAAGGTCGTGGAGCTGTCCGGGGTGTTGCTCGAGCTTCCGGTCACGCCAGCGGGCGTAGGTCTCCGATTGTTCGAGATCGAAGGGGGAGACATCCGGGACGGCAGCGGTCGAGTGCCTCATCGACGCACCTCTCTACGGCAAAACAACAACGTTAGTCTGGATGCGATCGGCGCGCATTGACCCGGATCAGCGTGATTCGCGAATGTCTCCGGCCGTGGGCGGGTGGCTCTCCTGGTCGCCGTGCGCCGGGACCGGGCGCGCTATCGATCGCCTCGAATCATCCTAGATGGCGATTTTTTGCGACTTTTTCTCCCCCCGGACCAAGAAGTCTTTTACAATTTCCGCAAATGGCGAAGTGCTTATTTGCTCTGCGTCCCTGTCCCAAGGGGATGCGAAGCCGGCAGCGGCCCCTGGTCAGGAAAAGGTATGGCAGGATGAACAAACCGAAACTCTCCCCCGATTTGCAGAAGATTGTCGACGCCCGGCACCCTGATCCCTTCGCGGTGCTCGGCCGGCATGTCAAGAACGGCCGTGTGCTGGTGCGTGTGCTTTTGCCCCATGCGGAGGAGGTGAGTATCGCCGAGGGCGGACACCCGCTTGTGCGGATCGAAGGCACGGATGTCTTCGAATGGCAGGGCGATGCCGCGGACGTGCCGGATCGCTACCGGCTGATCTGGCGCGACGACGAGCACCGCGAGCACATCGCCCACGATCCTTACTGCTATCCGTCCCAGCTCTCGGACTTCGACCTGCACCTGTTCGGCGAGGGCAGGCACTGGCATGCTCATCGGCTGCTGGGCGCCCGGGTCCATGAGGCCGACGGTGTCGCCGGCGTGCTGTTTTCCGTGTGGGCACCCGGCGCCGAGCGCGTCAGCGTGGTCGGGGACTTCAACCGCTGGGACGGTCGCAGCCATCCCATGCGCGTCCACGGCAACGGCGTGTGGGAGCTGTTCATCCCGGATCTGGCCCCTGGCGTCATCTACAAGTTCGAGATTCGCGTCGGCAACGGCGATGTCTTCCTCAAGGCCGACCCCTACGGACGGATGTTCGAGGTGCGCCCCAAGACCGCCTCCATCGTCGAGCCGCCCAGCGCCTTCGAGTGGACCGACGAGCAGTGGCTGAAAAGCCGAGCCGACCACGATTGGCTGCACGCCCCCATGTCCATCTACGAGGTGCACCTCGGTTCCTGGCAGCGCGGTCCGGAGGGCGAGATGCTCAACTACCGGGTACTCGGGCGGCGGCTGGTAGATTACGTGAAGGAGATGGGCTTTACTCACATCGAGCTGATGCCGGTTACCGAGCATCCCTACGACAAGTCCTGGGGTTACCAGACTACAGGCTACTATGCCCCCACCAGCCGCTTTGGCAGCCCGGACGACTTTCGCTGGTTCGTCGACCACTGCCACGAGAACGGGATCGGCGTTATCCTCGACTGGGTGCCCGCCCATTTCCCGAAGGACGCCCACGGTCTGGCCCGATTCGACAGCACCGCCCTCTATGAGCACGAGGACCCCCGCCTGGGCGAGCACCTGGACTGGTCGACGCTGATCTTCAACTTCGGGCGCTACGAGGTGAAGAACTTCCTCATCTCGAGCGCCCTGTTCTGGCTCGAGGAGTACCACATCGACGGCCTGCGGGTGGATGCGGTTGCCTCCATGCTCTACCTGGACTACTCGCGCGAGGAAGGCCAGTGGATCCCGAACAAGTACGGCGGCCGCGAGAACCTGGAGGCAATCGACTTCATGCGGGAGCTCAATGAGACCACCCACGGCCAGGTGCCCGGCGCGCTTATCATGGCTGAGGAATCCACCTCCTGGCCCCAGGTCACCAAGCCCACTTACCTCGGTGGTCTCGGCTTTGACCTGAAGTGGAACATGGGTTGGATGAACGACACGCTGCGGTATATCGAAGAAGAGCCGATCCACCGACAGTACCATCAGGGCGAGCTGACCTTCAGCATGCTCTACGCCTTCACCGAGAACTTCCTGCTGCCGTTTTCCCACGACGAGGTCACGCACGGCAAGCGCTCCATGCTGTACAAGATGCCGGGTGATGAATGGCAGCGCTTTGCCAACCTGCGCCTGATCTACACGTACATGTTCACCCACCCGGGCAAGAAGCTGCTCTTCATGGGCGCCGAGCTCGGTCAGGGCGATGAGTGGGATAGCACCGAGGTGCTCGACTGGTACGTGCTCGACTACCCCTTCCACCAGGGCGTGAAGCGATTGGTGCGAGACCTCAACGCGTTGTATTGTGACCAATCCGCATTGCACAAGCAGGACTTCGACTGGCAGGGTTTCGAGTGGGTCGACTGCCACGATGCCCAGAATTCGATTCTGGTCTATCTGCGTCAGGCCGGGGACGACTTCGTGGTCGTCGCGCTCAACTTCACTCCGGTGCCGCGGGAAGGTTACCGCATCGGCGTTCCGGAGGCAGGGCGCTACCGAGAGGTCCTGAACTCCGACGCGGAAGACTATGGCGGTAGCGGCACGGGCAACGGTGCGCAGACGTTGCAGACCGAGCCGCAACCCTGGATGGACCGGCCCCACTCGTTGGTCGTGACCTTGCCGCCTCTGGCGGGGATCCTGCTGAAGCTGGAGGCTCCGCCCGCAGCCGACGAGGACGCCGAGCCGACAGGGTCCGACGACACCGGGGATTCCTAGGCAACCGCAGCACACCGCAGGTTCGGCTTGGAGCGCGCAGGGCCCCCAGAGGGCCGTAGCTCGGAAGATTTTCTTCGAGGAAACAGCGATGGCGAAAAGACCTTCAGGAAAGAAAAAGACCCCGGTCCGAGGCCGCAAGGCAGCGTCTCGCCCAAGCCGCGCAGACGCGAAGAAAGCCGAGGCGGAGCCGAAAGACAATGGTCCTGCGTCTGCGAGCGAATCCGATAGGGCGGCGAAGCCCGCACCGAAGGCGCCTCCGACCAAGAAAGATGCCGCCCGGGCAAGCGCCGAGCCGGAAGCGGACCAGCGCCCGGGCTCCGCCGGTGCATCGCCTGCGTCGAAGCGAAAGAAGGTCGCGTCCAAGCCGACGGCGGTCGGTCCTGCCGAAGAGTCGGCTGTTTCGAAGGCGGCGGCCGGTGCGAAGAAGCCGTCGAGCCACACCCCACCGAAGGACTTTCCTGCTTCTGCGACGGCGGCCATCAAGCAGGAGCCAGTCGTCCCGATCAAGGAGGAGGCCGCGTCGGCCGAGGAATCTTCTCGCGAAGCGGCTACGGTCGAAAAGCCTTCTGCTGAGGCAAAAGCGGCACCCGAAGCGCTCCGTCCTGTTGGCCGGCCTCTAGAAACTCGATTTGCACCGGGGGAGGCCGCGGCCCGGGCGAGCGAGGGTCCGGGCGATGAGGGCGAAGCCGCAAAGTCCGTGACGTTGCCGTCCGTCTCCGAAACGCCAACGCCGGTGGTGGCGCCCGCGCCACCGGAATCTGTTCACGTGGAGGAGCCCGTTCCCGACGAGGAACCGGTCCGTTACGAAGAGCCGGCTCCGCAGGTACAGCGTGGTCATAGCCTGTTCATTGTCCATATCACGCCGGAGATGGCGCCGGTGGCCAAGGTCGGCGGGCTGGCCGATGTGGTGTTCGGGCTGACGAGGGAGCTGGCGATCCGCGGGAATCACGTGGAGATCATCCTGCCCAAGTACGACAATCTCCGCTACGACCAAATCTCCGAGCTGCACGAGGTCTACAACGACCTTTGGGTCCCCTGGTACGACGGCGCCGTCCACTGCACCGTCTACTTCGGCTTTGTCCACGACCGCAAGTGCTTCTTTATCGAGCCGCACTCCCAGGACAACTTCTTCAACCGCGGGAGTATCTACGGCTTCAACGACGACGTGCTGCGCTACGCCTTCTTCTCCCGCGCCGCCATGGAGTTCCTGTTGAAGGCCGGCAAACAGCCGGACATCATCCACTGCCACGACTGGCAGACCGCCTTGGCGCCGGTGTTTCTGTACGAGATCTATCAGCACCTTGGGATGACCCACTCCCGCGTCTGCCTCACCATCCATAACTTCAAGCACCAGGGCGTCACCGGCATGGAGGTGCTCCGCGCCACCGGGCTCCATCAGCCGGAGCGCTATTTCGACTACAACCGGCTGCGGGACAACAACCACGCACAGGCGTTGAACCTGCTCAAGGGCGGTATCGTCTACTCCAACTTCGTGACCACGGTGTCGCCCCGCTACGCCTTCGAGACCAAGGACCAGGGCCAGGGGTTCGGCCTGGAGCCGACCCTGCACACCCACCACATGAAGTACGGCGGCGTGGTCAACGGCATCGATTACGACGTCTGGAACCCCGAGATCGACTGGCACATCCCGGTCCGCTTCGGGGTCGATTCCATCGACGGCAAGTACGACAACAAACGGGCGCTGCGCCACCGTCTGATGTTGGCGGACAACGATAAGCCCATCGTCGCCTTCATCGGGCGGCTCGACCCGCAGAAGGGCCTGGAGCTGGTGCGTCATGCCATCTTCTATTCCCTCGAGCGCGGCGCCCAGTTCGTGCTCCTGGGCTCCAGTCCGGATCAAGGCATCAACGCGGACTTCTGGGGTCTGAAGGGGATGCTCAACGACAGCCCCGACTGCCATCTGGAGATCGGTTTCGACGAGGACCTGGCCCATCTCATCTACGCGGGTGCCGACATGATGCTGGTGCCCAGCCGTTTCGAGCCCTGTGGTCTGACCCAGCTGATCTCGCTCCGCTACGGCACCGTTCCCGTCGTCCGTTCCGTCGGCGGTCTGGCGGACACCGTATTCGACAAGGACCACTCGAACCGGCCCCTGCACGAGCGCAACGGGTACGTGTTCGAGAACTACGACCAGCCCGGTCTGGAATCCGCTCTCGAGAGGGCCATCGCCTGCTACTTCAACCACCCGGACCACTTCCGGGAGCTGATGAAGAACGCGATGCACACCGATTATTCCTGGAACATTCCCGGAGAGGATTACCTGAACATCTACGACTACATCCGTTCCAAGTAACCGATTTTGCTAGAGAAACCAGCTGATGTCTTGGATACCGGTCCAGCGTCGTCTTTCCGGGATCGAAGTCTCAGTCGTTCTTCGAGGGCCGCAAACAAAGAAAAAGGCCGAAGCCCTGTCAGGCTTCGGCCTTAGAGACCATCTCCCATGATGTCTCGTTAAGGTTTGAAGAACGTCCAGGTCTGGTCGCTGGTGATAATGCTGATGGGGTTCTGCGCCAAGTCGGCGCCCTTAACCCGCCAGCGAATCGTGGATCCGGAGGGGATGAAGTTCCAGAGGGTGTCGGGCAAGGTCCAGCTGGTTTCCCTGATCAATATCCCCTGATTGTTGTAGGTCGACCAGAGCGGACCGGAGGGTGCCAGATACAGCTCTACGCTGTACGCATTGTCCACGCCGCCGTCCGGCGTCCAGGAGAAGGTAGGGGCCGAGCCGGGCGTGGTGCCGTTCGCCGGTGCATTCAGGCTGATGCTGGTCAGGTCGCTGGTCGGTTCGCTTACTTCGAAGACGTTGGTCTCAACCGCGGCTGATTCACCGTGGACAAGTGAACCATCAAAGGAGCCGAACCAGGAAACGGCCCAAGTGTAGAAGCCGGGATCGGCGGGCGCGGGGGCGGTGAGAAAGACGGGAAACTCGAGGTCCGTCGACCCGGATCCGGCATCGCCTTCGCCGTCGGGGCCTGTGCTGCGGGCGATCTCGATGCCTTGATCGTCATACAGGATGGCGCGAATCCAGCCACTCTCGGTGCCCCCGTTGAAACTCACGATGACGTCCTCCCCCGGGAGGTAACTCGCGAGATCGGTGAATGCCTGGTGATTGACGCCACCGTGATGGTGGCAACCGTCGCAGGTTTGCGTGTCGTCTGTGTGGCACGATGCGCAGTCTTCAGCGAAATAAGTGCTTTTTGCGGCGGCCGGCCCGCTGGACAACATCACAAGACCCAGCAGAATAATCCCTAACCACCTGTGACTTTTGGTCATTATCTTGATCCTCATCTATTTCCTCCCGGTACGCGGATGACGGGCGCCCCGGTTTGCTAGGACACCCATAGGCCCATAATTAACCTACAAAGAGGAATATATTCTGGTGGTTCCAGAGATACAAGCTGGAGTCAGAGCGCTGGGGTGTTGCTCAGCGGAAAGGTGGCTGGAACGCAGATGCGGGCCGGGCCCATCTATCGTTGGGTCAAGGGATGGTCGCTGCCAGCTCCGCCGTGATCGAAATCGCGCGCTCAAGATGGTCAGAGGGCGTATAGAAGTGCGGCGAGAACCGAATCCCGCCGCCACGTTGGGCGCAGACCACCGAGTGCTCCATGAGCTGCCTGTAGAGCGGTCCCGTGTCGACACCGGGGACCCGGAAGGTAACGATCCCCGCCCGCCGCTCCAACTGTCGCGGGCTCAACAGCTCGAAGCCTTTTTCGTCGATCAGCTCGATCAGCCTCCCGGCGCGTTGCGCGATGGTCTGATGGACTCTGCCGATTCCGACGTCCTGTAACAGCGAGAGGCTGGCCTCCAGGGCATGGATGCCCAGCATGTTCGCGCTGCCGCACTCGAAACGGGTGGCGTCTGAGGCGGGCGCCCACTCCTGGCGGTCGAAGTCGCCGCGGTGCTCCACCATGTGCCAGCCGTACTGGTAGAGGCGCAGGTGGGGACGGATCTGCGGATTTACGTAGAGCAGGGCGACGCCCTCCGGCCCGAGCATCCACTTGTGTCCGTCCGCGACCACGAAATCCGCCTTCACCCGCTTCAGGTCGAAAGGTACGGCCCCGAGGCTCTGAATCCCGTCCACGCTGAACAGGATCCCGCAGTCCCGACAAAAGTCGCCCAATCGCTCCAGATCCAGCCTCAGGCCCCGGGCATACTGCACCGAGCTCACCGCGATCAAACGGGTGCGATCGTCGCACAGGGCGATCAGGTCCTCCTCGGGTGCGGTCGAGGAATAAAGATCCAGTGGTCGAAAATCCACGCCTTGGCTTTCTAAGGACTCCCAGACGACACGGTTGGAGGGAAACTCCTGGGCGATGCCGACGATGTTGTCGCCCACCTCCCAGACGAGCCCGTAGGCGACGATCGACAGACCCTCGGAGGTGTTCTTCGTCAGCGCGACGTCGCCGGGTGTCGCGTTGACAAGCTGCGCGAGGCGCTCGCGCAATCGTGCCTCGACCCTTAGCCATTGGGGGTATCCGGAGGCACCCTGAGCCCCATTCTCCCGCGCGAAGCAACAGACCGCGTCCAGGGTACGCCTTGGCCAGGGCGAGACCGCCGCATGATTGAGATAGATCCTGTCAGGCGAGAGAGCGAATTCGGGATGCATGAGGTTTCCGAAGCGAATGGTTGGAGGGCAAAAAACGGCGTTGGTTCGTCTGCTCTTGCGCAGAACTGAATTCACCTACTCTACGCATCGTTTTTAAATGATCAGCTTGCGAACATATGACAACTTGTGATGGGACAAAGAAAAAACTGTTTTATCAACAGATGGTGTGGATAAGTCTGTGGATAGAGCTCGTGATTCGCTCTAGCGATCCCGGTTTCGCGACAGTTTCGTTTAGTTGGCCAATTTATAGCCGCGCGATTTTAACGCAGAAAAACAGATAGATACGGCATTTCATCAGTTACTGAAACATGACCGCTTGTCAGATCGGCTTGAAAAATAAGAGAAGATCTGCTTTGTGCATAAGCCGGGCCGTTGGCCGCCGCCGAAGAGAATCGTTCCACCGGAAATGCATCCCTCAGATTCCTCTGGCGAAAGCGTGGGACCTGTCCCGATCCCGTCCCGGCTCCGCGGCTTGTTACCCCGGCGGCAAGGCGCGTAGTCTATCAGCCGTTTGGCCCAAGCGTAGGACCCTCGCATGAAGAACTATCCCCCGATCCGAACTGTTTCCCTGATCACCCTGCTCGCAGCCGCGCCGCCGGCGCTTGCCTCCGACCCGCTTGCCGAGCTGGGCAGGCAGATCTTCTTCGACGCCACCCTTTCGGAGCCGCCCGGTCAGTCCTGTGCGAGCTGCCACAGCCCCGCGGCAGGATGGACCGGACCGGACAGCGCGATCAATGCGGCGGGTGCGGCTTACGGAGGGGCCGTCCACGGGCGTTTCGGCAACCGCAAGCCGCCGAGCGCCGCCTACGCCACCCTCAGTCCGCCGTTGCACCTGGATCCGGAGGAGGACCACTTCGTTGGCGGCAATTTCTGGGATGGCAGGGCCACCGGTTGGTTGCTGGGCAGCCCGACCGCGGAGCAGGCGCAGGGCCCCTTCCTCAATCCGGTGGAGCAGAATCTCCCCAGCGCCGAGAAGGTTCTGAGCAAGGTGTGCGCAGGGGCGTACGGCGACCGGTTCCGCGCACACTTCGGCGCCGCTGCCTGCGAGAACACCGTCAACGGCTACAATGCCATCGCCCAGGCCGTGGCGGCGTTCGAGGCCTCCCCGGAGGTCAACGCCTTCAGCTCCAAGTACGATCACTACCTCGCGGATGCGAAGCACTACCCCCTCACCGCACAAGAGCAGCTGGGGCTCGAGCTCTTCGAGCGCGAGGACAAAGGCAACTGCGCCGCCTGCCACCCCAGCCGCCCGGGACCGAAGGGCGAGCCGCCCCTTTTCACGGACTTCACCTACGACAACCTGGGTGTACCGCGAAATCCGGCAAATCCCTGGTACGGGATGGACCAGTTCAATCCCCGGGGCGAGGGCTGGGTGGACGAAGGGCTCGGGGGGTTCCTGAAGACCGTACCGCGATTCGCGGACAGGGCCGCGGCGAACCTCGGAAAGCAGAAGGTCCCCACCGTGCGCAACCTGGACCTGCGTCCGGCGGACGGCTTCGTGAAGGCCTACATGCACAATGGAGCGCTCAAGACCCTCGAGGAGGTCGTGCAATTCTACAACACGCGCGACGCCAAGCCCGCCTGTGAAACCCTGGAGGACCCGCAAACCGGCGTCAACTGCTGGCCTCGACCCGAGGTCGCGGAGAACCTGAACAGGGACGAGCTCGGGAATCTGGGTCTGAGCGCCGAGGAAGAGGCGGCTATCGTCGCCTTCATGAAGACCCTGAGCGACGGCTGGACGCCGCCCTCGAAGTGATTCTCCCTGTACCGCGCGCCGCCGACCGCCTCGGGGCTGTCCTCCCGTGACCTCCGAGCACCTGACGCCGGGCGGCCGCGAAGACGACACCCACCGCCTGCGACGGTCGTTCCTGCTCGCAGTCGGGTTCGCCATCTTGCTGTGGGTCATCAAGCTGGCGGAGCTCGTCCTTGGCCTGGACCTCTTCTCCTACAGCGTCTTTCCCGGGCGATCCGAAACCTTGACCGGCATCGCCCTGGCCCCGCTGATTCACGGCTCTCTGTCTCACCTGTTTGCCAACACCGCGCCCATTCTGGTGCTGGGTACCGCGCTGATCTACGGCTACCCCAAGGCCGCTCGGATCGTCCTGCCGGTGGTCTACTTCGGGTCCGGACTCGGGGTGTGGCTGTTCGCCCGCCCTGCCTGGCACCTGGGCGCCAGCGGGCTGACCTTCGGCATCATGTTCTTCGTTTTTACGGTCGGCGTCCTGCGCTGGGACCGCCGGGCCATCGCCCTGTCGCTGGCTGTGTTTCTGCTCTATGGCGGCATGATCTGGGGCATCTTCCCCACCGCGCCGAACATCTCCTTCGAGTACCATCTCGCGGGCGCCGTCCTCGGCGTTCTGCTCGCCGTTCTTCTCAGGCGCATGGATCCCCCACCGCCGGAAAAGCGATATAGCTGGGAAGGGGGGGACGATGGCGACGATTGGCCGTTCGAGAGCACGCCGGCTGACCGGGGCACACCCCAATTGTGACCCAATGTTCCACGGACGGAACAACGATCTCCCCCTCTCCCTTCGGGGAGAGGGCCGGGGAGAGGGCCGGGGAGAGGGTCCTCCTTCATCACAGCCGTGTTTTCATGTCCCGGGGCGGCACGGGTGTCATGAAGGGTCAAGAGTAGCTGACACGCTCCACGTCCTCGCCGATCCAGACCTCCGGCTGCCCTTCGACGCCGATCTGCTCCATCAGCGGCCGTACGGCGTCCGCGAATTCATTGGCGCCGCTCATGTCTTCGAAACGGTGTACCGCCATGACGACGTTGGGATCGGTGGCATCGCGATGAACGCTCGCGTAGAGAATCCCATGCTGCTTGCGGAGCCAGTCGGCCTCGTCGTATCCACGCTTCCAGGCCTCATAATCGGCGACCCGATGCCGGATCATCAAAGTTGCCATCGATTTCTTTGCTCCTCCTCAGGGCTGATACTTCGCTAGCGGCAAAAAGACAGGGAGGTCTCGGGCGCGGCTCAAGGGAGCCGGCCCCTCCCCTTATCGAGGAGAATAGTCCAATATCCGCAAGAGAAGACCCGGGGAAGCCATGGGAATCGGAGTCTGTGCTAGTCCCAGCGGAACAGCCGCGCCGCTGTCACAAGCAGAATCAGGCCCATGCCTCCGAGGAGGGCGATCTCCGGGACGACCTGGGCCACGCCGGCCCCATCGACCATGACGCGCCGTGCGGCATTGACCAGGTGCGTCAGCGGTAGAGCCTGGGAAGCGACCTGGGCGGCGGGGTTGGTTCCTTCCATCGAGAACCAAACCCCGGACAGCAGGAGCATCGGCCAGGACATCAGATTGAGCACTCCGTCCGCCAACTCCTCGGTGCGCAGCCGGGCGGCGATGATCAGCCCTATGCTGATGAGGCAAAGGGCACCTGCCATGTACACCAGAAAGAGCGCGAGATAGGTCCCGCGCATCACGAAGTCGAGGAAGTAGTCGGCACCCGCATACACGATCACCGAGGCGAAGATCACGACCGCGAGGCGTGAGAGGACCTGCGCGGCCAGGAACTCGAAGGCGCTCAGCGGCGTGGCCTGCAGGCGCCGCAGCACCCCGTTCTTGCGGTAGCGCACGATGACCCAGCCGACGCCCCACAGGCTGCTGAACATGATGTTCATCGCCAATACGCCGGGCAGCACCCAGTCGACGTAGCGCAGCGCGCGCCCGCTCACGGTCTGTCGCTGCGGGAGAGAATCGGCCTCTGCATAGGCGGAGTACAGCAGCTGCTCGGCCAGGTAGCCCTTGGCTGAGTGCAGGTTGAGCCAGTAACGGGGAGAACCGCGCAGGTCGAGCAGGAGATCGATCTGGTGCCGATCCACGTTCGCGATGGCCACGTCGAGGTCTTCGACCGGTAGGAAGCTGACGTGGCGCATGGCCAGGAACGGAGACTCCACGGACGCAAGGTCGCCGCTTTCGGTCAGGACGCCGACCTTGAACAGATCATCCGGCTCGTCGCCGAAGATGAAGGCGAAGCCGAACACCATGACCACGGGCATGATGATGTTCCAGCTCAGGCCGGCCCGGTCCCGGTAGAACTCGCGGTTGCGCGCCCAGAGGATCGCCAGGATGCGACGCCACATAGGTAGGTACTCCGACAGAGAGGTTTCGATGGGCTCAGCAAGGCGAGAAGCGGTCAGCTGCTAGGCGCGCGAGCGCAGGACTAGCCGGGGCTAATTCAAGGGAGCGCAACAACGCAGCTGACCGCTTATCGCCTTGCCCGAAGGGAGCGCCCCAAACGCACCAATGCTGCGTTGCAGTCCTTGCAAAGGGAATACCATTCCCTGCGGACTGCGCCTTACCTTCGTGCATTTGGGGCGCTCTGAGTTCCATCGAAACCTCTCTGTCGGAGTACTAGTTCCGCAGGCCGTGGCCGGTGAGCTTCAGGAAGAGATCCTCGAGGTTCGGCGTCTCGACTTTCAGCTCGTTGAGGTTGGCACCGGCGCGCTCCAGGTGCTCGAGGATCGGCGGCACCTCTCCGGTAAAGAGCTCGATATATCCATCCCGCACCTCGCTTTCGGGGGGCAGGGGTGCGTCTGTCGGCCAGGCGCTTTCCGGGAGGCGCACGACGGTTGCCGGGAAATGCTCCCGCACGAGCTCTTTGGGTGAGCCGCGGGCGATGATACGTCCCTGGTCGACGATGACGATCTCATCGCACAGCCGCTGGGCCTCTTCCATGTAGTGAGTCGTCAGCACAAGCGTCTTGCCGCGTCGGCGGACGGTCTCGATCAAACCCCAGAAGTTGCGCCTCGACTGCGGATCCAGGCCCGTCGTCGGCTCGTCGAGAAAGACCAGCCGGGGATCATTGACCAAAGCGATGGCGAGCAGCAGGCGCTGGCGTTGACCGCCGGACAGCTTCCGGGTGTCCCGATCCAGGATCTCAGTGAGATTGCACAGGTCCACGAGCTCGTTCAGGTCGGCGGTGCCGCGATAGAGGCTTGCGAACATGTCCAGGGACTCGCGCACCGTTTGGAAGTCCTGCAGTGCGGTGCTCTGGAACTGGATGCCGATCTGTTCGCGGAACGCCCGGTCGGGCGGCCCGCCCCGGTACAGGACCCGCCCCGCAGTCGGGCGCGAAATGCCCTCCAGCATTTCGAGCGTTGTGGTCTTGCCGGCCCCATTCGGCCCCAACAGCCCGAAGCACTGGCCCTGGACCACCTCAAAGCTGATCCGGTCCACGGCCCGAACCCCGGGAAAGGTCTTGACGAGCTCGCGTGCTTCGAGCAGGTGATTCATAACTCTCGATGATACCCGCAGGGCATCGGAGACGCGTTAAGACTTGATGACTGTCTAGCGCCCGCGGCTCAAGACCCGACGCAAGCCCGAGCGGGCAGCGGCCGAGTCAGTGTGTGAGTGCTACATCGTGCTTATACATACGCAATGTTAAGCAGTATCGAAGGAGCCGTGCGAAGCTCTGAGATACGACTAGTATTCGCGCTCGGCCTTGTTAGGCCCCACGGAGCCGGGAGCGGCGTCCCTGTTCCTCGGTGCGCTCGCGTCCCCCATCGAGTCCGGGAGGCTCGGCAGCGGGCGCCATTTGTCGCGCAGGTGGAACAGGCTGAGCACCGGATGGCGCAACAGCATGCGCGGACCGGCATAACGCATCACGGCCTTTACACGTTCCCGCTTTACCGCGCTGTAGCAGTGAACCTCGCAATGGTTGCAGGCGGGCTTGGCCTCCTGGAACGGGCAGGTGTCCAACCGCCGAAGGGCATAGTCGAGCAGCTTGCCGCACTCGCCGCAGAGTCCTCGGGCGCCGCCGTGATGATCCCGGCAATAGATGCCCATCATGACCTCGATGGTCTGCTTTTCGCGGGCGATACGGCGGCCGGGGGTTTTCATGTGTCATGTGCGGGGCAGTCGGGCATTATCCCCTGATAGTGAACGGCACCCTTGATCCCGGTCAAGCACAACGGCGAGCCCAAGGACCCGGCCCGCCGGGGTCGCCATCCACCCCCTTGTCGAGGCGTTTCCGGGTCGCAAACACCCCGCAATGAGAAAAGCGGAGCAGGATCGGTCGCAACCGCTACGACTCGACCCAAATCTTCGACCCAGGCGCCCGGGGCGGCGAAGGCAAGGCGGTGCGTTCCGCGACCATCGCCCACGGTGGCATCGAGAAGCGGCAGGTGACCATGGCGGCGCCGGCAAAGCTCGGTACATTCGAGTTCCTTTGGAACGGGGACGACAAGGCGGTGCTGGCGACACGGCCCCTGACCGTCCAATAGCATCGGCACCGCCGGCGCGGGAGACCGCGTCAAGGATTCGGCCCCCTTGTTTCCGATCCGGGTATCAGCGGCGTGGTCCGGGGGGCCGCGACAGGATACACTCATAGGACCTTGGGTCACGACTTGCTCGAAACGGATGCAATTGCGCGTCGCCTTGCTGGGTCTGGCTGCCGTTGCGCCCCTCACCGGGTGGCCGGCTTCTGTACTCGCCGCCCCCGCCGCACCTTCGTGCGTCCAGAGTGACGCAGTGCGGGTCTGGACTTCCCCCCGCTCGCCGGCGGTGGGCCAGCCGCTTGAGATCATGGCGGTCGCCACCGATGCAGGCGTGGATGGATTGGAGGTCTTCGATCCCACGGGACAACCTCTGTCCCTGCGCACTGAGCCCAACGGCGGTCCGCCCTGGAGCCTCTACGCCACCCTGTTCAGGCCGTCTCGCGGCACGTACCGTATCCAGGCGATGCGGGGCGGCAGGCCCGTTTCCTGCCGCGATGTGGAGGTCGGAGGCGCTGCGGGCGCGAGCCGGGATTTTCACTCCGCGCAGTGGGATCGAGCGACCGAGGCGCTTTATTCCGCCTGGATCGAACGGCTGTTCGACGCGCCGCCGGGGCAACGCTTGAGCTTTCCCTCCCTGCAGCCCGTTTTGCGCAATCCGGGCCGCAACTTTCTCTACGGTTACCTGGGACAAGGGGAAGATGACAGGCTCCCTGCCACGCCCGATTGCGCGGATCTACCCTATGTCCTTCGCGCCTACTTCGCTTGGAAGGTGGGCCTGCCGATTGCGTACCGATCCTGTAGTCGTGGCACCACGAGCAGTCCGCCGCGTTGCGGCGCGCCCGTCACCGAGCAGGGTTTCGGCCCGGCCCCGAGGCCGGCCTCCTATTTCAAGGGCATAAGCCGGCGGATCGTGGATACGGTTCACTCCGGTAGCGCCCGGACCGCCCTCGGCGACGAGGCCAGCGATTTTTATCCCGTCCCGCTCACACGGGCCGCCCTCCGGCCCGGAACGGTCTACGCAGACCCCTATGGACACGTCCTGGTGATCGTAAAGTGGGTTCCCCAGTCCGGGTCGCGTAGCGGACTGCTGCTCGCGGTGGACGCCCAGCCGGACAACACGGTCAGCCGAAAGAGGTTCTGGCAAGGCACATTCCTCTTCTCCGACGACGTGCGCAGTGCCGGGCCTGGCTTCAAGGCGTTCCGGCCCGTGGTAGGCGAGGGCGGCGGCAAAGGGCGGGTTCGCCTGCTTTCGCACGATGCCCTGCGGCGTGATGCGCGGTTCGTGCCCTATTCGGCGGAGCAGGTCGGTCTCCGGCCCGACGACTTCTACGCCCGGATCGATCGGCTCATCAATCCCCGCGGTCTTGCCCCGGAGATGGCCTACGAAGCGACGCTGGACGCATTGATGGAGCAGATCGAAACGCGCGTGACGTCTGTGAACAATGCCGAAGATTACGTGCGCCGGACCCGGGGGACCGTCGTTCCCATGCCGCGGGGGGGCGCGATCTTCGAAACGACCGGGCCTTGGGAGGACTATTCGACCCCCTCGCGGGACATGCGTTTGCTCATCGCAATGAAGGTGCTCGACAGTTTGCCCCGGCGCATCCTGCGCTATCCGGACCTGTTCGTCCTGACGGGCGAAAGCGCCGCCGAGGCCAAGAGCCGGATCGATCGGCTTCATGCCCAGCGCATGGAGGAGCGCTCGATCACCTACAGGCGCAGCGATGGGAGTCCGTGGCGGCTGAGCCTCAAGGACATCTATGATCGCCGATCACGGCTCGAAGTGGCATACAACCCCAACGACTGCGTGGAGCTGCGCTGGGGCGCCGCTCCGGGCACGGAGGAGTATGCCCCCTGCAGCCGCCATGCACCGCCTGAGCAGCGGGCGCGGATGGACGAATACCGGCACTGGTTCCGCGAAACGCGCCGGCCCCCGCGCTGAATCGGTGAAGCGGGCTAGTTCTCGATGACGTAGATCTCCACCCGTCGGTTCTGACGGCGGCCGATGGAGCTCTTGTTATCGGCGATGGGGCGCGCCTCGCCGATGCCTTCGGAGACCACGCGCTCCACCGCCACTCCGCGATCGACCAGCGCCTGCTTCACCGCATCGGCCCGTTTCTGGGAAAGCTCGAGATTGGTCTCATCTCTGCCAGAGCTGTCGGTGTGGCCTTCGATCCGGGTGGTCAGATTCGGGTGTTCGACCAGCAGGGCTGCGATCCGGTCCAGACTCGGGAGCTCCCCGTCGGGCAGGTCCGCCTTGCTGGTGCGAAAGCGCAGGTCCGCGTCGGCCAGGCTCAGCAACATGCCCTGATCCGTGGCTCGTCCACCCAGCTCGGAGAACTTGGTGTAGAGACCACGAACGTGGGTCAGGGCCGCGGCGCTCTCGCGCTGACTGGTCAGTCGGTCCTTCTCGGCCTGTTGGCGTTCGCTCTCAAGGGTCTCTTGAAGGCCGGCGACTTGCGCCTGCGCCTCTTCAATCTGCTTCGCATGAGCCTCCTGCGCCTTTGCTGCCGCTTGCGTGGCTGCGCTCAGCTCGGCCTCTACGCCGGACAGGGTTTGCTGGGTTGCGTCGATCGTGCCGCGCAGCTCGCTGACCATGGAATCGTGCTTCTGTTGCAGGGCCGAGAGGGTTGCCTGCTCGCTCTTCAGGTTCTGGGTGAGCGCGGAGATTCTACCCTCCGCCTCTGCCATCTGGCTTGCATGCGCGTCCTTGGCCTCCTTCATCGCTACGGTTGCCTCGGCCTTCGTCCTTGTGTGATCCGCCTCGGCGCCTTGGAGTTGCTGCTGGATCGCGGCAAGCTGCTCCTCGAAGTCAGCAAGGGCCGCATCATATTTCGATTGAAGCGCTGCCAGTGCGGACTCATTCCGGGTCAGCTCGGACTGAAGCCCCTCCAGCTTGCGCCCGGCGTCCGCCAAGGCCTGGTTCTTCTCCTCCACGGCCCGCGTGGCGTTCCCCAGGCGCTGCTCAAGATCGGCCCCGGTCGCCGCCATCGCCTGCAGGGCCTGGTGCGCGGTGTCGAGGGCCTGCCGGTCAGCCTGTGCCTGCTGCTCTAAGCCGGCCAATTGTGCGGCGCGATCCGGCTCGCTGCCCTCGAGGGCGGTGCGGTAGAAGGTGATTCGCTCGTTGAGCTGCTGCTCAAGCTGTTGTTCCTGAGTCCGGTGCGCCGCCGCGGCGTCCGACATCTGCTGTTTGAGCTGATCGATGTCCGTGCCCAGGGCTGCGATCTGCTGGTTGGCGGCTTCATGCCGCCCTTCCAGCTCGGCGTACGTCTGCCTCGCCTTCTGTTGCTCGGCCGCGAGGACCTCTGCGTGCTGGCTCCGGAGCCCCTCCATGTCTCTTAGAAGATCCTGGTGGGTCTGGTCGGCCGCGTCGAGTTTGCCCATCAGGCCCTGCTTTTCCGCCTGATGTTGCTTGTGCAGGGCATCGACCTCGGCACGCAAGTCCTTTTCTGTTGCCAGGGACAGGCCGAGTTTTTCGTCTGTATCCTTCAGCCGTTGCGCCGCTTGGGCGATTTCTGCGTCCTTGTCCGTCAGGCCCTGTTCAAGCGTGCCCTGGTACCAGGTGTACAGAGAGACCACCCCAATCAGGATGATGAGTAGGAGCCAGCTCAGGGTCTTGGATACCGACGGGGTCGCTTCGGACATGTTCACCTCCTTCGAGTGCTGAAAGTACACCTTACTCTTGAGATCACAGCACGCTTTGCTCAGAAAGCCAAGGCGAAAAACCGGGCAAGCGCGTGGTCGCCATCTTGCCGTTCGCGAGGTCGTTCGTCTTGAGCGGCGCGCGCACGGAGGTTGAATTCATAAAGTGCATTTAACCTGAAGTTCTTATTTGAGAAAGCTAATATTATCTTATCTATCAGCTAGATAGCGAAAAATCGGTGTATCCGCTCTGCCTACA
>JAYEJW010000541.1:0-7001 GCA_034716535.1 Pseudomonadota bacterium
TTTATTCCGTTTAAGTAATATAAAATCTCTTTTAACTACATATATACTGATAACTAATAGAATCACTTATTATAATGAGACAAAAAATTCCATATATTCAATAAAAATGAATAATTTGTCTTATTAGTTTAGCCGTTGGGCCGGAAGTCGACGTCGGGCAGACCTGTGATGGAGAAGATCTCCGACGCCTTGCTGGTCTTGAGCAGGTCGGACATCACCACGTCGGGGGTTACCGCCACATAGGTACAGGGGAGTTTCAGCTTGCCGTGGTTCTCGACCAGCTCGCGCGCCTTGGCCTGAATGGCGAAGCCGAAGAAGTAGAGGGCATCGAATTGGCTGTACCAGGCCTCGCGCGCCGCCTCCAGGACGGTGGCGGAATCGATGGCGCCATCCTGGGGACCGAACATCACCGCAATGCGGCGGTCTTCTCCATTCTGCTCGACCGCCTCGGCGTGCAGGTGCTCGTAGTCCTCCGCCGCCAGCGGCCGCACCTGCGCCAATTGCAGCGCCTTGTTGCCGGGCAGACGCAGGGTATGGCTCTGGCGCAGCACCTCGATCATGCGGTCGAGGTAGGTGCGCGGGTTCTCGTAGGGCGCCGCCATCTCCTTGACCCCGTCCTGCTCCTCCAGCATGGAACCGGCGGCCTGCACCGTCGCCTCGACGCTGAAGGGGCCGCAGACGCGGGTCACCTTCTTGTTCTGCTCCGGCTTGTCGACCAGGGTAACGGTCTCCGGCTCCTCGTCGTTGGCGATGGATTTCAGGGTGATGCGCGGCACCAGGCCGCCGACCTCCTCGCCCTTGCGGTTCTGCTTGGGCTGGTAGACGAAGCCGCCGGCCGGGCCGTGCTGCGGCTCCTTGAGCTCGTACCAGGGGAAGGTGGCGGTCAGCAGACGCTGCCGGGCCAGGGCCAGCGGGACTCGGGAGGTGTCGCAGGTGATCCAGCGGCGGCCCCATTGCTCGGCGACATAGGCGCTGGTGCCTGAGCCGCAGGTGGGGTCAAAGACTAGGTCGCCGGGATCGGTGGTCATCAGCATGCAACGCTGAATCGCTTTTTGTGCTGTTTGAACTACGTAATGTTGGTCCTCGGTGAAGCTCCCGGTTCCAGTATCCATCCAAATGTTGTCTAAGGGAGTCGTTGGGTTATCCGAGGCGAGAAGTACCGTTGCAAGCCCTTTCCCTGATCGCTTAAGTCTCCCTTTTTCGTAGAGGCGATCCATATCTTCCCCAGGGGTAGGATCATACTTCCAATGCAAGTTTAGATTTATGGGTATTTGCTCACCTTCAAATAGGTACGACTTGCTTCGATTCTCCTGATAGCCTTGAGAAGTCGTGGGTCCAAGTCGACAGACATGCCAGCCATCAGGAATTGACTCATTACCTGAAAGCTGCCCTCTAGTCATATTTCGAATCTCTCGCATGTCGGGGGAAATGATTTTCTTGTATTGTTTGGCCCCCGCCTCTCCTGGCTTTTTCATTACCAACAAGGGCCTGTATTTCATTAGTTCTTTGTTATTGGAATATACCAGTAGCATGTCTGCAATAGCCGGGATTCCCTTCGTGCTTTGGGAGCTTGTTTTGAAGAATGTAATTGTTCCAGCGTAGTTTGCTTCCCCAAAAACCTCATCCATGATCTCTCTCACATGGTGCAAATTCTCATCCGAAATCTGCACAAAGATACTGCCACTCTCCGTCAACAACTCCCGCGCCAACAACAGCCGATCCCGCAGATAAGTCAGGTAGGAGTGCAGCCCAAGCTCCCAGGTATCCCGGTAAGCCTTGACCATCTCCGGCTCGCGGATCATCTCGTCGTCCTTGCCG
Organism: Pseudomonadota bacterium; assembly: GCA_034716535.1. Lineage (GTDB taxonomy): Bacteria > Pseudomonadota > Gammaproteobacteria > Chromatiales > Chromatiaceae > JAYEJW01. The sequence continues at coordinate 1,819 of JAYEJW010000541.1, forward strand.
TGCTTCACATCCCGCTTGCGCACGAAGGGCTGGAAGTTGGAGCCGAATTTCACCCCGTAGGGCGGGTCCATATAGATCATCTGCACCTGGCCGCCGAGCCCCTCATACTCCAGCAGCGAGTTCATCACCTGCAGCGAGTCGCCGAGCACCATGCGGTTGGTCCAGGGGCCCTTATGCTCGTAGGCGTCGAGCTTGTCGGCGATGTCCAGTTCCGGGTCGCCGAACAGGTCGAGGTTGGTGCCGGCCGCCTTGTAGCTGTCGAGTGTCTCCAGAATCGCCCGGGTCGCGTGGCGTTCGTGGACGAAGAGCGGGATGGTCGGCACCGAGATCTCGCGCCGTTCCGCCTTGCCGGTCCAATTGAGGAAGGGCTGGGTCAGGCTCTTCAGGCGGGCGACGCACTCGGCGATGGAGGCGAAGGTCTCGTCGCTACCCTGCCAGCGTTGCGGCTCCGAGAAGACGGCCGGTTCGCCCTGCTCCACCGCCTCGGCGATGCGTTCGAGCAGCCATTCGGCCAGTTCCCGCTCGGCGTTTTCATCCCAGCAGAGCTCGGGGGCGAGTGAGGAGTCGTAGCGGTACCTTTTCGCCCCCTTGCGCTCGGTGAATTCGGGCTGCACGCCGACATCGGGGCGCTGCACCGCTTGCTGCGAGTGGGTGTAGGTGTCCGCCTGCCGGGGCGGGGTGTTCGGGTTCTTGTTGGCCATCGGTTCCTTACTCTTGTTTTTTTCTGTTGTTCCGGTTTTTTGGGCTCGGCACGGGTGACTATTCGACCCAGGCGCCGGAGATCCACTGCATGTTCTCCGGGTGGAGGTGGCGATTGCTCACCTCCGCCAACCGCTGGTCCGCCGCCTGCTCGGCGGCCTTGAACCACTGCTCGTTCTGTTTGCGGGCGGTGGTGACCGCGCCGGTCTCGGCGGGCTGCTTGAGCCACTCACCGAAGGCGGCTGGGTTGATCTTCACGTCGCCGCCGTCGCCGACGCTTAAGGCAGTGTACTCTTGGCGCCGCCGCTGCCCCTGGTCGTTCTGCCAACGCAACAGGCTGGTAGTCACGGCCGCTGTATCCGGCAGATCGCCGCGGATCACCGCGCTCAGCCCACCGAAGTCGTAGCTCTTGGCCTGCCACAGCAGGTACTGCATAAGGAAGGAGTCGAGATCGAGCATGTGGGTATTGGGGCGATTGACGGCGAGGATGCGATCGAGCGTCACCTCGTAGCGGCCGCGGGTGACACCGAGCCCGGTCTGCACCGCCTCGGGGAGCCGGACATGCCAGAGTCGGCCGTTGTGGCTGGTGTCTACGATCTCGATGCCGAGCTGGCGGAACATACCGGTCACGAAGGCCTCGCCGTGCTCGCGGGTGATGCGCAGCTCGTTGCGGGTTTCGTTGGGATCGAAGCTGGCGGCGTGCTCGAACAGCTCGTGCTGTTTTTTCGCGGCCTCCTTGGCGAGGGCCAGGGCCTTGTCGATCCGCTGCTGGGTGCGGTCGATGCCGGCGGTTGTCGCCTCTTCAAGGATTTGGGTGACATCAACCAGGTCGGCCACCTCGCCGAGGATATCGTCGTGAAGCTGGGGGTTGTACTCGGGGCTGACGCCGGCCAGATCGGTCACCACCTGGTCGATGCGGGTGTACATCATCTCCATGATCTGCTCGTCGGCGGTGTCGGGTGAGTGGATGTTGAAGACGACGACGCGCTCCTGCTGGCCATAGCGGTAGAGGCGGCCGATGCGCTGCACCAGCCGCATCGGGTTCCACGGCAGATCGTAATTGACCATGACGTGGCACTTGCGCTGCAGGTTGATGCCCTCGCCACCCGCTTCGGTGGAGATCATGAACTGGGCCGATTCCTCGAAGCGGGCGATCGCTCCGCGGCGAAGTGGATGGGGCATGGAACCGTTGATCTGCTCCACGCAGCCTGCACCGAAACGCGCCTCCAACGCCTCCTTGAGGTAGCTCTGGGTGGTGCGGTATTCGGAGAAGATCAGCACCTTCTCGTCGGGATTGCCGGCAAGGATGGTTTCGATCAGCTCATCCAGAAAGTGCTGGATCTTGCGGTCGTCGGCACGCAGCCGTTCGGCCTCGTCGATCAACTCATCGAGCAACTCCAGCTCACCGTCGAAGAACTCTTTGGCCTCGGTCTGTAGCTGCTCCTCCCACTCGCCGATAAAGCGCTGGTCCGCCTCATCGAGATCGCGGATGGTGTATTCGCCGGCCCGGTCTTGCAATCGCGTGCGCCGGTTGATCAGGGCGTTGTGGATCGCGGCAACGCTGGAAGCGGCGAGCTTGCGGTAGACGGTCATCACAAAGCCGATGGCGTTGCCCTTGAACCCGAGCGCCGCGCCGGCAGCGTAGCCTTTGCGGAGATAATCCTGCAGGGTCTGGTCAAAGGCGATGGCCGCCTCGGCGACGGCGACCTTCAATGCTGAGGTGGTTTTGCCATTGAAGATGAAGTTGCCGTCGGCATCGGTAACATCGGCCTTGTTGTTGCGAAAGACCATGTCGCCGATGATCTCGGGGTTGAGCGCCAGGGTGGTGATCTCCTCCTTGCGCTCGGGCCGCAGCAGCTCCAGCAGCGCTTGGAACTTGTCCTGCATCCCCTGGTGGGGCGTGGCGGTGAGCAGCACCATGGCGTCGGTCTGGCGGCGTAGCCGGGCGGCCAGCTGAAAGCGTTGCGAGGCGTCGAGCCGCATGCCGTACTGGCGCCGGCTGAGGCGGTGTGCCTCGTCGAAGACGATCAGGTCCCAGCCGCCGGCCTGCTGCAATGCGTCGAGGTGACCTTCTTCCTTGAGCCGGTCCATCGAGGCGATGACGTAGTCGTACATCTTCCAGTGGCGCGGCTCGTTGATGTGGAAGTCATCGCCATAGATCAGGAACTCGCCCATCCTGAACTTGTGGTTGAGCTCGTCCTGCCATTGCTTGGTGAGCCCGGCCGGGGTCACCAGCAGAACACGTTTCAGGCATTCGCGCTGCTTGAGCGCGGCCAGCAGCATGCCGGTCTCGATGGTCTTGCCCAGGCCCACATCGTCGGCAATCAGCCAGTTCAGATTGCCCGAGGCGAGGATGTGGTGAACCAGATGGATCTGGTGCGGCAGCGGGTCGATTTCGAAGTGGGAGAGCGAGCCGGTGTTCTCGTTCCACATCTCCAGCGCGTGTGCGAGGGATTTAAGGCGAAAGCGCTCGGCACTGTCTTCCGGCCCCGTGTCGCCCAAGATGAAGCGGTGCTTGCTCCCTTTGATCCACTTCAGGTTTTCGTAAGGGAGCCAAAGCTGCTTGCCGGCTTGGGGAAAATCGACCATTACCTGATCGCGGCCGCCGAGGGTGCGGGTCTTCACTACCAGACCTTCACCCATCGTCTTGCGGGTTCGGCTATCGGGGATGTCCTGTACCTCCATCATCGGGCGGAAACCGCAGCGCAGCGTCGAGAGCGGGACTGTGGAGGTCTCGTTTGCACCGTGCCAGGCTACGGTGACGTCAACCCGATCGCCCCGGTCGATCGCGGATTCGACTCGACCCAGGCGTTCGGTCCCATCCGCTCGCATCTGCTTGACCCAGGCGTGGCGTACGGGGAGGATTGGCCTGCTGTTGCGGTTCATTCTTCCGGTTCCTTGGGTATGCTCATGATGTTCCTCGGTGGAGGCTCGCCAGCCAGAGACAGCTGAATTCCCAGATCCTGCAGATACTGGCTTGCCCTTGTGATGGGGTTGGGTGGACCGATCGATTCAGATGCCGAATCGTTTTCCGGCCACTCGAAAAAACTGAAAACGCAATGGCCAGGCAGCGCGCCCCGCATGGAGCCGGTCCGGTATTTCAGAAACTTGAGAAACGTCTTGAAACTGCGGCGCAAGTTTCGGTCGGCGTACCACCATTCGTAGGCATCCTCGATCAGTTCCATCACTTCTTCGCTCGCAGGGAGCGCAGGGAAACATCGCACAATCCGTAGCGCTTCCGCCCAACTCATATGGCGATAGACCGCCTCGGCCTCCATGAACGGGGCATTCGTTCTGATCCGGTGATAGGTCGTCCAAAAACGCTCGTTCTCCGACCAGTAACCACGAATGAACCTCGCCAACGCGAGCTCATCAGGTAGCAAGCCCTTCTTGATCTCGCGTTCGATGGCAACACGTGCCGCGCCCCAACCATTCTCGACAAAGATCTGTTGCAGCAGGTCGATTGTGGAAAGATGCCAATCACAGGTTAGAAGCAGCTCTGCCGCGGCTTGGCGGGCGCGAATTTCCCGGCTGATAGCGCCTTCGCCTTGTGGCTCAACGGGGCTGTCGCGCCGTGCTTGCTCGTCGAATTCGTCCAGGTCATCGTAATCGTCCCAGGCGAGCTCGTCGGTCTCCTCGTCATCGAGACTTGGCGCAAGCGATTCGATGAGGTAGTCGGACTCATCTTCGTCGCTTTCTGTCTCGTCAAAGTCGAGATCGAGCTCGGGGGCTTCGAGGAGATGGTCATCCGGCGGTTGGTCGCCCAGTTCAGCAATGGGCTCGTGGTCAGGTGGCTCATTGCTCTGAAGAGGCGATGTGGCCGATGAAAAAGGAGTCGCATCCTGGTCGTTCGGAACAGGTGGGTATTGCTGTGGGGTGGGATTGCGTCGCGCCGATGGCGCCGGCTTCGCGATCGGTTGATCAATCGAGACCGGTTGCGCATCAGGATCTGATATCGGACTTGTTGGGGCTGGTGGCGACAGAGCCTCTTTTGACGGCTGTTTATCGATCTTGTGCGCCGGGCTGGCCGGATCGTCCTGGGGATCGATTCGCCGACGGTTTCGGTATTCAATCTTGATTCCACCCTCTTCCGGCTTCCCGACCTTGCTGCCTCTGTTACCCGGCGCGATGTGCAATATGGGACGCGGAGGTGGTTGAGGAGTTTCTATCGCACCGGTGTCATTCGGCGTCGATGGCTCTAGATCGAATGGCGAATAATCGAGCTCGTTCTGTTGCTCGGCCTGAGCATCGACGAAATCAAGGTCGTCATCCGTGAAATCGTCACTGTTCTCTTCTGGTGATGTTTGAAGTGCTTTCTTATTGGCCTGACTGGCTTCGAGCGAGCGCTTGAGATAGATAACCGCTTGATCCGGCTGACCGGAGAGCAGATAGGCGCGTCCAAGCGTTCTAAGCAGCGCAGGAGATGAGGGGTACGAATCCAGGCTCTCCTGAAGCAGATCGATCGCTGCATGGCGTAGACCACC
>JAYEJW010000542.1:0-6992 GCA_034716535.1 Pseudomonadota bacterium
ATACCCACTGGGCTCTTACGGGAGGTTTGTATTTCCAGATGCAAATTACCATGCGCCGTGTGCATGGCTAATGCTACGCATATAGCGCCACAGAATGCAAGCGTTATTATTTCATATGCATGGCTACTTTATGAAAAATTACAAATGGCGAAAAGTCAGTGACCACGGGGGCTAGCGGCTGAAATTGGCTAGTTTCGGAGGGGTAAAGTCCGTCTTGTGCAGATACTGGCGCGACTTGACCCCTGTGTATCCTGGTAGGTGAGCGCCAGCGAGTTAGGTGCGCATCCTGCTTTATTTCAGCGCGTGTATGCCTGGCGGTAAACTCGCGGAGTGACGCCGGCAATTCGCCGGAAGGTGCGCGAAAAATGCGTCGGATCACTGTAGCCCAGCAGACGAGAGACATCGGTCACCTTCATGTTCGGGTCTTGCAGCATCCGACTGGCGGCATGGAAACGCGCATGATCCAGCACCTCGGAGTAACGGGTCCCCGTTTCCGCGAGCTTGCGTTGTAGAGTGCGTTTGCTTGTATTACAAAGCCCTGCGGCGAAATCTACACTTAGATCTTTTTCCTGGAGATAGGTAAACAAGACCTGCGTGAATGAGCCGACAAAGTCGTTTGAAAATCGCTCATAGTCGACCGAAGAAGACGCAGGCGTAGCGGCATTATGTGTTATTGGCGGCAGGCTGAGTAGCGCGTTTTCCAGAGCAATGTAAGAGAACTGCTGCGATACCCGCATGTGCGTACCGGGAAATTCTTCGCGGATAGAATTGCATGGAGGGTGAGGTGTCATTAACCCCATCTCGCTCGGGTGCCACTCTGGACCCGCAAAAATACGGACAATGCCGAGTAATGTCATCAGGCCGAACCAGCCGATTTGTTCTATAGCCGGATTCTGTGCGTCACAGCTCGGGCGGTGATAAAAATAGGCGTGCTCACTGCCTGGTGACTGTATAAGGCCCAAGCGGCAATGGGTGATGGTCTTGTTGGTCAGGTCGCTGGCCGTCAAGATCCCGCGGTAGAGCGTTGGCGACTGGTGGAGCAGGCTTGTTAACTTCGGATCGGCGCTATCGGCGCCATACTGGCGCCCTACACGAAAGCCGAGATCCTCAATGGCTTGATTGCGCGCCGTGTTGACGAGAAACGACCAGAACAGGTACGAGGGAACGTAGTTGTTGAGATACTCGAGTGCGAAGAAAGGCAGGCCAGCGCGCTGAAACTCACGCTCAACGGGCGCGCCAACATCAGCAAGGAATTGCGCGAACGGGCGCAGAACGGCTACCCGGTGTACCGGTATCGACTCCGTTCTACCGTAGGTGTGGTTACGCATAGAACTCGAAAAGCGCTTAACTGCCTTCTAACTTACATTGTAGCTCGCGGAAATCGCCGTTGTCAGTTGAAAGAAAACGAGGCGATCTCGCAGGTTAGCGCGAAAAGGAGCTACTTCTCAATAACCCGAGGCAATCTCGTAGGGCGGATCAAGGAGCGCAGCGACGGATCCGCCGATGGCCGCGATTTTGGTGGGTCCGCTTCGCTTGACCCACCCTACAGCGGCCGGGGTGCCCCGGGTTTTTGAGAAGCTACAAAAAGGAGTCTCGCCGTGCTCAGGATGCGAAACGGGAAGGCGAAACCACCGTGGCTACTTTCACGATGTGTGTCTTGGCTCGCACCCAAGCTCTGCTTCCGGAGTCACCTTGAACGAGCGCTCGGACGAGGGCAAGGGCAAGGGCAAGCGAAGTGGAGCTTCCGAGACTTTTGGTAAACCCGCCTGCTTAAACTCGCGTTCAACTTGGAGGCAGGCTCCGCGGATTCGGCACATCTACCACCACGCTGGCTGGAAAGGTTGATGACGGGTTCGGGATATGCGGAGACAAGCTCAAGAAGGTCAGAACACAGCCCGGAGCCTCAGGCTAAAGACCGAAGCGTGGTCGATTTCGCGGGTCAAAGCCGGGTTGATGACCGACTGGTAGCTCAACGTCGTGTCCAACCCGGTAAAAAGTGGAAACCGGTAGAAGACTTCCACGTTGTATTCATCCCGCGCCCCCTCAGCGGTCGCTTTCGCCCAGTTCCCGGCAATACCGATGAGATCGTTTTGCATGCCGGCAGGTCCGGGCGGATCATAGAGGAGGAAGTGCAAACCGACCTGCTGCTCGTAGAGCGACGAATCATCCCAGCTCTTGCCCCACCGCAGGATCCCGATGGCGTCGCCATCATCGGTCAGTTCCTGCTCGAGCTTGGCCGTCATACCCCAACCCTCCTTCCCGGTGCTGGCGTTGATGGGCTCCCCGTTTCTGGTGCCGTCGTTATGCCAGATCGTAAACTTGGAGTAACCGGCCTGCTGGGTCCTGGGCGCGATCTTGTAACCAAGCTCCAATGCGTAGTAGTAGTCACCGCAGCCGGGACACCCAAAGTCGAAGCGGTCGGCGTTTGCGTCCGACACCAATCCCAGTATTCTCCAGCGATCGTTGGGATACCAGACACCCACCGCCCCCAGCCCGGAGTCCGGATACCCGCTCGAAAACAGGCCCGTGCCGGCGTTCGGGAGGAAGGTGGTGACGGGGGTGATGTGCTTGGACGTTGCCAGGATGGCATCCGGCGTGATCTTGCCGACGCGGTAGGCCCACCCCGCTTCCTTACTGCCCTGCTCCCAGTAGAGATTGCGCAGAATAAATGCCGGCCTGTATTCCGAGAAAGCATTGGCCGTGCCGATCTGGCTGGCGAGGCTGACGAATCCCAGGTTCTGGGGGCCCGTGGTTCCGTATGACCAACGGCCCTCGACGCCGAAGAACAGTTCTCCCTGGGTCGGCTCGCCTCTGTTGAGCAGTTCCCACGAACCGACGAAGTCAAGATCCGTGGTCGTCCCCCATTTGTCGTTGTCGGGAAGCGCCTCCGAGAGCCACTGGAAGAGATGATTGATGTTCAGTCCCAGCTTTAGGTGGCTCGCCTGGTAGATGCTATCCTTTGCCTGATCCGTCGCGTCGTGAAGCGATTTCAGCGGAGAAACACCGAGAAGGGAATCCCGTTGCGCCCTGCGCACCTGAATCTCGTTCAGTAGGATCGACGGATCCTCGTTGTTGCCGCCGATCGGCGCACCAGGTCCACCACCGCCCGATTCCGCCCCCTGCACATCGGCACTTGCGGTTGCCATCGTGAAAAAGCTCAGTGTGCCGACCAATGCCAGGGGGAGGACCAGGTGTCTCATGGTGTGCGCCTTGACGAAGGGAAAACAAAAATTCTACGCGCGCCACCGCATCAGACATGGGTTGGACTTCAGCCCGACTCTCTGCCGAGAACCCGTCGGGCTGAAGCCCAACCCACGCATTTATTTTGCGGTGACTTAAGCAGCGTTGTAATGGTTGAAGGTTCGACGCGTTGGTTCGTCAACCGACCTCGACCGTGCCGTCCTCGCTGATCTTGATCTTGTCGCCGGTCTTCACGGTGTTCATGAAGTCGTCGCCCAGCAGGTCGATCGTGATGACCTTGCGGTCGTTCCATACGGCATCCATGATCAGGCCGCCCGCGGCGATACTGTCGACGTGCGAGGAGAACAGCATCGCCTTGAACCCGACGCCGAGCAGGTTCATGCCCATGATTGCGCCGGCGCCCATGGTCGAGCCGACGGTCTGGGGCGTGCAGATGATCGCACCGGCTAGGTCCTTATCTTTGAGCTCTGCGTTGTTTGCGTCGGTGCAGGGTGCGTTCTCGGTGTTCCCCGCGAACATATTGGTGAAATAGGACGCGGTGGTGTTGAAAGGCTGCTTCGAGACGAGCGCTTCGCCTTCCAGCTGCCCGGGTATCAGGACACGCCCTTTGAAAGTCGTTGCCATTTGTTGATCTCCAATTCGGTTGATTTGCCCGGGCGACCCGACCGGCTGGGCCCGGCCGCCGGAGCTGGTCTCTCAGGCCTAGACCTTGCCGGTGACGATGATGTCCACGAGCTTCTGGTCGGGGAAGTAGCGGATGCTCGAGTAGTTCCGGGTCTTTGCAGAGTTCGTGACCCCGCGCACCCGATCCGAGAAGCCCTTCATGCCCGAATAGCTCACTGCGCACATGTTCGTATAGAACATGCCGGAAGCCTTCATCTTGCTCGCGAGCTCGCCCTCTTCCTTGAGCAGGCGCTCACGCACCACGTTGGGCATGAACATGTAAACAGGGATCGCTGTTTTGTCCTGGCCAGCCTTGTCCACAGCTTCGGTGACCAATTTTCCCCACTTCACCACCTCGTGATAGGTGTTGTGAGGGCACCCGATGAACGCCCCCGTTGGGTCGCCGTCCTTTTCCGGCCAGAGGTTCTCGAAGGTGTCGATGGTCGCCTGCTGCTCCTTGTCGTCGTAGACGTAGGTCTGGAAGTCCTTGACCAGCATGTCACGGCCCTTTTCCTTTGGCTCGGGCGTGACGCCTTCGACGTGATAGCATCCAACGGCACCCGCGGCAGCAGTGGCACTGCCCATGGCCTTCAGCTTGTGCATATTTTCGTTGGTGACTTCCCCGCCGAAATAGTTTTCGACCCCGGCGACGAAGGGTATGTCTTCGACGCACTTCCGTCCGATCGCGGTGCCAAGCGCGCCCCAGTCGGGCTCCTCGGACGTCTTGACGTCGATCAGCCACTTCGCCTTGCGGCCTTCGTCGGTCATCAGGCCGAACTCTGGCGCCTTGCCAAGCAGCGCGCAGACCATCTCCATACCGGCGCCGTAGCGGTTGGTGCGGATGCCGAGAACCGAATTGCCGTAGTTCACCGCTGAAGATTCGCACCAGGCGACAGGCGTGCCAGGCTCCGGTGCGTTGCCGACCTCGTCGAGATAGCAGGCGCAGGACCGGTAATTGAGGTCTGGCGCGCCGAGGCGCGAATGAACGTAGTCGAGCTTCATCTGCAGCGGATAGCCCTCGTAGATGAGCTCCATGTCCTTCGGATTGTTCTGGACGTTGTAGACGTCATAGGGCCGCGGGTTCACCGTGTAGGGCGCATAGGACTTCAGGCCTGCATCGGCACACGCGTTGAGCATGTCGATCAGCGACGCCATATAGGGTGCACCGATATAGAGGTTGCTGTGCGGAGCGCCTCCGAGTTTTACGAGTTTTTTGGCGCCGAAGGTCTCGCCGAACTGCACGAGGATCTTCATGAGCTTGGCCTTTTCCTCGCCGTCCTTTCCGTCGAGAATGGCCTGCTCTTCATCGGTCAGTTCCATCTTCGACGATGCGCTTTCGGCAGTTGCACCGGCCTGCGATGCGCCGGAGAAGGTTGCCTTCTGGCCCGTGGGCTTCCCGTCGGGGCCGGTGCCGTTCATGTCGGTCGTGACAATATGCTTGGCGAATCCCGGAACCTCGCCGGTGCCCGCACTGCCGCCCGACGCCGCCGGCGCGGCGGCTTTTCCTGCCGGGGCCTTCGCCGCGGGAGCATCCCCGGCCGGGGCGTTCTCGGCCACCGCGTTTCCGGTCTGGACCGAGAGCCCAGCGGGTAATAGTGCGGTCAAAGGTATCGCTTTGACGAATTCTCTGCGTTTCATGGCCTGCTGCTCCTTCTATAGGGTTGACATTACACCAGAAGAGTCGGTTTTGGTTCGGAGGCATCTGAACTGCAAGTCCCCGGCCTGCGCCGTCTCCTCGGCAGTCGCCGCTTCGGCAAGGCGACCAAAGGAAAGAAGTGCGCCTGACGCCGGCAACGGCGCGATTCCTTTACAGAATTCTCTACGCTTCATGTCTTCTCCCGCATTCAGAGAGTGTAGAGACGGGCCACGCCGTTCCGGCGCGCCTCGATCCGGGTTTGTCGGAGTCTTCCCCAGCAGAGGACCCGACCCAAACAGCACAAGCGCATTCGCTTGTCTGGGCGTTAGCCATAAGGCGTCCCCGGGCGACAGCGATCCCTTGGGGAAGGGTCAGCGTATATTTTCCGGTAGAGCCATCCGGCGTCTTGCCGTCCAGTTCGAATTCCACATAGACAGCAGCCAAAGATTACCAAAGGCGAAGAACGGAAATCCGACCATATCGCGCCAACATACTGAACCGGCTTAACAGCGGCGACTCGCCCGGAAGAATCTCGCACGGTGCCCGCCAGATTACCCGGGGCGGCCGAAAATGCTGGGAATCTAAGCTGAAGCAACGACAAGACTTCCCTCTAGATCGGAAAGCATGAAATTTCTGTGACTATTCAGGACCCCTTGCTAAACAGCCAGTTGATGTCGTAATTTCGCGTCATGTCTGAGAAGTGCCCCCCAACCCACTCCCTGGAAAGTCTGGTGACGGAACTTCGGGGGCTGCGCGCGTTGGTCGCGGAGCAGGCCGCCGTCATCGAGCAACAGCGCCAACGCATCGAAGAGCTGCAAGCGCGTCTGGCCAAGGACAGCCACAACTCCAGCAAGCCGCCGTCCTCGGACCCGCCGTTCAACAAGCCGCCGCCGCGCTCGCAGCGCAAGCCGAGCGGTCGCAAGCCGGGTGGCCAGAAGGGCCATCGCGGCGTCACCGTGCCCGCGCCGCAGGTCGCACAGTTCCAGGCCCGCTACGACACCATCCTCACCGAAGCCGAGGCCCGTAACCCCCGCCGTCCCCGCCGTCCCGGCACCCGCGGGCGGGTCAAGCAGTCTCCCGCCTACAACCTCATCGCGCGACTGCGCGAGCACCGCGACGCGGTCCTGCGCTTCATCTCGGACCTGCGCATTCCCTTCGACAACAATCTGGCCGAACGCGACATCCGCATGTCGAAGCTCAAGCAGAAGGTCTCCGGCTGCTTCCGCGCCGAGGCCGGGGCGGAACACTTCGCGATCATCCGCTCCTACCTCTCGACCTTACGCAAGCAGTCCGCCGACATCTTCAAATCCTTGGTCCTGACGTTCCAGGGCAGCCCGCCAATGGCTAACCAAACAAGGGACATTGCCTGAGGTATCCCCAGATTATTGCTCTCTAATATAGTAGGTTGCGGCGCACTTTTAACGTAGAGTTGAACATGCATGGGGTTTTGTGGTTCCTGGAAAGCGACCAAACCCACCAGGAGCCACCCCAT
>JAYEJW010000543.1:0-6978 GCA_034716535.1 Pseudomonadota bacterium
CGCCAGGGTGATCGCAGCCGCGGTCAAGGGGATACGGTATTGAAGTCGATGCATGGTTATTTCCTCTTGGGTTTGGGATCGACTGTTAGGGGGTGAATCGCGGTGGGCAGCCGGAAAAAGGGGTCAATTGATCCGGACCGACTCGACCGGCGCGGGAACCTGGCGCTCGGCGAGCTCTTTCGACTCGGCAATTGTCTCGCTCCCAGGTATCCCGGAGCTCATCACGTACAGCGAGGGGCCGGTCGTGTGCTCCAGGATCGGGGCGTCGGTGACCAGCATCGTCGTTCCTGGCTCCAACAGCGGATAGAGACGGCTGGTGAGGGTCTGCGGCATAAGCAAGCGATCGACCGCATCCAGATCCTGTGTGCCCGCGCTCTCAGCCGCGTGGCCCGGGAGACCGACGGTGCTCCAACGCGGGTGCTGGCTATCGCCGCCGGCGAGCACCGTGTAGGCATGGGTCCCCAATGGCTTCCCTGGATTGTCGATCGCGATGCGCGCACGCCCGATCTCCACTCCGTTGCGCAGCACAATGACCCGCTCGTCGGCGGCGCTGGCCACCAGGGTGAGCGGACCCGCGGGCGATGCATCCGGTTCCCAACGGTAGTCCTGCGAGAAGCCCAAGGCATGGTGCGGCTCTGGCGTCCCGGTGTCCGCGTCGACCGGTGTCAGCACCGCCGGATGGACCACCGAACGCGGCGCCGTCGACTCGTCGGCGATGACCACCGTCGTGCCCTTGTGGGTGATGCCAAAGAGCAGACGCGCGAGCTCCGAGGGCAGGTGGATGCAGCCATGGGAGGAGGGGTAGCCCGGCAGCCCCCCCGCGTGCAACGCCACGCCGTCCCAGGTCAGGCGCTCGGAGTAGGGCATGGGCGCGTTACCGTATGTTTTTGAGCGGTGGTGCTTGTCCTTGTTCAGGATGGTGAACACCCCCGTCGGCGTCCGATGCCCCTTCTTGCCGGTGCTGACGGTCGTCACGGCGATGCGCACACCGTTGCGGTAAACGTAGCCCATCTGCTCCGGAAGACTTACGATGACGACCACCGGACCTCTGGGCTCCAGCTCTCCCTCCCAGATGAACTCCCCGGGCTTCAGGGCCTCGATCGGCGTGTCGGCCGGCGCTGAATGCTTGGCGCCCCAGAACGGGGTCGCGGTGCAGTCGAGGGCCGCCAGCGCGAGCAGGGCGGCAAGAAGGTAGGTTCGTCGCATCGTCACATTCCTCCGAGGTGTTGGCGCAACCGCCCACGGCGGTGCTGTTGAGATATTTCGATTCGCACCAGCCCCCGGGCGCCCTCGTCGATGCAACCGGTGAGCACTACCGGCGCGGCAAGGCGGGCATCCCGAATGAAAGCGCTCATCGTATTAAGTTTCGCTGGACCGTCGTCTCAGCTTCATCTTCATCACGACAAAGAAGGTGACCGTTGCGATGATCGCCGTCGTGTAGTCCGTGCCGACGTCCGCGACCGTAAAGGCACCGTTCGATACGCCCACAAAATCGTTGTAGACCTTCAGTCCCCCCAATGCCGCAAAGAACAGTAGGAATACGAACTGGGCAGGGTACTTTGAAACGCCGTCCGCGCTCAGGTTTTCTCGGGGCATCTTGTGTGTCCTCGGTATTGCGAATGAAAGGTGGGAGATCTGCCTGTACAGCGCTCGTCCCCCGCAAACGCGAGGGCATCGGGTGGCGCGTCGCAGTCGGTAGGGCGGATAACTCTACGACTTACTCTGTCCTTGTGCTTTCCAGATGCGCCTCTGGAAATGCCCACCGGGCGCGAAAGAGCAACATGCCTGACCAGGTTTCCGACGGGGCCGCGCGGTGTTCTTGCTTACGCCGAATCAAGCCTTCTTGATCAGGCCGACGATGAACAGCAGCACGGCCGCGCCGACCACGGCGGTGATCAGGGAGCCGATCAGCCCGCTTCCCGCGGAGAGGCCGACCAAACCGAACAGGAACCCGCCGATGAAGGCGCCGACGATGCCGACGACGATGTTGCCGAGCAGACCGAAACCGCCGCCGCGCATGAGCAGGCCGGCAAGCCAGCCGGCGACGGCTCCGATGAGAACAAAGGCGACGAGGCTTTGTGCTTCCACGATAGGGACTCCTTCATTTGAGGCCGACTTTCTCTGCGGCTGACTTGGTGTTGATATTGAGCAGCGAATAAATGGGGCAGATGCCGGCGATACCGGTCACCACCAGGATGACGCCAATCCAACCGATGGGGTGCTGCAGGGCGAAGAAGACGTTGCCGATCAGCAGCACGCCGAGGACCACGCGAACGATGCGGTCGGTCTTGCCCATGTTGTGCTTGAAGAGATCCATATGCCTGCTCCACTGGTTGAGGCTCGGCGATCCCGGTGCGGGAGCCAGCCGAACCGTAAGACGGATTGCTGGTGGACATTTCGCCATTGCGTACACCGTTCAATCGACCTCGGTTCAAGAGAAAGGTGTATTAACCGCACAATCATAGCGGCCTGCGCGAGCCCTGAAAATGGGGAGTCTTCCGTCGGGAAATTCCTTACGGTAGACTAGTCCGATAGCCACTGCGGGGTCTGGAACGCCTGCGCCTCCTCCTTGCTGCCGGGCGGGTAGAAGGAGTGGATGGAATCGGTGACGTAGTACCTCCAGAACTTCGGCTCGAATTCCTTTTTCAGGATCTTGAAGGCGCCCTGCTTCTCCTGCTCTTTGAGAAACTTGCGGTAGGCGTCCAGGGGCTCGGGTCCTCCCTGCTGGAAGGCGATGCGCCCGCCGTACTGCTCGTAGAGCGCCCGGTTGATCTTGAACTGGCGAATGAAGCTGGACGCGATCCGGTCCCGGGCGGTCTTGTCCTCCTCGGGATTCTCCGCCGCGCCGCCCGCCGCCTCTTCCTGAGCCGCGAGGAGCTCGTTGAGCCGGTCGCGCTCGGCGGAGAGCCGCTTGCGTTCCTCTGCCGGCAGGTCCTTGGCGTCGAGCTTGCGGGCAATCTGCTCGCGGCGCGCTTCGCTCTGCTTGCGATCCTTTTCCATGAAGCGCCGTATGGTCTCGATGTAGGCGTCGATCTCTTCGCGCTTCACCTGGATGCCGCGCTCGGTCGCGTAGCGATCCGTCAGCTTGCTCAGGATCACGTACTGCATCTCGTCGAGGTCGCTAGTGTGGATCTTTGTGCCCAGGACCTCGGCGACCAGGGGTGCGTCCGGTTGGCCGTAGATCTCTTCGGCCTGTGAGACTGCCCAGACGAAGGGCATGCAAAGCGCAACGAACGCGGTGAGGCGGATGTCTCGGCGGCTCAGGCTGTTCCAATTCAACATGGCCTGAAGTACCTCAGCGATCCTTGAGCTCGTCGATGCGCGAGCGATATTCACCGGCCACGCAGCCGCGCATGTCGTCGTCCTTCCAGCAGTCGTCGCGGCCCTTGACCCAGCCGCGCTGCTCCGCCCTGAGCATCTGCCGCTCGCTGGTGGGGGTGTTTTTCAGCAGCACGGCGTAGAGGTCCGCGAGGCTACGGTCGAGATCGGCGAGCTCCGCATCCTTGCAGATGAGCTTTTCCACCTCGCTGCCGGCCTTGGCGCAGTCGAAGCTGGGGTTTGCCCCACGGGCCGACGCGACCTGGGTGGAGGGAGCTTCGCTCGGCTTCTCTTCGTCGTAGGCAAAGGTAGTGGAGGGAGCGGCCAGCGCCAGAGTGATCGCAGCCGCGGTAAAGGGATTGCGGAGTTGAAGCCAATTCATGATTGTTTCCCCGTGTGTTCGGAACCGATGGTTGCGCCGAACCTGGCCTTCTTGATCAGGCCGACGATGAACAGCACTAGCGCCGCGCCGACGGCGGCCGCGATCGGGGCAGCAGCGATCAGACCGTGCTCGACGGAGACGGGGGCCAGACCGAACAGGAACCCGCCGGCAAAGGCTCCGATAATGCCGACGGCGATGTTTCCGGGCAGGCCGAGGCCGTCGCCCTGCATCAGCCGCCCGCCGAGCCAGCCTGTGACGACACCGATGACCAGAAAGCCGATCAACAGGCCGACGACGAGGCTGGTGACATCCAAATAGAAAGATCCTCTGTCTCGGTTATTCGAAGCCGATTTTCCTGGCGGCCGATCGGGTGTTGATGTTGAGCAGGGGTTAAAGCGGACAGGTGCCGGTGAGGCTCGCTAATTCGCGGTCGTAGCAGCCGGAGCCGATTCGTCGGCGACCTGCTGAGGCACGTCCGCAACCCGGTGCCCGCCAAACAGAATACCGGCCAGGATGAGGATCTTCAGGGACTGACCGAAGGTCAGTTGCTTGACGCCGAAGACGTCCGGCATCGTGGTATTCCATAGCCAGCGGAAGACCACGACGAGAACCGCGATGAGCACAAGCGCGATCAGGAGCCCGATCGCGCCGCCGATGAGTGTGGAATCGGCCATTACTACCTCCTGTGAGGAACAATCAAAAAAACTTGGCTACGGAGAACACACGCCGCCGCCGTCGGTCCGAGAGGGAGCGGCCGCTCGGCATCCCGATGACCGGCGCGCTCCGAAATCCATGGGGGGCCGACTCGCTCACGGCCCCTACCGCCCAATCCCGAGATCAGCCCTCGGCGGTGTAGTAAACGCCCTCGACGCTTCCGTCGGTATCGATCACGCAGGCCCAGGGCGCCTGGGCGCCCGGTACGGACACTCGCACCTCTTCGGCGGCCTCGGTGTCGCCGCCCGGACGTTTGGATCAGCTCCGCTCGACCGTGAAGCTGTACGGCACCTTCTCGTTGCGCCGGGCCGAGGCGCGCGGCTGGAAGGGGCGGATGACATAGCTCATGTCCGCGGGAGCCGTCAGGCGGGCGGTGCGCTCGCCGGAGTTGCCGTTGAAGAGTGCGAGTCCACTACTGTCTGCGGCATCGTGGACATTGAAGTAGGCGTTGCTGCTCGGGCTTTCCAGGACGACCGTCAGCGTCTGCCCCTTGGCGACCGGCACTAGATAAGCCGGACTCTTGTAGCCGTCGATGGTCCCGCTAGCCCGCGTGCTGCCGATCGCCGGGAAGCTCAGGGTCTGAAGGGTCTCGTCCGGCGATATCAGCCGCTGGGCTGCGGCGGTGTTGGCGGCCGGCAGTGTCAGGTTGCTGCCGGAGCTGGTAACCGCAGTACCGCCGCAGGCTGTGAGCAGGGCGGCGGTCAGGACGCCGACCGTCCATTTCGTGGTATGCATAGGGCTTCCTCTATCTCGTTGGATCCATGGTGTTTCGGAACCGTCCGCGGCGCCACGCCAGGTGTTCGTTGGCCCGTTACCGGGCCGGCCGCCTTACTCCTTGTCGACCCCCACGAGCTTGCCATCGGCGGTGAAGGTGCAGATAAACACCGTGGGGTCGGCGCCCGAGGGCGGGAACTGGCCGAAAACGGAGTACATGCCCTGGTCTGCGATGGGTGGTTGGGTGCTTATGTTCTGTGGGCGCTGGCCGAATTTAGCGGAGGCCTCGCCGGCGCAGTAGCGTGCCATGTCCTTCACGGCGATGCCGCCACCCGACTGCGACGCTGAGCCTGAGCGTTCATCGGAGCTCTTATCGACGCCCACGAACTGGCCTTGGGCATTGAAGGTGCAGGTGAAGAAGAGTGCATCCTGCCCCTGGGGCGGGGTCTGGCCGTACACGGTGAACATGCCCTTGTCGCGCTCAGCCGGCAGGGTCGCGACGTCTCCGGGTCTGACGGCGAAGGCCGACGCAGCTTCAAGCTGGCAGTAGCGCGGCATGTCTCCCTGCGCGATGTTCTCCTCCGCATGGGCCGTTCCCGTAAAGGACAGCACGGCGAAAGCGGCGGCGACGAGAGGTGCGGGGTCCTTATAGGTCGCGAATGGCTTCATGTGATCTCCCTCTGGCAAAGGCTGGTTAGGAGTGCGCGGTCAGGTCCGGTTGACGCCGGTGAAGGCCCCGGCCCCGTTGAAGCGGCATTCGAAGGTCGTTACGTCGCTCCCCTCCGGCGGGTACTGCCCGTACACCGAGTAGCCGTTGGCGGAGCGCTCGACGGGCAGGGTCAACAGATCCTGGGGTCGCACGCCGAAGGCCGCGGACGCCTCGCCCCGGCAATAGGCTGGCATGTCCGCCTCGGAGACGGCGGACGGCGCCGAGGATCTCTCCTCCGGGACCTGACAGCCGGCGACACCGACGGCAAGCAAGGATGCGAAGAGGACGGTATTGCGTTTCATATTGGACTCCAATTGTGGTGCAAGAGATTGTGACGTGGAGGTTTCAGCCTGCCCCCCAACGCATGGGGTGCGTTGATGGCTTGGATCGCGTTTCGAAGGGCATGAATTCTAGAAGAGAATCCCCGTTCCGCGGCGCGGAACGGGCTGATCGGGATCGCAAGGCTGAACGGGAAAACCCGGTCAGACTCACTGCTCCCGTTCAGGGTTTTCGATCGATGTCCGCGGCGATCTATCCTCCTACCACGAAAGAGCTGCAAAGGGGCTCCACGAGCGGATCGGCCTGGGTGAAAGGATATCCCTCGGCCGTGATGCCATCGGGTGAAATAAGCAACGTCGAGCAATCCCATTCATGCGGCGTCGCGGAGGGCTCCAACGTGGCGCAGTAATCCGAACGCCCGAACCCGTTGAGTGTCATTACGGACGCCGTTTCCTTCCCCACGACAACCGTGCCCGTCACGGGGATGACGAGCTTTGGATCCACTCCGTTATCGCCTACGAATCTGCCATGCACCGAATAGGCTTTCTGTAGCGGACTGTCGCTGCCAAACACGGCCTGCTCTTTCCCTGTGGTCAGTTCGCCGTGCGGTCTCACACTCAGTGTCATCGCATACTTAATATCAGGCAAATCCGCAACATAGCATGCACGGGAATCCCCACCCTTGTCGCCGTCCTGATCGTCATCATCCCCGGACGCCAGCGCTTGACCGGCTGCGTGTTACGTCTTTCCCTTCCGTAGGCATTCGCGGCTGATATATCCCGAGGTCCATCAGGGTCGATCCGGGAATATTCCCTCTTAGATTTCGACACAGCAGCGGCAAAAGGAAGGCCGGTGCACCTCT
>JAYEJW010000544.1:0-6922 GCA_034716535.1 Pseudomonadota bacterium
GCGCAAAACCCCCGGGGGACCGAAGTAGTTTGCCTTTCCATACTCCACGTCGATGACTTCCTGGACGGTGTCACCGATAAACAGGTGCAATTCGGGAAAGCCGTAGAGGTCCGGGTGCTGCCCGATTACGGTTGAAACCACCGACGAAAAAGAACGCGGCGGAGACAGGATTATCAGGAACTTCTCATTCATCAATCGATGCCAGAGGGAAACACGGCCAAGGCCCCGGCCCGGCTCAGTCCCCCAACAGATAGCGCCAGACCGGCTCGAAGATCACCGCACCGTCCGGGCCGGTCGGAGTCACGCCGTCCTGGACGACGCTGCCATGGTACTTCGCGCGACGGATGTCCTCGCGGCCGGTCACCAGTCTCCGGGCGTGCCCGTAGGGAGGGTCATATTCATCGACGTTGACGACAGGGCCTGCCGCGGCCATTCCGAGGAGCTGCCAGACTTCCTGGATCCTGTCGAAGCCGTTGTCGTGCAGGTGTACGAACCCGTAATACCTGTCCCCTGGCGTGGCACCTTTCCTGCTCAACCAGGGGGCGTGGACCCGGCGGCGGCGCAGGTAGTCGACCGGTGACGCAAACATCACCACGCGGTCGACAGGATGCAGCTTTGCAAGCAAGGCCGCCTGCCCTCCCCCCTGGGAGTGGCCGGCGACAACGACCGAGCCCCAGTCGACCTCACCATCACGCGTGAAGTCCGCCCAGCCGTCGGCGCCGTACTCCGTCCGCAGGTAGCGCAGGAGCGTTTCCAGGCGGTTGTATATCGAGTTGGCGCGACCGATGTCGATGAGGCCCGATCGCTGGACGCCGTCGAGAATTTCCATTCTTGCCAGCTCATGGCAATCCGGGTCGTCGCTGTCGGTGCACAGTCCTCCGACGGTCCATGAGTTCGGATAGCTCAGGTTGATGGCGTGGTACCCCACTTGCGCGGCCAGATGGATGATCAGGCGCTGCCGCAGCGGGATGCCGTAGGAGCCACAGAAAAACAGGAACAGCTTGCCCCTGCGGGGCGCGCCGGGGTCGAAAGCGACATAGTGCGAATCGCGCCAGTTGTCGATCTCGGGATCGGTTATCCGCGGCTGAATGGTGTAGTTGTAAGTGGTCTGCGATCCGATCCGCGCGCGGCGCCTGCCCGCACGACCACCAGCGACGGGCTCGTCGGTACCGGCTGGCGGCCTTCGTTTTCCTACCATTCTCCTTATCATACGCAGCAGCTTCCGAATCAACCGGATCATCCCCGGTTGCCCAATCCTTGTACCGACCAAGGGGCGGGCGCAGGGAACTGCGTCGACGCGGTAGACCGGAAGCGACGAGTGAGCATCACGGCGCGAGGCTGTCCGTCCATATCTGCGTCTGCTCGTCGCCGTCAAGATCGGTTGTTTCCAGGACCAGCACCAGCCCGTCTCCCGCGGAATACATGCGGCACCGGTCGACCTGGTAGATGTCGGAGAACGCCGGCTCGGGCAGCAGGTCCCATTCCTCCCCCCTCTCCGAGGCCCACAACCTGAATCCTTCCTCGTCCATCACGCCCAGCACCAGCCTTCCCGCGCGCGAGACCCAGCATCCGAAATCGGTATGACGGCGCGGGTCGAGGCCGGGCCCCAGACCGGAGAACGGTACGATGATCCCCCGCGGGGAAAATCGCGGAATCCCGACCATCAGGTCCCAATGGCCATCCGCCTCGAGTCGCAAGATCTCGAATCCGCGATAGTCGAAGAACTTGGATTCAGGTGTCTGCTCGTCGGCAGGCGTACCGGCGGCCAGGAACAACGCGCCGTCGTGAACCTGCATCGAGAACACCTGCTGGTTATGCACGAACCGATGGGCGCCGTTGTCGACCACCACCTGCCACGTCGGTCCCTCACGACCGTCTTCCTGCAGCTTCCAGAGCTCAAACCCGGATTCGGGATTCACCGTTGCCGCGTACAGGGCGCCATGGAACCCGGCCAGCGCCGAGACCGACCGGTTGTCGCCTCCCACCAGCTCCGTGACCGGCTCCGCCTGCCACTCCCCGTCACGCTCCGTCAACCGCTGTAGCCGGGCGTCGCGACCCGTCTCGTTTGCGGCCAAGCCGATCTGCTGGCCATTCCAGGTCAGCAATTGTTCAAAGGAGAGATACCGCTCTACGGTTTCGCCCAGATCAGATACTTCACGAAACCGCCCACGCGATTCCATCCGGAGCAGCACAGAGCCACGGGGCGAGGCGAAACGCGCGTATAACGCTTCGCCCCCTCCCGGGTCACTGACCGCGCCGATCCGGCTGCTCGCCGAAGGCTCCGGGACTCCCCCGGACTCGGGAATGTAGTCCGCCCAGGTGGTCTCCCACTCGTGCGTGTCGAGGGAACAGGCAAGAATGCGGCAATGATCTTTCGGGCGATTCTCGCACGAAATTTCAGCCACGTAGACCCGATCCCGGAACACGGTAAAGGCATGGTCGAAGTCCGCGCCACGCCGGTGCAGGAGGCTTTCGGCCGGCGAGATATTTCTGAGCGACGGATGGTCAGCCGTCTCAGATGGTACTGGCTGATACTTGTGCTCGCTCAAGGATTCATTGATAGCCCATGCACTGGGCCATCCCCCGTATTTCGTCAGCGATCTCCCGGTCGGAGACCAAGGCCACGCCGGAATCTGCAAACATCTGCCGGCCCTGCTCCGATACCCAACGGATGGACTCCCGGGCCAGGAGGTCCCTGAGCGATGGCTCTCTCACTTTGCCGCTTCTCAATGCCGGGCTGCGCATGAACTTTCCGTCGTTGCCACCCCGTGTGGGTGACGGCCCGACACAGGCGTAGGGCGAGTTTTCGGGATGCTTCATCTCCTCGATGGCTGCACGGTCCGTACGTATGCCGAGCCATTCAGCTATCTGCGGCAGGTACAGGTCCGGGTCCGAAAGGATATCCTCCCCCTTGAGTCGCATCAGCTGTCCCGGCGGCAGGTTTTCCGAAAACTCCATGATATTCCTGTGCATCCGGTACCAGATGAACATGTTGTCCAGCTCGAAAGACCGCTTCTTGCCTGTTTTGGATTTCACCTCTTTCCGCTTGTCGAAAAACTCGTCCATTGATTTCTTCGTGCTGATCGGGTGCCTGGTGAGATGCAGGAAGTAGGCGTCGGGATAATAGGCATAGACGCGCTGGATGAACGACGGCTTCATGCAGGTCACGGGACTCTTCTCGATACCCATCCGGGGCGCCACCAACTCGAGATAGTGATCGAACAGCTGCTTGGTGGTCCAATGCCGACGCTCGAGCAACCAGCTGCCGGCCCTGATGACAGTCGTCGCGGTCTGGACGCCATCGTGAAGCTCCGCCAGCGCCCTCAGGGCGCCCGGAGGTCCGGCGTAGTTCCGCCCCTTGCCCGCTTCGCGATCGAGAACCTCGCCCACGGTGTCCGCGACGAAAATGTGGAGCTCGGGATAGCAGTACAGGTCCGGGTGCTGTCCGATCATGGTCGACACCACGGAAGAAAAGGACCTCGGAGGTGACAGGATGATCAGCGGCGGGCTGTTCATGAGATCCGGGCACCGGGTTCCGGCGGGAGAATCGCGCGCTTCACTTGGCCGTCACCGTCTCCTTCGCCCGGATCGTGACAATCAGCTCGTCCAGCTCGTGTTGCGTGGCGTTGAGCATCACCGTCAACGCCTTGAGCCGGTATTCCACGTTCTTGCGGTGTCTTTCAAGCTCTTCCAGGCTGCTCGAATTCGGCGTGTACTCTGCGTCAACGCTGCTCAACCACTCCGAGAAATTGTCCCGCAGCCGGGGTATCTCCTTGACCAGGGTATCGAACTTGATTGACTCGAGGATGGCATCTTCGCCGCCGGGACCTATGGGTATCGCGTCGGAATCGATATCAAGTTCCGCCGGCACCGCCGGCTTTACCTGGGGCAGCAGGTCGGCGGGCGTCGATTCGCGCCGCCTTTTTCGCCGGCGCCGCCGCAGCTCGCCCAGCTCGGTCTTGGTTAAGGGACCGCTTTCGTCCCCTCCGTCATCGGATTCCTCGTCCGGAAGACGGCGAAGGAAACGGGTCATCAGGCTGACGCCATCTACGTCGCCCAGGTCACCGCTTCGGTCCTCGCCCAGGTTGTCCCGGAGCCGGTTCAGGACCTCCGTTCTTTTCTCCTGCAAACGCTTGTCGTAAGTGTTCATTGGGTGACGGGCGGAATGCCGGCGTGGTTCATTTGCGGAAAAACGGAAACGGAAAAAAGCGCGTTGCCGAGGAACAACAATCTTGCTACCAGAGCATCCGGCTGCAGACCTGCAAACATCATATGGCCCCGCCATTTGGTGGTCAATTAGGTGCCAGGGGGAGTAAAAAGACCGGCTGACAGCGCCCGCACGCCGCGTTCTGTTGCGTAGCTGCCGACCCGGAAACGCCTCGATGCGCACGGCGTCACCCGGTCGGGCCGTATCCGGAGATCACCCAGCCCGGAACGTCGGGCCGCGTTGCCAAAATGCCCCGGCTGGTGTCCCCGGATCGTCGCGATCGTCGCCGACCGCGACGGGTTCGGGATAACAGGTCTAGGCGCCGGCGTTTCCGCCCCCCGCCTCACGCTTCTTCTCGATGAACGCGGCAGTCGCAGTTCTGGCGGCAGACGCCATCTCCTCCCACTTTTCATCCTCGACGTCTTCCCCGCCGAGATCCAGAGAATCGAGCCTCTCGATACCCAGGTCCTCGCCGACCGTGAGCGATGCCGCCCTGTATTCTTCCAGCGCCTCCTTGTGCATGCCCTTGCTGTCGTACAGGTCGCCCCACAGCTTGTGCAGCATGGGCGAGAACTGGTCCCGCTGCGGAATCTTGTTCAACAGCTCTTCGGCCTGGACCGGCTTGCCCCCGGCAATATAGGCTTCGGCAAGCGCCAGGAACACCGCGGGATTGGATTCCGGTTTTAACTCGATCGCTTCTTCGTAGGCCCGCTGCGCCGCGTCGTAGTCTTTCTCGGCGAGGTGTACTTTTCCCATCACCACATAAGCTTCGGGATCGTCGGGCTTCACCCGCAGCGCGGCCTTCACCTGGTCCTTGGCCTCGGTCAGGTTGCCCTTGCTCAGCAAGGTCGAGGCCAGCCGCTTGCGCGCCAGCATCATCCTCGGGTTGAAGCTCAACGCCTTTTTGAACTGCTCGATCGCCTGGTCCGTCTGTTTCTCGCGCGCCATCAGCTGTCCGAGACCCGCATAGGCAACCGCGGATTTCGGATTGACGCGGATGGCGTTCTGCAGCTCTTCCCGCGCGTTGGCGAGCTTCCCTTGCGCAGCGTAGATCCGGGCGGCCCTCAAGTAGGCCTGCGGCTGCGTCGGGTCCAGCTTGATCGCCGCCTTGAAGTGCTTTAGCGCGCCGTCGAGATCCTTCTGCTTGAACTTGATTCTGCCAATCGCGGAAAGGACGAACGGCGTGGCCTGGTCCTGCTCCACGACCGCCTCGAATTCCACCAACGCCTCGTCGAAGCGTTTTTCGGACAGCAGTTTCTTGCCCCGCTTGATCGCCGCTTCGGCGGATCGCGTTGGTTCGACACGGTTTATGGTTGGTTCAAATGTCTTCGCCATTTCAGGTCCCCGGCTTGTAACGACAATTCGCGTAGATAGGGTTCAGCGGTCGACGCACGGCGCGCGGCTCTCATTTCTCCCGGCACCCTGGAGGGCCTTCCGCCCGGTTAGGATCTCTGCCGCACGCTAGCACGACCAGTTTACGACAAACAAGCGGAAGTTGCGTGACAGCAGCGAACCCGCGACAACCGGATGTTCGATTGACTCGCGGAGGCGCATCCCGTGCCAGCGGGTCCGGACCCACCGGGTTTCGATGTCCGTTGAAGGACCGCGAGTACCTCGAACGGCCCCCGCCCAGCGAAGCAACGCCACGAGCACTTCGTCGAGGGCCCCTTGATATCAGGGCATGCGTCGCCGGTTGGCGACTTCCTGGCTGGAAGAGGTCGGCCGGCGAGTCGTGCAGCTTCTGCGCAGCCGCCGTGTACCCGCGCTGCACCCACACCTGGAGGCCGCGCGCCTTCGCACGCTGGCGGGCCTTTTCCCCGGCGTTGAAGCGGTCTGCCGCCCCGCCCGGCGAGTTTGTCCGAGCGGCCTCGCCTGCCGCAACAGGCCGCGTTCGGGCGCATTCCGGCTCATCCCTGGTGACGGACAACGCGTCCGGTTAGACGGAGATTTCGGCATCTCATATCCCAGACCTTGCAAACGGTAACTACGCCGCACTACGACCACAGCGCAACATTGGGCATTGACAATCGGAAGGCACCGATGATCGCACCTGCTGACGACTGGTCATTGGTGGGTCATGGGGGATGGTGGCGTCTGAACCACGTACGCGTGCCCTTTCGAGGCTTCTTTACTACCTGTCGCGCGCACCGCTACGCAGTGCACCAAAGGCGGGCGTCCCAGCTTCCTACCATCCATTACGATCCTCCAGTATCTGGCAGGTCCCGAGGCCACACTCCTTTAGCGCCTCCAGGTGGGTACGCAGTATAAGGCGGACGCGACGCCACGAAGGATCGGCATGCAGGCTTTCCAACTGGTATGGATCGGTGGTCAGGTCATACAGTTCAGCATCCGTGAGAACCCCGTCGCCACTGAGGGTCTCGGCGTAGACTGCAGCACGTTGATCGCTCAAGCGTGTCTGCCGCACTGCAAGGTAAGGCGGGACGCCGAAAGGGCTGCCCACCGGCGGATGCTCAATCAGAAAGCGTTTACGCCAGGGTACGCTACCTGGCGAAAGGAGCGGCAGCAGCGAACGGCCGTCAACTGGCAGCCAGGGGGTCACCTCAGCCAAGTCGGCGATAGTAGGTGCCATGATAATTCATTCTGATCAGGGGAGCCAATTTACAAGTTTGGAGTGGCAAGCTTTCCTAAAGACGCATAATCTGCAAGCCAGCATGAGTCGCCGTGGGAATTGTTATGATAATGCCGTGGCGGAAA
>JAYEJW010000545.1:0-6813 GCA_034716535.1 Pseudomonadota bacterium
GGCGCCGGTTCCTCTCGCGCTGCTTTATACGGTTGTTTGCGGTGTATTCGGGGTGGCTCTGTCGGTACTTGTGCCAATAGTCCCGGTTGCGCTCGCGCCAGCGACGCTGCGCCGCAGCCTGATTGGCTTGGTAGTCCGGATCCTGCTTGAGCTTCTCCCGTTGCCAGCGTCGGCGCCGTTCTCGCTGACACTTCGGCTTCGAACAATACTGTTGATTCGCAACATTCCGGCACGGAGTAAACAGCGCACCACACGCCGCACATCGTCTTCTGCCCATGGCGCACCTCCCGCGGAGAAGACTCCTCGCTTGAAGGTTGTGACGCGGGCAACTCGATGACAATCAGCCAACAAACGCCTGGCTTAGTAAAACGGAAAAATTTGTTGTCCGGAAATCAGGCCGAGGGGACCGTTCGAAAATCGGGTGGGTCAGTTTTTTGAGTAAAACCCGGGTCAATTTTGGTGAGCGTCAAGGCCATTCGCTGATTCAAGCGCGTGTGTCCGCTCTGCTGCGTAAGCGAACCATCACTTTCTGGCTGGTTAGCTGCAGGCGGCCAGTTGGAGCCATTCCCATCATCATCGGCGTCACTCCGGACTCGGCTACCAGTCATCTTACAATTTCGAGAAACAATATAAACAGGCTGCTTAAATTCCAAGTCTTAAACTGTGCACTGAATC
The DNA here is from genome assembly GCA_034716535.1 of Pseudomonadota bacterium. GTDB lineage: Bacteria > Pseudomonadota > Gammaproteobacteria > Chromatiales > Chromatiaceae > JAYEJW01. The sequence continues at coordinate 676 of JAYEJW010000545.1, forward strand.
AGGATAACTTCAATGTTTTTTGGGGCGCGCAGATCATCGACTGTCAATGTTCGGCTGTGCCTTCGCTTCAACTCCGTGGAATGGCTGTGACGCTCTTTGCCGCACCCAACGTGGGAGCCGCTGCGCCGCCGGAACGAGGGCTGAGGTATCACGTTTCGAGACCTTGTTCAGGTGACTGCACGTCGTCGGCGCTGAATTGCTTTGGCCCGCTGTGGTCAGGGGCGCATGAATGAAAAAAGGGCCGCCAGCGTCGGCGGCCCTGCAGTTGGGCCAAGGATTACCTATTCCACTTTTATCGATTCCCAAACGGCGCTGTCTGGACAATCAACCTTGTCGACAGACCCGTTGTCTACTTGCGCGGCCGGAGAACCCTTGTAACCATCCCAGAACTTACCCCACTCTTCGAAAGAGGGTGCGACGACAACAAAGAAGAAGTCACTTTCACCCGTGTCGTTGACGGCAACGGGCCAATATACAAAGGCCTCTAGCTTATCGCCACCCTTCATCCCCTTCGCGGCCTTAAGCCATTCCCGTGCAATTCCGTTCACCTCATCCTCGGTTGCGTCATCGTCCATCTCACATTTCCACATTTGCATGGCTTGAGCGGAAAAGGCTGGACTGGCTGAAAGCATCATCACAGATAACATCAAGGAAACCAGCGTGAATCGTACAAGCGTCTTCATTGTATCTCTCTCCTTTCTCAACTAGTGTTGCCAAACTCAAGACGAAATACACGCCACAAGACGATTACATGGTTCTTGCTATCCCATGCCTTCCAGCGCGGTTCCACAGACGTCTGTTTGCTCCGGTTTTACCACTGACACCCAAACCTCAGGCGGACTGAACCTGAGGAATTGGACCCGGACCAGCTACCCATTCTGTGCCAGCGGGGAACGACAGCCCGTCTACTCACCCGGAAACGTCCCCAATTGTGTGCCCGCTGGAGTGAGGTGGCTGCCTGGCCTTTGCCGATAAGTAGACCACTTCTCCAATTTATCTTCGAGAACGCTAGCGCACGCACGATGGACTGTCAAGGAAGATGAAGGCCGCTCTAGAGGCCATCCGCTCAAGCCTTCCTATAGTCGCCAGCCCAGACTAACCTTCGCGGCTCGGGCGCAGCCTGGCCCTATGGCTCGCTGCCTGATGCGGTACTCCTGGCTGAGCCGAAGAATCTTCGTATCCGTCTCATCGATCGCCGGCCTCGTCCCATCCAGGTCACTTTCCACCCGCAAGGACTCACACTGTAAAGAACCGCTCCATCAGGCCAGGCTTCGGATGACAATAGCGGCGCAACTGTCAGTTCCCTCGATCATGTGGGCGACAAATCGCTCCGGTCCACCATGGTCAGGGGGAGCCTGAACGACACTCAGGTTTGGGCCCAACTCGAATTCAAAGGCGTCGAGGCCAAAGGGCAATCCCTCACCGATGGATTTCAGTGCCGCTTCTTTGAGACTCCAGTATTGAAAGAAAGTCCGCATGCGCGCCAGACCGCGTACCCCTTCAACAGCATTCGCCTCAGCTTGCAAAAAATACCGATGAGCGAGTTCCACAGCCTCCAGATTCCTCGTTTGATCTTCGAGGTCAACGCCGATTCCATGTGTCGACGACCACGCCCCGAGAAGACCGAACCGGCAGGAGGAAAAGCTAAAGCAGACATCAGGCAAATCGGGAAGGTAGGGCCGTCCGTTTGCTGTTTCCTTGAATTCGATCTGCGATAAGGGCTTCGACGATCCGAGCGCGGCTGCGCCACAGAAGCGGCGAAACGCACGGCGCTGATTGAACTGGGCCTTGTCGTAATCGGCTACAAAGCGGTCCGCTCTCTGCAGCTCGGTATCCGAAAGGACTGTCGCACAATGCCTTGTCACATCAGGATCGGGCGATACGGGCGCATATAGCACGTGAGCTACATGACGCGCGGATGCCGGTGTCAAATCGCGCGCCCTGGCGGCGAAAATCTCAGTGATCGGGTCTCTATTGTCTCGAGTCATCGGAACCCGCGTGGTGGCGGGCTCTCCGCCTCAGTCACAGGCTCCGTAGGGCTGCCCCAGTAGGTGCCTGTGGGCAGGTACATCTCCTTCAGGACCATACTCAGCGGCAGGAGCGTTGTCTCAGGCTCGATGACCGCACCGCCCATGACCGTGGCGCCGAAGTTGACGGCGCTGCCGTCCTGAATGTCCGTTCGCTTCACCTTCAGCATCATGTTCTCGAAGGTGTGATACTGCAGGACACCAGCGACAATGCAGTCGTCGCCGAAGCGCACCGCGTTCCAATCGAAGGCTTGCATAGATGAAGCGACAATTGTCCGCTTGCCGATCTGACACCCCATCCACCGCAGGATGCTATTCGAGAGCACAGTGCCGTCCAAGATTCTCAAAGGCCTCGTGCACCAGGCGAAGAAGCAGTCCTGCGCGAAGAAGTAAGTAAAGTGTCGCAAGGACCAGAACGGCGTCGAGTGAGCAGAACCCCATTTGCTACCGACGAGGAGCTTCTTGATTGCGGCGCAGGACAGAACAAGAATGACCTCTGCGAGAATCAAGGCAATGAACGCACTGACGATCAGGTGTCCGTCCAGCCGCAGTAGGATGGTGTACAGAACTACATAGACGAGTACTTCGGCGATGGGCAGAATGCCGATGCTGAAGACATCATTCAGGAACACTCGCGCCATAAAGAGGGGAAAGGTCGGCAATCTATAGGCTTCATTCTCTTCCTCAAAGTTCGCACTCGCAAACTTCACTGGCGGGTTTCCAGCCACCGTAATCGGCTCGCCGTGCCGCGACTGCATCTGCCGCCGGAACTGTATGTCATTCCCCGGCGTGGAGACACCCAGGAGAAAGTTGGTCGGGAAGTGCCCGGACTCCGCAACGCAGTTGTTGCTGCTGAAGAAATTCTCGGGCATGTCGAGCTGGCGAAGATGTAAGTTCTCGGCGCCATAATCGAGCATGTTCGTGAAACCGCCATGTGACCAGAAGACCTGGGCGTCGGCACAGGCGAGCTCCGGGACGAGGTTGAGCATCACGTCGCACTCGGAGGCACCTAAGCGCGTGAAGCGCACGCCAGCGAGCGCGCGCAGGTATTGTCCAATGATGGTCCAGGTCCAAATTCGCTGGATCTGGTTCATCCTCTTCAGTCTGTACATGAGGAGAGCGCCCTTGAGCCCGCGAGAGGGATACAATCCCGGCGAGAAGGCCGTGCAGCGAAGAAAGAGGCAGCCCAGCACTGAGATCAGTACGAGGGTGACCCAGGTGGTAATGAACGCGTAGAGGCCCATGTTCCAGACAATCTCGTGCAGCGGCGTGATCGTGAAGTATTCACTGGCGAGTTCTGTTTCGCTGACGGGTATGAAGGTGACGGCGAACCAGGTGACCACTGCAGTGGGGGCGACTAGGAGCCAGAAGTCCAGGAAGACATGCATGAGGATGTTGAGAGTCTCCATGAACCAGAACGGGTACGCGTACTGGCAATTGTTGGCCGTACGCTTTAGTTCCGTGCACCGACCACCGAATCGCGCCGGGGCTCCCTCCCACATCTCCTTCGAGCCCACGTCGCTGAGGATGGGAGTAAACGGGGTGATCCACGTGCCGCGGCCCACCGTCACATGGTCGGCGATGGCTGCCCGCATTCCGATCTTGCAGCCGCTCTCGAGGTGAACCGGGCCTACATGCATTTCTTGCCCCGCCCACCGCGACATGTGTACGTAGGCGCCGGTCTGGATGGTGACATCGTCACCGGTGAAGAGTAGGTCCAGCGGTCCGGAAAACTCCACGTCGTGCGCGCACTGAAGGTTGTCACCCACGGTCGCCCCGAGCCGTCGCAACACGTACGCCATGAGCGGCGCGCTGCGAAACATTGTACCCAGGGGGCGGAGCACCGAGGCTTCCAGACGCCCGATACACCAGATTCGCAGATGCATTCTGCTCCACTTGGGGTACACACCTGGCGTTACATTGTTCCTATAAATGTCACCACCCATGAAGAGCTTGATCAGCATGACCCAGAGCAGGGTGGCGAAGGGCAGGACGAAAGCGAACAAGTACATCAAGAAGCCCACACCAATGAATTCCCAGAGGTACGCGGTCATGAAGAACTCGCCGATCTCCGCGAAGACGACTAGCCCCAGAAAGCCTATCAAGAGAGGGGAGTACAGCAACGACAGGAATAGGATCTGCAGGGTGGTGAAGTATCCTACGGAGAGCACCTTTGCCGCTGTCTCATCGCGTTCGGTGCGGCGTTGGTCGGATTTCGCGGCAGCCTCGAGGGCTAGCTGGAGCTGCCGCGGGCGATTGGCCACCTTTCGTGGGGTGTCGCAGTCAGTGAGGAGCGCCCGGACCGGCACCACCCATCCTGCGGCCCGCAAGCGCTGCGCAAGTCGCGCGATGACGATTGAGTGCCCGCCATGATCAGCGAATACATCGTCCCAGCGCAACCGGCCTCCGAACACGTCCCTGCAGATCGCCAGCACTTCTTCACAGCCCTGCTCCATGCTCGCATCGCTGTCGGGCGGCCTGGCCTTCCCTGCCTCGGTGTCCTGCGCGCCGGTAGATGAGCCTCTCCAGGTACTCTCCGATTTCGGCTCGGTGTTTGTCAGCAGGTTAGACAGATTGGGCAAGCACCCCCGGTCGATCTTCCCGGACAGCGGCCTCATGACGAATTCCTGAACCAGGAAGATTCTCGTCGGGACCGACGGTGCTGGAAGTTGTCTGGCCAGGGTCGCCTTGACTCGGGCAGCCCACTCCGCCGGTGCTGGCGCGACTTCCGAGATATCACCGTCGGCGACCGACGGCGCGGCGACGAAGGCGACCAGCTCCTGGTTCTGGTAGTCCAGCACAACGGCCTCGATCTCCCTGAACTGCGTCTGCAGGGTGTCCTCGACTGCCTGTATCTCGACGCGGTGCCCGCGCACCTTGAGCTGCGCGTCGATTCGGCCGAGGAAGTGCACACGCTGTGTCCGGCTGTCGATCTTGCATTTGTCCCCGGTGCGGAAGAGGCGGCCAAACTGAGGGTGCGTGATGAACTTCTGGGCAGTTTGCTCCGGCAAATTGCGGTAACCGCGTGCAACGTGCACACCGCCAATGCAGAGCTCACCGACCTCGCCGTGGGGCAGCGGGCGGAGTTGGCCAAACTCAAGGATGACGTATGTGACGTTGGCGAAGGGCGAGCCTATGGTGACGGGCTCCCCAGGCCGCAAACTCTGGCGGCTCGTGTCGGTGCTCGCCTCGGTAGGCCCGTAGGTGTTGATGATCTGCCGTCTGCCACGAGTCCACGGTTCCACGAGAGCGCTGGGGAAGGCTTCGCCCGCCGGCACAATGTAGCGGCACAGCGGGTAGGGGAGATGCAGCTCGGGAGTTGGTGTGAGGGTAGTCAGCAGCACGGGCGAACAGAAGAGCACCGTGACCTCTGCTTCGCGGAGGACGGGGACGAGGTCTGGGCCGGACCGAATCTGCTCTTTGGTCACCATGACCACAGCGCAACCGGACACCCAAGCGCTGTACATCTCAGAGATGCTGCCATCGTAGCCAAGCGACGACGTGAGGGAGGTCGCGTCCATGCCCGGAATGAGATCAAAATAGTCGGCGTAGCTCAGGGCCAAGTTCACGTAGCCTGCATGCGGGCACTCCACGCCCTTGGGCATCCCGGTTGTACCGCTCGTGTAGAAGATCGTCGCGAGGCGCCGGGTGGGATCGTCCAACCATGGTGGTGGTGCGCTTCGGGGCATCTCATCAGACAAAGCCAGGACGTCTATCGTTGGCATGCCGCGGAAGCTGTCTTGCCCACGCGTGAGAATTGCCACCGGCTGTGCGTCGTCGAGCATGTGGGTGATGAGGGCGTCGGGTAAGGTGGCGTCGAGGAACATAACCGTACCGCCAGCCTTGAGAATCCCGAGGTGAGAGGCGACGACTTGCCAGTTGTCCTGTGTCATGGCCACGGCCACCACCTGGTCCGGGCCTGTGAGGCGCGGAGACAGGGCCGCCGCCACGATTTCGGCCCGCGCGTCGAGCTCAGCGAAAGTCAGTGACTCTCCGGTGTGGGGAATCTGCAAGGCCGTGTGATCCGGGAACTTCTTGGCGGAGCGGGTGAAAATCTCTGACAGCCACTGGACTCCTTCCTGATGCGGAACGTTTACGAGGTGTTGGTCGC
>JAYEJW010000546.1:0-6809 GCA_034716535.1 Pseudomonadota bacterium
ACCGCCCGCCCCCTCCTACCCGCAAGCTTGCGGCCTCTGACGTCCCGTCCATGCGGCGCTACTCTGGCGCCATGACACAGCGGGTCCTCTATATCGCCGCCTACGACGTCTCCGACCCTGGCCGGCTGCGCGATGCGCTCAAAGTACTCAAAGGCTACGCCAGCGGACGCCAAAAATCGGTGTTCGAGTGCTTCCTGACCGCGGCCGAGCGCGGCCAGTTGCTCGCGCAGATTCGGGCGGTCATAGACACGGACGAGGACCGCTTTTTTCTATTGCGCCTCGACCCCCGCACAAAGGTGCGCACCCTGGGTAAGGCGGTGAAGCCGGCAGACCCCCCCTGGTTCTACGTGGGATGAATGCATCATGACGACGCTCTATCTGGATCGCCGCGATCTGTCGTTGAGTCTCGAAGGCCGTGCCCTCGCCTTGTATGCCGACGGCGAGCGCCAGGGGACCGTACCGCTGCACCTGCTCGAGCGCGTGGTTATGCGCAGCAGCGTGCAGATCCAGAGCAGCCTGCTCGCTCGGCTTGCCGATGCGGGTGTCGGCATGCTGGCCTTCGGAGGCCGCAACGCCTCGAAGATCGCCACCATGCAGGGTCGCGCCCACATCGAGCGGGCGCAGGCGCGTATCGCCGTGGCGGCGATTCTGCCCGTCGAGACCTTGCGGGGAATTGAAGGCGCGGCCGCGGCCGCCTACTTCAAGGCGTTCACCCGCCTGTTTCCGGACTCGCTGGAATTCACCGGCCGCAACCGACGCCCTCCGCGCGATCCTGTCAACGCCGTGCTCTCTCTCGGCTACACACTTCTTCATTTCGAGGCGGTGCGGGCCTGCTATGTCGCCGGACTCGATCCCATCATCGGCTACTTTCACGAGCTCGACTTCGCCCGCGAGTCTCTGGCCTCGGACCTCATCGAGCCCCTGCGCCCGAAGGTAGACGCCTGGGCCTGGGAGCTGTTTCGGGACCGGCACCTGCGCGAGGACCACTTTGCCCGCGAGGGCGACGCCTGCCTGCTCGGCAAGGCCGGACGCCAGCACTTCTTCGGCGGCTTCGAGGCCCTGGCCCGACCGACGCGACGGCTACTGCGCCGCTTCGTCGGCAAGCTTGCCGCAGGGCTTGTGCAAGCGGGTACAACAACGGCCGGTGCAATACTCGGTATTTGGTCCCGGGCTCGGGGGAGGCGCTCGACGGCCTCCTGGGTGAGCTCGGAGGAATCATCGATGACCGCGAAGACAACATCCGGGTCTACCCGTTGCCCAGTCGGTTGCAGATGATCCACTACGGCCGGCAGATCCTCCCGGAAGGTGTCGAGCTAATCGGCGGCGCCTTCTCCGGACAGCGCATCGAGGCGCTTGCCGGACCGGATCTGGAGCAGTAAGGTCGGTACACTTGTCGCGACCACTCGTTCTTTGCGCAAAGGCCGGGGGCGGCAAGTGATGGCAAGTGCACATAGGTGGCCGGAGCATGACTTGCACGTCAACTTTCAGGTTCCCCGTTTTCTTGGCAACTCCCCTCGCAGGCGGTTGTCTGGAAACGGGTTTTGGCGCCGAGCAGTTCGAATCAGAGACCCGATCTAAAGGGGATTAAGACCTCGGAAACGGGGACCGTTTCCGAGTTTGTGGGATTCGCATAAGAGGTCCGGTGTAACTGGGGTGAGCGAGGACCGTTTGTCCGGCGGACAGCTGTTCTGACCGAGGGCAGCCGAGCGAACGCCCGGCAGGTAGGCCAGTCCGGGAGGATGCTTCGGGGACCAATCGCGGAGAGGGCGCCTCTTTCACCTGCTTTGGCCGGTTTAGCACAGGCGGTCTGTTGGCGACGGCTGTCGCGGGGCGCGTCGTGAACTCTTTGTGGGGGGCGGCGGTCTTTGTTTCTTGGACGCAGCCTGAACGACCAACCATACTTGGAATCATTGTTTCCCTCCAAGCGTGGGCTCGACAGAGGAGCGCCGATGAGATCCATGGTACTTTTCCTCGCCCTATGCCTTCAGGCCACGGCTGTTCACGCGGAGGCAAAGCTGGTGCAGACACCTTACGAGGAGCAAAAGGTCGTCTACGATTTTTATTTCGACGATCCAAAGAAGATCAGCAGTGCGCTCTATTGGGTGCGCTCCCTGCTCAATCCCTTGATGGACGAGCCCTACGGCTACGCACCCGAGTTTCTGAACCTGATCGTCGTTATCCACGGCACCGAGATCGTCACCGTCGCCAAGCACAACTACGAGAAGTACAAGGAGTCCGTGGAGCGCATGAAGTATTACTCCAGCCTCGGTGTCCAGTTCAAGGTTTGCGGCCTGGCGGCCCAGGACTACGGTTACAGGGTCAAAGACTTTCACGACTTCGTCGAGGTGGTGCCCTCGGCCATCACCGAGCTCGCACACTGGCAGCTTCAGGGTTATGCGACCATCAAGCCCGAGGTGATGGACAAGAAATTCTCTATCGAGGAGATTCGCTGATCGGCCGCCATGCACCCACGAACTGCAGGAGCTTGGCGGCCCAAGCGTACAAACATGTCGCGATATTCGACGCAGATTCGATATGGTTTTCGCGCGAGCGTTCTTGTCCTCGCCGTTGTGGCCGGATCGGGCTTAGTGTCCTGCACCCACGACCCCAGACGGGAGACCCCCGGCGCTATGTCGGAGGATGACTTCCGCGCGCGTTTCGTGGATCCGACGGATGCCGCGGCCTTCTCGGCCCTGCTCGATCACATCTCCGACCGGCGGGTGATCTACGTCGGCGAGATCCACGACCGCTATGACCATCATCAGAATCAGCTCGCCGTGGTCCGCGGGTTGCAGGAGAGAGGGATCGACCTCGCCATCGGCATGGAGTACTTCCAGGAGCCGTTTCAGGCGTACCTGGACGATTACGTCGGAGGGCGCCTGGACGAGAAAGGAATGCTGCGCAAGACCGAGTATTACGGCCGCTGGCGCTACGACTTCCGGCTCTACCGGGACATCCTGGAGTACGCGCGAAGGCATCGCCTCCCGTTGGTTGCCCTGAACGCCCCGGGCGAGCTGGTGGACGCGGTCTCCACGAAGGGCATCGAGGGCCTGAGTCCAGAGGAGCGCGCGCGCCTGCCGGCGCTGATCGAGCCGGTGGACGCAAGCTACGAGAAGCGGTTGCGCGACGCCTTCAGCATGCACGGCAACATGCCGGAGGAGCGCTTCCAGCGGTTCATGGAGGTGCAGACGACCTGGGACGAGTACATGGCGCGCCGAGCCGCCGATTATCTGCGCCGGCATCCCGATAAGGCGCTGGTGGTGCTGGTGGGCGCGGCGCATGTCCTGCACGATGCGGCGATTCCCAAGCGGCTGCGCCGCTATCAGGACATCAACCAGGCGGTGATCGTGACTAAGCCCTTCGAGCCGCTCCTCGGGGTCACCCCGGATTACGTTCTTGCGTCGCAGGAGCTGGAGCTGGAACGACGGGGGCGGATGGGAATGACGCTTCAGGACACGGATACGGGTGTTCGGGTCGCGAGCGTCAAGAGCGACAGCCCCGCCTACGCCGCGGGGTTTCGCGCTGGCGACCGGATTCTGCGCATGGACGGCGAGCACATCGCCGCCCTCGGCGATGTGCGCTTGACCCTGCACGACCGTGGCCCCGGTGAGCGTCTGACGGTCCACCTGGAGCGAAGTGCTCCCGAGCGTCCGCCGGAGCAGATCAAGAGGGTACTGAGGTTGCTCTAGTACAGCAGCGCCCAGGTTTCTCCCGCAGTTATCATGTCAGTAGATTTTCTTCGCGCCCTTCGCGGCTTCGCGTGAGACTCGCTCGATCCTGTTACGGATTCTTAGCCGCGCCTGTACTAGCCCGATGCCGCCGCCGAAAGGCCGGCTCAACCCCTTGAGGATTGCCGTGAACCCATGCCGGCCAATCTGAGTCCCGAATACAAGGCCGCGGAGGCCGCATTCCGCAGCGCGCGGGAGCCGCAGGACCGGCTCCACTGGCTGCGCGAGATGCTGCGCACCATCCCCAAGCACAAGGGGACGGATCACCTGCAGGCGGACATCAAGACGCGCATCAAGCAGCTTACGGAGGAGCTGGCCGGACCGAAGAAGGGCGCCGCCCACGGGGGTCCGGTGACGGCCGTCCATCCGGAGGGTGCCGCCCAGGTCGCCCTGATCGGACCGCCGAACGTCGGGAAGTCGGCGCTTCATGCCGGGCTGACGGGCTCCCATGCCCACGTCGGACCTTATCCCTTTACCACGCTGTACCCGCAGCCGGGGATGCTGCCCTTCGAGGACACGCTGTTTCAGCTCCTGGATCTGCCGCCGGTGTCCCCGGAACACCCCGCCCCCTGGCTGGGAAACGCGCTACAGCAAGCCGATGCCTGCCTGCTGGTGGTGGACCTGTCGGATCCCCTGTGCGTGGACCAGATGACCACCCTGCACGAGGGCTTGAGCGAGAGGCGCGTCCATCTTAGCGCGCGCTGGACGCGTAGCGCCCTCCGGGCGGAGCAGGAAGCGCTGGCCGACCCCTTCGCCCTGCTGCTCCCGACTCTGCTGCTGGCGAACAAGGCGGATATCATCCCGGGACTGGCGGACGAGCTTGGGGTTTTCCGCGAGCTCACGGGGCTCGACTACCCGGTCCTTCTCGTTTCGGCCGAGGCGGGCGCAGGGCTGGCGGAGATCGGTCCCTGGCTGTTTCGTGAGCTCGAGATCGTCCGCGTCTATACCAAGGTGCCGGGGCGTCCGCCGGAGCAGGAGCGGCCCTTCACCCTGCGGCGCGGCGACTGTGTCGGCGACGTGGCGGGGCTGGTGCACAGGGATTTCACCCAGTCGTTCAAATTTGCGCGCATGTGGCGGCGCGGGCGGAAGAACGTCCTGCAGGTGGGGCGTGATCACCCGGTCGAGGACGGGGACCTCCTCGAGCTGCATGTCTGACGAAAATGCCCGCAGGTCCCTCCGCCGGACCCGTGAGAGCACGGCGGGAAAGAGCCGGGCGGCGATTTCAGTCGGGGCAATAGCAGGTCGTAACGCCCCAGTCGGGATGGGCCTCTTCACCGTGCTCCCGACACGCGGCTCGCGCCGCGTCGATGGTGTCGGCGTAGAAGTGCTCATGGCAGACGCGGCAGCGGCAGAACTTGGGTTCGTGGGTAACGTAGTGATGCTCTTTTTCGGGCTCGGTCATCGCGTGTCTCGGTGGCTTTCGGTCTTGGGGCAGGTTCGGGCTTTGCGCTTCTACTGCCCGCTCTGACGATCCGTGGGGCCTTTGCGGCGGAATCCGAGCTCAATTCTCGCGGCTGAAGTGGCCGTGACGTACCCCGCTTAGCAGTCCGGTGAAGTCTTCTCCGCTTACATGGACCAGGTGCTGGTGATCTCCCGCCTCGAAGTAGACATTGGCCAGGGTGGTCAGGGCTTCGTCGAGGAAGGTTTCCAGCCCGTAGGCCGGCCCCAGGGGAGGAACCGCGCCCTCGGCGCAATCCGAGAGCAGCTCTGTCAGCTCCGACTCGTCATCCAGCCGGAAGCCGCGGCTTGTCTCCTGGTTGAGGGCATCCAGATCGAGCCAACTGTCGCCGGGCACTACGACCATGGCGTCGCCTTCTTCGTCACTCACCATCACCGCCTTAGCGATGTGGTCGTCTCTGATATGCGCGGCCAGCGCGGACTCGTGGGTGGAGCCGGTACGATGGTGCTCGATCAGCTCGTATCTGACGTTGCACTCCTTCAGGTAGCGTTCGATGCTCGGTGCAATGGCCATATGTCCAACCTCCTGCTTGCGTGTCAAAGGAATTTCCTAATGATAAAGGTGGTCCAGGCGGGCACAGACGTCAAATGACCTGCATCTTCCCGGGATCGATTTCAGTACTCGCGAGAGAAGGAGCCCGATGGTTACCGATTCGGACGTTTTGGACGCTCTGCGCCGCCATCAGGATGCGTTGCGACGCTGTCGGGATTGCACGGCGATGACCGGACCGCCGGTTATCGGCCAAGCCGTCCTGTCGCCCGTCATGCTGCTCGGGCAGGCCCCCGGGACGAAGGAAATCGAGGTAGGGCGGCCCTTTGCCTGGACTGCAGGCAAGAACCTGTTCGGCTGGTTCGAGCGTATCGGGCTCGACGAGCAGGCCATCCGTTCCCAGGTATACATGGCCGCTGTCTGCCGCTGTTTCCCGGGTAAGAGCAAGAGCGGCGGCGATCGGGTTCCGAGCCGGCAGGAGATCGCAAACTGCTCTCGTTGGTGGCGCACAGAGCTCGCACTGTTGCGCCCGCGCCTCGTTATTCCCGTCGGCAAGCTGGCCATCTCGCAGTTCATCGAGGTGCGGCGTTTGGACGAGGTGGTGGGGAGAAAATGGCGGGTCGAGACGGAGGAGGGGATTGGCACGGATCTGATTCCCCTGCCGCACCCATCCGGAGCGTCCGTCTGGCACCGGACGGAGCCGGGAAAAGGACTGCTGCAGGGCGCCCTGGAGCTGATCGCCGAGCATCCGGCCTGGCGCGATCTCGCCGCCGGGAACATCGAGGGAAAGACGACCAGGTTCCGCAAATCCTGAGCTCATGGTGCGCAGGGGGGGACTCGAACCCCCACAGGTTACCCCACTGGAACCTAAATCCAGCGCGTCTACCAATTCCGCCACCTGCGCTTGGTTGGGATTCTAAACGGTTGCTTGTTTGACAGAAAGCTCAGGGGATCGCCGCCCGTTCGTAGGCACGCAAACCGCCGTTAGCTTCTTGGAAAGCATCGGCAAAAAAAAAAGGCGCCCGAGGCAAGCCGTCCGACAAAGGTGTTGCATCTGAGTCGGACGGCTTCTGCCGTCTCGACGCCTGGACAGCGACTTCGCTCGCACGAAGCCGGAGACATCACGGCTGGAA
>JAYEJW010000547.1:0-6801 GCA_034716535.1 Pseudomonadota bacterium
CGCGCCGATCACGATAGCGTCATAATTCTCGGGCATGAGATAACTCCGTGACTCTCGCTTGGTGAGCGATTTACTGATAGTAGCCTATGGCGCGGGGGCTGCCACGCTGGGCCGCCGCATCGGGGCAGCCGAATCCGCGACGGCCATTTTTCGGGTGGATTCTCCCGAAGTCTGCACTATGCTTTCTACAGTCGCGGCCTTGCGGCGCCCGCAAGGCCCCAGCCGCGCAGGGACGACATGTCTCAAGACACCTCACTCTTCCACCGAGGCGAGAGGGAGATCCAAGAGCGCCTCGGCGTGCGGGACCGGACCGAGCACCTCGGCCGGCGCATGATCCACCCGCGGATGCACGAGGGGCAGCGGACGTTCCTCGAGCAGCTGCCGATGCTTGTGGTCGGAACCCTGGACGAGGCACGCCGACCCTGGGCGTCCGTGCTCGCGGGCGAGCCGGGCTTCGTGCACGGAATCGACCCCGGAACCCTCGCGGTGAAGGCGCGGCCTGTCTACGGCGATCCATTGACTGCTGCGTTGGTCAAGGGCGCGGACATTGGCACGCTGGGTATCGAGCTCGAGAACCGGACCCGGCTGCGCGTAAACGGTCGAATCCAGCAGGTCGACGACGCCGGCTTTCGCATCCGCATCAGCCAAAGCTATGGCAACTGCCCGCAGTACATTCAGGCGCGAGAGATATGTCCGGACGCGGACCTCAGCACCATCGGCGAGCCCAGACCTGTACGCCGCGGTAACGCGCTGAACAGGGCGGAAGCGGCCCTCATCGCGCGCTCGGACACCTTTTTCGTCGCCAGCCATTACTCGGAGGACAGGGAGGACCGGACACAGGGCGTCGACGTATCGCATCGGGGCGGTCGCCCGAGCTTCGTGGTCGTCGCACACGAGACCTCGTTGCTGTTTCCGGACTACTCGGGCAACTGCATGTTCAACACGCTCGGCAACATCCTTATGGATCCGCGTTGTGGCCTGTTGTTCATAGACTTCGCAAACGGCGATACGCTGCAGATGACCGGCGAGGCGGAGATCCTGTGGGAGCGTGCGCACACAAGCCGTTTCGCGGGTGCAGAGCGTGTCGTCGCCTTTCGGATCGATGAGACCCTGTTCATCGAAAAAGCATTGCCCTTCGACTGGGCCTTCCGCGGTTACTCGCCGGTCTTGGACACCTTGCAGCCCATCGAGAACCCGTCGCCGCCGGCGCAGCAACCGGCGCAGATGTCGCTCGCGTTTGTCAACGTGGCGATGCCGAAGGAGGTTATCCACGAAGGCAAGGCGATTGCGACGGGCATCTTCAAGCAGCCCGTCGACGGACGCGTGATGGTACGCTGGCTCAACGTCGACTGCGATGGCCAGGCGGACCTCTGGGGCCACGGCGGCGCCTTCCGAGCGGTGTACGTCTATTCGCTGGAGAATTACGCTTACTGGCGCAAGGAGCTCGGGCGCGACCTCCCCTACGGCCAGTTCGGCGAGAACTTCACAGTCGAGGGCATGTCCGAAGAGGTCGTGTGCGTAGGCGACATCTACCGTATCGGCGGCACCCTGCTCGAGGTATCGCAGCCGCGCGTACCCTGCTTCAAGCTCGCGATCAAGATGGGCATCGAGGGGTTTCAGAACCGTTTTCTCAAGAGCGGGCGCATCGGGTTCTACTTCAAGGTGCTGGAGGAAGGCGAGGTCGGCGCCGGGGACGCGATCGAGCTGGTGAGCCGCGACCCGCGCGGAATGAGCGTTCGACAGATCAGCGACCTGCTCTACTTCGACCCGACCAATATCGTGGACGCCGAGAAGGCGCTGTCCATTCCGGCGCTGTCGCACGGCTGGAAGCGGTCGTTCGAAGAACGGCTTGCGAAAGCGGCCGAGAAACAGCGGCCTGGCTTGGACACCTTCCTGGTGGATCGGAAGGTGCCGGAGAGCGAGACCGTTACCTCGTTTTATCTGGTGCCCGACGCGAAGCGCTCGCTGCCGAGGTTCCTGCCCGGCCAGTTCCTGACGTTCGCGCTCGACATCCCGGGCGCGGACGAGCCGGTGATTCGGACCTACTCGCTGTCCGACAGCCCGAACCCGGATTACTACCGCGTAAGCATCAAGCGGGAGACGGCGCCCGAGAATCGCAAGGACGTGCCGCCCGGCCTCGCCTCGAGCTTCTTCCACGACTGCGTCGACGTCGGCGCGCGGATAAGGGCGGCCCCGCCGCGCGGAAAGTTCACGCTGGATCTCGACAGCGACCGGACGGTAGTGCTCCTGAGCGGTGGTATCGGCCTCACACCGATGGTCAGCATGCTCAATGCGGTCGTCGACGGCGGCTCCAAGCGATCCGTATGGTTCATTCATGGCACCCGCAGTGGGGCCGAACACGCGCTGGGCGAAGCTGTACGCGCCCTGGCCGACGCGCACGACAACGTCCATGTGCACGTGCGCTACAGTCGCCCGCGGCCCATCGATATCAAGGGCCGCGACTACGACAGTGAGGGTCGCGTCGACATCGCCTTACTGAAAGAGCTGCTGGCGTTCGACGACTACGAATTCTATCTGTGTGGACCGCCCCCGTTCATGAAGTCGCTGTATTGCGGACTCACGGCGACAGGCGTTCTGGAGTCGCGTGTTCACTACGAGTTCTTCGGGCCGTCGGCGCCGCTCATCGAAGAGGCGAAGCCCGCCGGGCAGGCCCACGAGCGCAGCGTCGACGAGGAGCTGATCGGCGATACACCAGTGGATTTTGCTCGCTCCGGGCTGACGGCGACCTGGGATCCGGATTGTGCGAGCATTCTCGAGCTCGCCGAGCACAAGGGCCTCAGCCCCCCCTTCAGCTGCCGCTCGGGCATTTGCCAGACCTGCATGTGCCGGGTGATAGAGGGAGAGGTGGAGTATTTCGAGGAGCCGCTGGTGAAACCGGACGAAGGTCAGGCGCTGATCTGCGTGTCCAGGCCCCGAACCAAGCTTGTGCTGGACGTTTAGCAGCGGTTGAATCCGATGCCCCCCCACCCGTAGTGAGCTTCTCTTGAGCCGGCAGACAAGCCGCCCGCGCGTGTCGTTGGCCTCTCCAGCAGGTGGAGAGCCGGCAACGCCATCGCTGGCCCGGCAACATCCGCGAGCTCAAGAACGCAATCGAGCGCGCCGTGATACTCAGCGAGGGCGGTCGGGCCCGGCTCGATCTGGCCATGCCCGCCTGGCCGGATCACGCAAGCGGATCAGAGGCCGCGGCCTGCTGGGACCCCGAAAGGCGCAGGCGGACCCGCAGCCTCCTGAGTTCGTTCTCGTTCAGGGCATCCGGCAAGAGCACCAAGGAGCGCAGCCGCCAACCTCCGCAGCGAAAGTTGAGCACAACCAATCCCGTGGTCACCAAGGTCGACGGGGACAGATTGGCGTCGACCCGAGCACCGGATGCCAGGATCAGCGTCCAGGTTCCGTCGGACTCCCGGAGCGCCTCCCGCACCGCCCACGGAGCCGTCCGAATAAGGTGGACCGCGCTCTGGTACGCTAGACTGCCCAGGACGGTAAGCGCCAGCGTCAAACGGACATACCAGGCCACGGGCAACAGGGCGACGCTCGTCAGCGCGGCTGCGTGGGTGACGAGCACGAACCCGGCCAAACGCCGGGAGAAGCCGGGTCGAATACGCAGCGGTGGCTGGTCCGGACGTTTCGTCATCGGGTTACCGTACTAATTACGCGCCAGAGGCGTTCCTTGTCCCCCTCTCCCCTCGGGGAGAGGGCCGGGCATAGGCAATTGTGAACGGATGCTCCACGGACGGAGCAACTTCTTTCCCCCTCTCCCCTCGGGGAGAGGGCCCCGTCATGACAACCATGCCTCCACGCTCCTGGCCGACAGGGATGTCATGATGGGTAGACTGAGAATATCGGAACAATCCAGGCCAGGTTATTGAGATGTCTTTCTGTTTTTCTAAAGTGAACTTCAGGTTACGCATGTCTTCGACGCAAGCGAAAATCCTGTGGACGGGCCTCTTTCTCGCGGTCTTCGTCTGGTCCGCCATCTCCCCGAAAGACTACTTCACCTGGTTCCTGGAGGTCCTGCCCGCGGTCGTCGGACTGGTTCTCGTTGCAGCCACCTACCGACGTTTTCCTTTGGCTCCTTTGAGTTACACGTTGATCCTCATCCACTGCGTGATCCTGATGGTCGGCGGCCATTACACCTATGCCGAGGTGCCGCTGTTCGATTGGCTGCGCGAAGTCTTCGGTTGGGAGCGAAACAACTACGACAAGCTCGGGCACTTCGCCCAAGGCTTCGTACCGGCGATCCTGGCAAGGGAGATCCTGATCCGCAATCGGGTGGTAAACGGGACCCGCTGGCGGGATTTCCTCACCCTCTGCATCTGCCTGGCGATCAGTGCGGTTTACGAAATGCTCGAGTGGTGGGTGGCGGTAGGTACCGGAGAATCGGCGGAGGCGTTTCTCGCGCTCCAGGGCTATAGCTGGGATACCCAGTCCGACATGGCGCTGGCCCTCGTCGGGGCAATCCTGGCGCTGATGCTGCTCAGTCGTCCCCACGACCGCCAACTCGAGCGCCTCGAGGCCACGCAGAGCTAGTTGGCTTCCGGCTAACTGCCACCGACTTCCCGAATTTTCCGGACGGTTTCCCGGAGCTCGGGGTCGGCGGGGACGGCTTGGCGCGTGAGCCAGTCGTAGATGACCTGGTCCTGGTAACCGAGCAGACGAGAGAAGGCAGACTTCCCCTTGCCACTCATCCTGTTGTAGCCTTTTTCGAGAAACTGGATCAATAAAAGATCCAGCTCCAGCATGCCGCGCCGACACTGCCAGCGCAGGCGCCGCATCTCCTCTGCCTGATCCACGGTCGGCGTCACACGGATTTCTCGAGCATGAGCTCCTTGATGTGGCCGATGGCCCTCGTGGGGTTGAGGCCCTTGGGGCACACGTCCACGCAGTTCATGATGCTGTGGCAGCGGAAAAGCTTGTAGGGCCCCTCCAGATCGTCCAGGCGCTCGTCCGTGGCCTGGTCACGGCTGTCCGCCAAGAAACGCCAGGCCTGCAGCAGAGCCGCCGGCCCCAAGAACTTCTCCGGATTCCACCAGAAAGACGGACAGGAGGTCGAGCAACAGCCGCAGAGGATGCACTCATAGAGCCCGTCCAGCTTGTCCCGGTCCTGCGGAGACTGCAGGATCTCCGCCTCCGGCAGGGGGTCGTCGCGCACCAGGTACGGCTTTGCGTTTCGGTATTGCTCGTAGAACTGGCTCATGTCCACGACCAGATCGCGGATCACCGGACGGCCGGGAAAGGGACGGACCTCGATCGGCTCCTTGAGCTCCGCCACGGGGGTGATGCAGGCGAGCCGGTTACGGCCGTTCACGTTCACACCGTCCGAGCCGCATACGCCCTCCCCGCAGGAATGACGAAAGACGAAGGTCTCGTCCAATCTCTTGATCTCCAGCAGAGCCTCGCGCAGCATCATGCCCGGCACGGTGTCGATCTCGAACTCCTCCATGCGAGGCTTCACATGGACATCCGGGTTGTAGCGGTAGACGCGCAGCTTCATTCGCTCGGCCTCTGGCGGCAATCGTTCAATACACCCGTTCCTTGGGCGGGAAGGTCTCGACGGTCAGGGGTTTGGTCCGCACCGGCTTCCAGTCCATGCGGTCATCTTCCCTGAAGTAGAGGCTGTGCTTCATCCAGTTGACGTCGTCGCGCTTCGGGTAATCGATGCGGGAGTGGGCGCCACGGCTCTCCCGGCGCTGCAGGGCGGAGAGCAGGGTCGCCATGCCCACGTCCACGAGATTGTCCAGCTCCAGCGCCTCGATGCGCGCGGTGTTGAAGGTGTTGCTGTGGTCTTTGAGCCGCACCCGATCCATGCGCTCCCGCAGTGCCTTCAGCTTTTCCACGCCCTCCGCCATGTGCTCCTCGGTGCGAAAGACGCCGCAATGATCCTCCATGAACCTGCGCAGATCCTCCTTGACGGCGTATAGGCTCTCGCCCTCACCCTTGCGATCCCACCGCGCCAGGCGCGCGACCGCCGGCTCGATCGCATCCTCGGTCAGCGGCCGGTGGTTGGGGTTCTCCTTGAGGTAGTCGATGATGTCGTTGCCCGCGGCTCTACCGAACACCAGGATATCCAGCAGCGAGTTGCCCCCCAGCCGGTTTGCACCGTGCACCGAGACGCAGGCGCACTCGCCTGCCGCGTAGAGGCCCGGCACGACCTCCTCGGGTCCGTGGCGGGCCGGCGCGACCACGCGGGCGAACCGGTCGGTCGGGATACCGCCCATGGCATAGTGGGCGGTGGGAAAGACGGGGATGGCCTCCTCGGCGGGATCGATCCCCAGGAAGGTCCGGCAG
This sequence comes from Pseudomonadota bacterium, assembly GCA_034716535.1. GTDB lineage: Bacteria > Pseudomonadota > Gammaproteobacteria > Chromatiales > Chromatiaceae > JAYEJW01. The sequence continues at coordinate 6,307 of JAYEJW010000547.1, forward strand.
ATGTCGCTGATACCCGGCAGGCGGCGATGCACCACGTCCGGGCCCAGGTGATCGAGCTTGAGCAGAACGAAGTCACCTCGATCGCCGCAGCCCCTGCCCTCTCTCACCTCGGTGGCGATGGCCCGGCTGACGACGTCGCGGCTGGCGAGATCCAGCGCCCGCGGCGCATAGCGCTCCATGAAACGCTCGCCGCGTACATTCATCAGATAACCGCCCTCGCCGCGGGCCGCCTCCGTGATCAGCATGCCCTTGCCGGCGACGCCCGTGGGGTGGAACTGGAAGAACTCCATGTCCTGCAGGGGCACGCCGGCGCGCAGGGCCATGGCCATGCCGTCTCCGGTGTTGATGAAGGCGTTGGTGCTGGTACGGAACACCTGCCCGTAGCCGCCGGTGGCAAGCAGGGTGGTCTTGGCCTCGATGATCAGGGGCTCGCCGGTCTCGATCTCCAGCACCAGGGCGCCAAGGATGTAACCCTCATCGTCCCGCAGCAGGTCA
>JAYEJW010000548.1:0-6793 GCA_034716535.1 Pseudomonadota bacterium
CAAAGACTGGTGCCCCTACTGCAACAAGGCCAAGGCGCTGCTGCGCTCAAAGGGCCTGGACTATGAGGAGATCGACGTCACCTCGGACGAGACAAGGGAGCGGGAGATGGTGGAGCGCTCGCGACGCCAGACCGTGCCGCAGATCTTCGTAGACGGAGGTTCCATCGGCGGCTATGACGACCTCGCCCAGTTCAACGCGCGGGGAGACCTGGATCGACTGCTCGGCATCGACCGCAGCGACGCACCGGGGAAGATCTACGACATCGCCATCGTGGGCGCAGGTCCGGCCGGTATGTCCGCCGCCTTGTATGCGGGCCGAAAGAACCTCTCGACCGTCGTCGTTAGTCTGGATGTCGGGGGCCAGATGGGCATCACCCCGGAGATCGCCAACTATCCCGGTATCAATACGGTCACCGGGCCGGACCTGGTGGGGCAATTCGAGCAACACGCCGAGCAGTACGGCATCGAGAAGCTGATCGGTGAGCAGGTCACAGGCATCGGGCTGGACGGGCGTTGCAAGGTGCTCACCACGGCGTCCGGACGGGAGATACGGGCCCGGGCGGTGATCCTGGCGAGCGGCGCCTTCAAGCGCAAGCTCAACATCCCGGGGGAGAAGGAGCTAGCAGGAAAGGGCGTGGTGTACTGCTCCACCTGCGACGGCCCCTTGTTCCGGGGAAAAACCATCGCGGTGGTCGGTGGCGGCAACTCGGGGCTGGAAGCGGCGATCGAAATGTCGGGTATCGCGAGCAAAGTGTATCTGGTCTCACGCGATCCCTGGTCGGGCGACACCATCCTGCAGGACAAGGTATCGGCCTCGGACGTGGAGACCTATACGAACCATGCCCCCGTGGAGATCCAGGGCAACGGCCGCGTGGACGGGATCAGCATCAGGGACCGCACGTCCGGTGATCTGAAACACCTGGCGGTTGATGCTGTTTTCGTGGAAGTCGGCCTCTCTCCCAACTCGGATTTCGCGCTGGATCTGCTGGAGACCAACCGCCGCGGCGAGATCCATGTCGATCGGCAGATGGATACGGGCGTACGCGGCATATTCGCCGCGGGCGATGTGACGGACGGGCGCGAGAAACAGGTCATCATCGCCGCCGGAGACGGGGCGCGTGCGGCCCTGGCCGCGTTCGATTATCTCGTACGGCAGGTGTGAGCAAAGGAGCCGTCAACCTTCAGCGATCAGCCCGGACCGACCAGGCAGGTTGGGGGGAGGTTGCGTCGGCTCGACGCTCCCCGCCGGGCCGGTCAACAGGAAGAGTGACTAGCGTCGAAATTCAGCTGAACCGTAGGTCGGGTTAGCGAAGCGTAACCCGACAGGCTCGGGAGGTGTCGGGTTACGGCGCGTGCGCGGTTTGTCGCCAAAATTCAGTGCCCTACGAGCGCGCCTAACCCGACCTACGGCTCCCCCGGCCAGGTCGGCGTGATGCAGGGATTCGGGATATCTATTGCTCTTCGTTTTTCAACGCCTTGTCGGTGATCTCGTTATAGAGATGCACCATCCGCGCGAACAGACTCTGGCATTCCGGAACGGCATCGGCCAGGTGCTTGTTTTGCTGCGCATCTCTGAAGACCTCTTCGAGAAACGCGATGTCCAGGTCACTGAGCGTCGCCCCTTCGTCCACATTCTCCTTGATCGACAGGATTCGCGGCAGCCGGTGTTTCTCGAAGCGCTCGATCAGAACATGGGCAACGCCGTCTTTTGCTTTCGGGTCGACCACTTGCGTCCTCCCCCGGCGTCCTCGAACGCCAAGCGTTAATGATAGTCGTGCAGAGTGGAAAGGCGTCGGCTCCTACTACAGAGCCAGAAACAGGTCCGCCTTTTTCGCAAAATCCTGCTGTGGCAACAGCTCCTCCCGCGGAAAACGTACCAGCGAACCGACTCTCGGCTCGTGGGTGGCGATCCGGATCTCCGACAGAGTGAGCTCGTACCCGGAATCGGTGGAGGCATCCTCCATCTTGATCCCCATTCGGCTCAGGCGAATGGGTTTCAGACTGCCGCTCAGGTACTGATCCGGAGCGGCCAGCGTTTCGGCGACGAAGTTCAGATGGTCTTCGAGTGTCACCAGACGCAAGTCAACCGCTTTCAAGTCCTGCTCGACCTGTTCGATCCGGGTCTGCAGCTTGGTGCGCTGCTCTTCGGCGTCCAGCCGCCGCCTATGCGCCTCCTTGAGTCGTCCGCGCAACACCTTCAGGCGGGTCTCCAACTCAGTGACGGTGGTCTTTGCACTTGAGGCCCGCCGCCTGATGTAGGTCAACAACCCGTTAAAGACGCAGCACTTCAGCGCGCAGCGCGCCTCTTCCGCCGTCACGCCGGGAGAGACCACCTGATGATCTGCAAAGCTGACTGCGGTCTGGATGACGTCCTTCTGAACGGCGTCGCCGTTCAGGGCCATCCCCAGTTGGCGGCGCTCCTCCTTATGCATACACAAGAGCGCCCAACACTCTTTTGCGGCCGGGTTGGCGTTGAACAGCTCACGTACCTCCTCGCTCTGGCTGAACACCTCTTGGAGATGCAGCGGATTGACGAAGAAGGCGTTGATCCGAGGATCTTCCCCGAACGCAGAGCGGCAGCAAAGTACGGCATCCGGGAAAGTCTCCACCATCTCGTCGATGTGGTGCATGGCGCTGGCCACCGGCCCCTTCAAGCGGCGGGCGTATCCCGGGACGGTTCGAAGGCGACTGTAGGTCTCGTCGACCACATGTTCGACCGCTTGGGACAAGACGCCGACACACCGTGCGCCTGTATTCGCCTCCTCGCTCGAAGCTCCGGAACGATCGCTGAACTGCAGGAACATATCCCGCAAGTAGGCCGTAATCATCTTGTAATCCTCCTCGTGGAGGAAGAACGTATACAGGAAGAAAAACTGTGATGCAAATCAACAAATAAAGTCGCGGCGAGCCGCCAGGTACCCTCCCGGAAATCGGCCTCCGATTCCGCCGGATCCCGCACGATCATCAGCTCCTAGGCACTCTCCCGGCACATCTCCTCCGCTTCCCGCCGCCGGGGCGGCACATCCGGATAGAGCTCGTTGAGGGCCACGGTGATGCCGTTGGGCTGCACCACCCGGGCATGGAAGCGGCGCAGCTCGCGCGGATTACGCACCCCGCAGGAGTGGGCGATGGTGCCCACCTCGTACGTCATGTTCTTGACGTAATCGGCGACCCGCTCGGCCTTGGTGGGCGGGTGCAAGCCCTTCTGCAGCTTCGGGTTGTGGGTCGTAATGCCAGTGGGGCAGGTGTTCTTGTTGCACTGCAGGGCCTGGATGCAGCCGAGCGCGAACATGAATCCGCGGGCGGAGTTGGCGAAATCCGCCCCCAGGCATAGGGCCCAGGCCACATCCGCCGGGGTGATCAGCTTGCCGGAGGCAACCACCTTGACCCGATCGCGCAGGCCGTGCTCGCAAAGCTTGTCGACAAGCAACGGCAGGCTCTCGCGCAAAGGCAGTCCCATGTCGTCGATGAGCGGCATCGGGGCCGCACCCGTGCCGCCGTCAGCGCCGTCCACGGTAATGAAATCCGGGGCCGATTCGATGCCCCGCTTCCATATGGCGTCGAACAGGTTGTCCAACCAGCCGTACGCGCCGATTACCGCCTTGAAGCCCACTGGCTTGCCGGTTACCTCGCGGATGCGGGCGATCAGGTCCAGCAGGTCGTCATTGTTGCCCACGTCCGTGTGGCGGTTGGGGCTGATGGCGTCCTCACCCGCGCGGATGCCGCGGATCTCGGCGATCTCGGGCGTGACCTTGGCCCCCGGCAGGATACCGCCCTTGCCCGGCTTGGCCCCTTGGCTCATCTTGATCTCGAACATCCTGACCTGGGGGTGGGCCGCCGCTTCACGCAGCTTGTCATCGCTCAGGTTGCCTTCGAGGTCGCGCACCCCGTTTTTCGCGGTGCCGATCTGGAATACAACATCGGCGCCGGATTCGAGGTGATAAGGTGAGAGCCCGCCCTCACCCGTGTTGATCCAGCAGCCTGCCTTGGCAGCGCCGGCCCCGAGGGCCAGCACGGCCGGCCTGGAGATAGCCCCGTAGCTCATGCCGGAGATATTGAACAGGGAGGCGGTACTATAGGGAGTGCGGGCGTTGGGACCAATGGTGACGGGTTGGGGGGGCACCGCATCCACGCCCAGTGTGGGAAAGGGGCAGTTGACGAACATCACCTGGCCCGGAAGGCTGATGTTGCGGGTGGAGCCGAAGGCCACGGTGTTGTCGATGTCCTTGGCTGCGCGGTAGACCCAGGTCCGCTGAGCGCGATTGAAGGGAAGCTCTTCCCGGTCCATGGCAAAGAAATACTGCCTGAAGAACTCGCCGAGTCTCTCGAACAGGTAGCGGAAACGGCCGATGACCGGGTAGTTGCGCCGGATGGCCTGCTTGGTCTGGGTGACGTCGACGATGAAGGCAAACACCGCCCACAGGGCCACCAGCCCCACCAGAAAGATGAACAGCGCGGCCATCACCTCCAGGGTCGTCATCAAAAAGTCCTGGGTTTCTTGCGACATCGGATTCATGGTCTCCTCCTGCGAATAAGAGCTACTAGAGCGGCGCCCAAGTTTCTCCAACAGTCGTCATGCCAGTAGATTCTCTTCGCGCCCTTCGTCGCTTCGCGTGAGACTCTTTCTGTCTTGTTCGGCAGTCTTAGGCGCGCCCGTACTACCCCATTAGACCGCCGCCGAGCGGAACACCAGCATCTTCTCCACACGCATGTCGTGGAAGCTGTAGGGGATGCCCCCGGTTCCCAGCCCGGATTCCCGCAACCCGGCGAACGGCATCCAGTCGACCCGGAATGCGGTGTGGTCGTTGACCATGACCGCCGAGGCGTCCAGGCGCTTGGCGACGTGCAGCGCGAAATCCAGGTCGGACGTGAATACGGCGGCCTGGAAGGCGTAAGGCAAGGCATTCGCGCGGCGGATCGCGTCGTCCCGGTCGTCGTATGGATAGACACAGATCACGGGGCCGAAGACCTCGTTGGTGCTGACCCGGGCCGCATCCGGCGGGTCCAACAGCACCGTAGCCGGATAGCAGGTGTCCGAGATCGGCTCTCCGCCGCTCAGCAGGCCCGCGCCGCCGTCCACCGCCTCGCGCACCCATTCGTGCACCCGCGCGGTCTCCCGGGGCCGAATCAAGGGTCCGATGTCCGTCTCCGCGCTCAGCGGATCGCCCACCCGCATCGCGGAACCCACCCCCGCCAGGGCACGCGCTAGGTCCTCGGCAATCTCCCGGTGGGCGAACACCCGCTGCACCGAGACGCACACCTGCCCCGCGTGGTAGAAGCCGCCCTTGGCCAGCAGCGGCACCACGGCGTCCAGGTCCAGACCCCGGTCAAGGATCACCGGTGCCGCCCCGCCGTGCTCCAAGGCGCAGCGGGTGCCCGGCGCGAGCCGGGCGCGCAGATGCCAGCCCACCCGAGCGCTGCCGATGAAGGAGAAGAAGGCAACCCGTCGGTCCGTTGCCAGCGCCTCGGCGCTCGCCACGCCGTCGGTCACCAGTGCCTGGGCCCAGCCGTCGGGCAGCCCCGCCTCGCGCAGCAGGGCGACGAAACGCAGGCAGGACAGGGGGGTATCCTCCGCCGGCTTGACCACCACCGGGCAGCCGGCGGCCACCGCCGGAGCCACCTGATGCACGATCAGGTTCAACGGATGGTTGAAGGCGCTGATCGCGGCCACCACGCCGATAGGCTCGTGGGTGGTGAAGGCGAGCCGTCCGTTGGAGGCGGCGGTGGCCCCCATGGGGATCTCGCGGCCTGCCTCCGAGCGCAACAGCTCTGCACAGTTGCGCACGCCGTCGATGGCCCGTGCCACCTCGGCACGGGAATCGGTCAGCGGCTTGCCGCCCTCCCGGGCGGCCTCCAGGGCCAGGGGTTCAGCCCGCTCGGTCATCAGCTCTGCCGTACGGGCCAGAATGGCGATGCGCTGATGGGACGGCAGCCAGGCGTCGCGGTCCCGGAACAGGACCCGGGCGATCGCCAGCGCCCGATCCACGCCCTCGGCATCCAGGGTGTCGACGGTGGCAATGGGGCTCAGATCGTACGGATTGATGACCTGCAAGCGATCCGCGGGCTGGACGCGCTCGGCGATCATCCATTCGAAATGCGGTTTGTCCATCTCCCCTCCTGCGCTCAGATCGGGCACACCAGCTCACCGAGCTTCTCGGTCAGCTTCATGTTCTCAGCGTAGTCCACGGGGCAATCGACGACCGCCACCGTACCGCAGCTCAGGGCCTCCTGGAGCACGGGCAGCAGGCGCTCTGCGGATTCCACCCGAAATCCCTTGGCGCCGAAGCTCTCGGCATACTGCACGAAGTCGGGATTGGTGAAGTCGATATGGCTGTCGCGCCCGAAGCGTCTGTCCTGGTGCCACTTGATCAGACCGTACTTGCTGTCCGTCCAGATCAGGATCACGAACGCCAGACCCAGGCGCAGAGCGGTCTCGATCTCTTGCGAGTTCATCAGAAAGCCGGCATCGCCGGTGATGGTGACCACCCGGCGCTCCGGAAAGGCGAGCTTGGCGGCCAGGGCGCCGGGTACACCGATACCCATGGCCGCGAAGCCGTTGGAGATGATGCAGGTGTTCGGCGCTTGGGCCTGCCACATGCGCGCGATCCACATCTTGTGGGCGCCCACGTCGGAGATCAGGATGTCTTCCGTGTCGAGCGCCTGGCGCAGGTCCCAGAGGATCTTCTGGGGCTTGACGGGAAAGCCTGCATCCTCCGCGTGGGCCGCGTTCTCCCGGTCGATGGTGTGGCGTAAGGTTCCGGCCCAGTTCTCCGTGCGCGGCGTCAGATGCCGG
>JAYEJW010000549.1:0-6769 GCA_034716535.1 Pseudomonadota bacterium
CGAAGGTTCAAGCACAGAATCTCGGTCCGTTCGGTGTTGGTGTGCTTTATACCCTCGCACGGGAGAATTGTCCAGAATGCGGGGTAACTTTGTGTTTAACTCCAGAATCTACGCGAGAACCGATTCGTCCTGTTCAACCTGGAATCCGCGGATGACGCAGATTTTCTCGACTGTGTTTATACGGTTGCGCGCGTATGGTCAATCACAGGAAAGGTGAGACAGCTGTTGACCACGTGCCTTTAAAGAAGGCGATTAGCGTCGAAACTCAGCTGAACCGTAGGTCGGGTTAGCGAAGCGTAACCCGACATGCCCGGGAGCAGTCGGGTTACGGCGCGCACGAGGTTCGTCACTGCAATTCAGTACCTTACGAGCGCGCCTAACCCGACCTACGGCTTCGATCGAGCTTGATCGCTCTAGCTGAGGAATAGCGCTAGTCACCTTAAAGAATGATCGGTGAGAATCTGCGCAATCTGTGGATAACCGCCGTTTCCTCAGGTCTCCCCTTCGGCCCTGTTGTAGACGTCCTCGAAGCGCACGATATCGTCCTCGCCCAGGTAGCTTCCGGACTGGACCTCGATGATCTCCAGCGGGATGGTCCCCGGATTCTCGAGCCGGTGCGTGGCGCCCACCGGGATGTAGGTGGACCGGTTCTCTGTGAGCAGAAAGACCTTGTCCTCGCAGGTGACCCGTGCGGTGCCGGAGACCACGATCCAGTGCTCCGCCCGGTGGTGGTGCATCTGCAGGGAGAGCGATTCGCCGGGCTTCACCGTGAGGCGTTTGACCTGGTAGCGATCGCCGTTGTCGATGGACTCGAAGTCGCCCCAGGGCCGGTGCATGCGCTGATGGTGCCGATACTCGTTGCGCTGCTCGCGCTGCAGGAACTGGGTAACGGCCTTGACGTCCTGGGCCCGATCCTTGTCCGCCACAAGCACGGCGTCCGGCGTCTCCACGACGATCAGGTTCTCAACGCCGACGGCGGCCACCATGCGGTGATGCGCCACCAGGAGGTTGTTACGGGCGTCGTGAACGAAGGCATCACCGTCCAGCACATTGCCCAGGTCGTCCTGATCCCGCACCTCCCATAGAGCCGACCAGGCACCCACGTCCGACCAGCCCACGTCCAGGGGCAGCACCAGCGCCGGCGTGCCTTCCTCGGCGGATTCGCCCGAGAGGTGCTCCATCACCGCGTAGTCGATCGAGTCGGCGGGGCAGGCGCCGAAGGCCTCCGCGTCCAGGCGCAGGAAATCGCCGTCGGAAGAGCCCTGGGCGAGGGACCCGGCACTCGCCTCGAAGATGTCCGAACGGAAACGCTCGATCAGCCGCAACCACACCGATGCCTTCATCATGAAGATGCCGCTGTTCCAGAGGTATTGGCCAGACGCCAGATACGTCTGCGCCGTCTCGAGATCAGGCTTTTCGACGAAGGCCTTGAGGACGTAGGCATCACCCTGGATAGCGGGGGCGGGAAAGGCGTCGCCCTGGCGTATATAGCCGTAGCCCGTCTCCGGTTTGCTCGGCACGATCCCGAAGGTGACGACGGCTCCTTGGCCGGCGAGCTCGTAACCGTCTGCGGCGGCCTGCCGAAACCCTTGCTCGTTACGGACGGTGTGATCGGCGGGCATGACAAGCAGCACCGTATCCTGCCCTTCGCGGGTCGCGGCGAGCGCCGCAAGGGTCAGCGCCGGGGCGGTGTTGCGGCCCTTCGGCTCCAGGATGATGCCGGCGGCCTTGCGGTCCAGCAGACGGAACTGCTCCGCCACCAGGAACCGGTGGGCCTCGTTGCAGACGACGATCGGGTCGAGCAGACCGATGGCCTGGCGCGGATGCTCCTCATCGAGCCCGTCGAGGCGCCGGACCGTCTCCTGGAGCATGGTGTGCTCACTGGTGAGCGGCAGGAACTGCTTCGGATAGGCCTCACGAGACAGGGGCCAGAGGCGTGTTCCGGAACCGCCGGAAAGAATCACGGGTTGCAGCGACATGGGATGATCCTACGGGCTCGTGAAAACTGTTGATTACAACAACTTGGCTGTGGAGCGTCAATTTCACGACCCGGAAGTTTTCCCACCAACCGGCACCATCACCGAACGGACGGCCCGAATACTCTCGCAAGGCGGCGGATCGGATGTCGCGCGGTCTCCCCCGGTCGTCCGGCACGGCTCGGAAGAGGTACCATCGCCCGTCAACCCCGCCGGGACGACGGTCGCCGCGTCTTGCCCGTTTGCTCCAGAAGCTCTTGCTCCATCAACCGGGCTGTGTGGATACCGAGGCTCTTCAGCTTGTGGTTCAGCGCCGCCACCTCCACCAACGTGCCCACGTTGCGCCCCGGACGCACGGGGATCATCACGTGCGGTATGGCGACGTCCAGAATGCTCAGCGTCGTCTCGGACAGGCCGGTGCGGTCGTACTCGGCGGACTCGTCCCACTCGATCAGGGTGATCGCGAGGCCGATGCGCTTGTCGGGACGCACGGCCGCAACGCCGAACAGCAGGCGGATGTCGATGATACCGATTCCCCGCGCCTCCATGTGATAGGGGAGCAGCTCGGTCGCACGGCCGATCAGCACCGAGTCGCTGAGGCACTTGATGGTCACCATGTCGTCTGCGATCAGGTGGAATCCGCGCCGGATCAGCTCGAGCGCACACTCGCTCTTGCCCACCGCACTGTCGCCGAGCATCAACACGCCGATGTCGTGGATGTCCATCAGCACCCCGTGCATCGCCGTCTCGGGGGCGAACTCCGCGTCCAGGTGCTCCCAGAGGCGCTTGTACAGCTTGGTCGTGCTGTGGGGGCAGGTCAGCACCGGGATGCCCACCTCGTCCGCCCGCCGGGTGATGGACGGCGGCGGCAGGCGGCCGTTGGTCACGATGGCACAGGGGACGTCGGCATACAGTATCCGCGACACGTTCTCGCGCAGGCCGGACTCCGAGCCGTGGACCTCGATGTAGGTGACCTCTCCTTTGCCGATCACCTGGATGCGCTCCGAGCGGAAGGCGTCGAAATAGCCGGTCAGCTCCAGGCAGGGGCGATTGAGCTCCGGCGTCAGGATCCGGCGGTCGAGCCCCCGGCTGCCCGCCGCCACGGAGAGACCGAGGAGCGGATCGTCCAAGAGGTTTTCGACGGTGGTGGACATGAGGGAACCCCCGCGAGTGAGATGTCGTTCGTTCTCGCGCGCCGATCCGACGAACGCCGAACGGACGGGCCGCGGTCGATGTGCTGCGTCCGGCGCGATTATCCTAAGAAGTGTCAGATAACGCAGATTAACGCAGATTCTCTTGAATGTGTTTGTGCCGTTGCGCGCGTAAGACCAATCACCCGCAAGGTGAGACAGCTCGTTCGCATGTCTCTCCGCGGGAGGGCCTGCCACAGCGACCGCAGGGAGTTGCCGCGACAAGGGCTCCCCTATCCCGGCGCATCGGCGGGTTCCGGTTCCAACCCGCGGCTCTCCTGCTCTTGGCGAAGCTCCCGCCTGCGCCACACGAGATAAATCGCCGGTATCACGAACAGGCTGAGCAACGGCGCTGTGATCATGCCGCCCACCATGGGCGCGGCGATGCGGCGCATGACCTCCGAGCCCGTCCCGTGACCGAGCATGATGGGCAGGAGACCGGCGATGATGACCGCCACGGTCATGGCCTTGGGCCGCACGCGCAGCACCGCGCCTTCCATGATCGCCGCCTTGAGATCCGCAACGTCGTTCAACCTGCCTTCCTTCCTGTACGCCTCGAGCGCGTTGTCCAGGTACACCAGCATGATCACGCCGAACTCGGCCGCTACGCCCGCCAGGGCGATGAAGCCGACGGCGACGGCCACCGACAAGTTATAGTCCAGCAGGTAGATGAACCAGAACCCCCCCACCAGGGCAAAGGGCAGGGAGAGCATCACCAGCAGCGCCTCCCCCGTTCGGCGGAAGGTGAGATAGAGCAGCACGAAGATGATGATCAGGGTGAAGGGTACGACCTGGATGAGCTTGCCCTTGGCACGCAGCATATACTCGTACTGGCCGGACCAGGTGATGGAGTAACCGGGCGGGAGCTTAACCTCATCCCGGACTCTGGCCTGGGCCTCGTTGACGTAGCTGCCCACATCCCGGCCGCGGATGTCGACAAAGGTCCAGCCGTTGAGGCGCGCGTTCTCGCTCTTGAGCATGGGTGGGCCGTCGACGATCTCGATCGCCGCGATCTGTCCGAGCGGCACCTGGGCACCGGTTGGGGTGACCAGGGGCAGCTCGCGCAGCTTGGCCAGATCGTTGCGCTGCTCGCGCGGGAAACGCAGATTGACCGGGTAGCGCTCCAGCCCCTCCACGGTCTGGGTGATATTGATGCCGCCCACGGCGGCGGCAACGACCTGGTTGATGTCGCTGACGTTGAGCCCAACGCGCGCCGCCGCCAGCCGGTCCGGGTGGATCTCCACGTAACGCCCCCCGGCCACCCGCTCTGAGAAGGCCGACGCCGTGCCCGGCACCTGGAGCACCGCGCGCTCGATGTCCTTGCCGATGCGCTCGATCTCGTGAAGGTCCGGCCCCGCCACCTTGATCCCCACCGGGGTCTTGATCCCGGTCGCGAGCATGTCGATACGGGTCTTGATGGGCATGACCCAGGCGTTGGTGACGCCGGGGAAATCCACCGTACGGTCAAGCTCCTCGATGAGCCTGTCCACGGTCATACCCGGGCGCCACTCCGATTCGGGCTTGAGCTGGATCAGGGTCTCGATCATGGTCAGCGGCGCCGGATCCGTGGCCGTGTCCGCGCGGCCGATCTTGCCGAAGACGCGGTCCACCTCCGGCAGGGTGGCGATGAGCCGGTCGGTCTGCTGCAAGAGCTCCTGGGCCTTGCCGACGGAAAGCCCCGGGAGCGTCGTGGGCATGTACATCAGATCGCCCTCGTAGAGCTCGGGCATGAACTCCGAGCCCAGGCCGGAGGAAAAGTCCTCCAGGACCGGGATGCCGCGTGTCGCCTCCCTCCAGCCTTTGGCGAGGTCCTGCTGCCAATCTTCGACCGTCGCAACCGACTTGCGATGGGGGCCCTCTTGCGCCACCAGCCCGACGGCCTGGAACGGCCACTTGAGGGGCTCCAGCAGCCCGCCGATGCCGTAAATTGGCACCACCAGGCTCAGCAGGATCAAGAGGGATACAAGGATGGTCGCCCTCGGGGCCGCCAGCACGCCTCGGAGCAGCGGCATGTAGAGCCATACCAGTACCCGGTTCAGAGGGTTGCTGCCCTCACTCGGAATGCGCCCGCGGATGAAGTAGCCCATGAGCACGGGGACCAGGGTTACGGCCAGCCCCGCGGCGGCGGCCATCGCGTAGGTCTTGGTGAAGGCCAGCGGCGTGAACAGGCGCCCCTCCTGGGCCTCCAGGGTGAACACGGGCAGGAAGCTCAGGGTGATGATGAGCAGGGAGAAGAAGAGCGCAGGACCCACCTCGATGGCGGCGCTGGTGACCACCTGCCAATGCTCGCGGCCCTTGGGCGCATGGCCGTAGGCCTGATAATAGCGCTCCAGGTGCTTGTGGGCGTTCTCGATCATGACAATGGCGGCGTCCACCATGGCGCCGATGGCAATCGCGATGCCGCCGAGGGACATGATGTTGGCGTTGATGCCCTGATAACGCATGATGATGAAGGCCGCCAGCACCCCCAGGGGCAGGCTGACGATAGCGACGAAGGCCGAGCGCAGGTGGAACAGGAACACCAGGCACACCAACGCCACGACGATGAACTCCTCAATGAGCTTTTCTTTCAGGTTGTCCACCGCGTTGAGGATCAGCTCGGAGCGGTCGTAGGTCTCGATGATCTCCACGCCCTCCGGCAGACCCTGCCGCAGCTCTTCGAGCTTGTCCTTCACGGCCGCGATGGTGCTTAGCGCATTCTCGCCGTAGCGCATCACGATGATGCCGCCGGTGATCTCCCCTTCGCCGTCCAGGTCCGCGACCACCCGGCGCATCTCGGGGCCCACCTGCACCCGCGCCAGGTCCCGCAGCAGGACCGGCGTGCCCGTCTCGCTCACATCCACCGGGACGGTCTCGATGTCCTGCAGGGTCTCGATGTAGCCCCGGCTGCGGATCATGTACTCCGCCTCCGCCAGCTCCACGACGGAGCCGCCCACCTCCTGGTTGGCGTTGCGGATGGCGTTGGTCAGCCTCGCCAGGGGGATACCGTAGGCGCGCAGCTTCTCCGGATCGGCGACGACCTGGTACTGGCGCACCATGCCGCCGACGGTGGCCACCTCGGCCACGCCCGAGACGGTCTGCAGCTCGAACTTGAGGAACCAGTCCTGCAGACTGCGCAGTTGCGCAAGATCATGCCCTCCGGTCGGATCGACCAGGGCGTAGCTGTAGACCCAGCCGACGCCAGTGGCGTCCGGCCCCAGGCGCGGGGCGACGCCGTCGGGCAGGCTCGATGCCGCCTGGTTGAGGTACTCCAGCACGCGAGAGCGGGCCCAATAGAGGTCGGTACCGTCCTCGAAGATGACGTAGACATAAGAGTCGCCGAAGAAGGAGTAGCCGCGGACGGTCTGTGCACCCGGCACCGACAGCATGGTGGTGGTGATGGGATAGGTGACCTGATCCTCCACAACCCGCGGCGACTGGCCGGGGAAGCTTGTCCGGATGATGACCTGGACGTCGGAGAGGTCGGGGATGGCGTCCAGCGGGGTCTGCTTGATGGAGACGATGCCCCAGGCGGTGAGCAGCAGGGTCGCGAGCAGCACCAGAAAGCGGTTGCGAATCGACCACAGAATGACCTTGTCCATGCTAGTGGCCCTGGTGCAGATG
>JAYEJW010000550.1:0-6761 GCA_034716535.1 Pseudomonadota bacterium
CGCAGGTTAAGGTGATTAGCGCTATACTCAGCCGGAGCGATCAAGGTCGATCGAAGGCGTAGGTCGGGTTACGCTTCGCTAACCCGACCTACGGTTCAGCTGAGCTTCGACGCTAATCATCCAGGTTAACGCAACCATGTGGCAGCACCATACACGCCGCATCTGAGAACCTGGGGCAAGAAAGGCAAAGGCCGGTATCCGGGCGGCCTCGCCTAACCTATGCGTCCCAGAGACCGACGAAATACTGGCCGATCAGTACAATCGCCAGGACCACGAGAACCCTGCGCAGCCAGAGACGATAGGTCTCCCCATCCACCCGGTCCCGCACCCCCATACCGACAATCAGCCCACCGGCCGCTGCCGCCGCTAACGGCAATGTCGCGATCAACAACGGGAGCGTCAGCACCCCTGAATAGCCAAACGCCCCGACTTGCGCCGCCTTGCCCGCGAGAAAACAGAGATTGAACACCTGTACCATCACCAGGGGCGCCATCCCCAGCTCCAAGGCGAAGATAATCAGAAGTGGGACCATCACGTTGACCGTACCTGCCGAAATCCCCGCCGCAAGGCCGAACAGCAGATAAGCCAGCCAGGGACGTGTATGGACCCACCCCAACCGGATGCCGCGCAGTCGGTCGTTGGCCAGATGCAGCAAGATGATCCCCGCCAACAAGAGCCGGAACGGCTCCGGGTCGCCGCTGATCAGCAGCCAGGTGCCAAGGACGCTCCCTAGGGGGATCATGAGTGCCAGAGGCCAATAGCGGCCGATGCTCTCCGACCACCTCCCACCGCGCAGGATGCTGATCAGGTTGACGGTGATCGTGGGCAGCAGCGTGAGGAGAATCGCGCCACGGATATCGATGAGAATCGCGAGCAGCGGCGTGGACAGCATGGGGAACCCGAGGCCGAGGATACCGTGGCCCAGACCTGCGACGAGGAAGATGGCCCCCACCGCGAGCCAGACGAACATACTCAGAGATTCGGGATCCAACATGCAGATTCCGGGAAACCAGTTGCGTGCGCTGGAGCACGTCGCTACCTAAAACCAAGCCAAGGCCACCAATCCGGCTTAGAATGAAGCCGAAGCGCCTGAACCGGCCCACACCCCGCTTTCTTTTCGGAGAAGACAGACGCGATGGCAGAAGAACGACCGACGCCGAGCCCCGCTGATGAAGACGCCATTCTTCAGCAACAGTTCCGGCGCGCACTGAGCTCCTTCGAGGGCATCATCCTCAGCCAGATCGACATCAAGAACAAGCTCGGCGACCGTCTCAACTACAGCATTCAGACGGGGATCATCATCCTGGGTGTGATCGCCCTGTCCATCCTGGTTCTGCTGCTGACGCTGAGCGCTCAGATCACCCGGATCTCCGGCGTCGTAGCGGAGATGAACATACGCTTCACATCCGTATCCACACAGATGCACGAGATCAAGGATCATATGGGCGCCATGGAGCAACGGGTGGCTTTGCTCGAGCAGATCGAACAGAAGACCGCGATCATGGACCGCGAAATGGGCGCGATCGGTGCGGACATGGACCTGATGCAGAGAATCGTCAGCGGGATCGACGCGCACGTCGGCGTGGTGCGCAACAGCGTGGGCAACATTGCGGTGAACATCGACCTCATGAATCTGGAGGTTCAGTCCATGAGCACCGAGATGCTTCGGGTGTCCAGGCCGGCCCGTACCATCAACAAGATGTTCCCGTTCCCGTAGGAGAGTGACCATGACCGAAGACCCGCGACGCGCGGTGGTGGAGGTGATCGGACGCCTGGGGCGTGAGACACAGCTTCACCTGGACGAGCGTCATCGCCATTTCCGGATCACCGACGCCGTGATTATCGCCATTTCCCTGCTGCTGGTGATCCTGGCCATCTTCAACGTCTACTACGTCCGTGTTCTCTATGAAGACCTAAACGGAATCGTGAGTAACATGGAATCCATGCATGCTCATCTGGTGGACGTCGACGGCGACATGGGGGTCATCACGGAGCACATGGCATCCTTCGAACGGCATATGACGCACATGGAGCCCATCAACGGCCACATGGCGGCCGTCGCCGGAACCCTGCCGAGCGTACGTGCGGACATGGATGGAATCGTCGGCGAGATGACCAGCATCGAAGAAAGCATGGGGCTCGTCGGCCGTGGCATGGGTGTCATCGACCTACGCGTACATCTGATGAACGGGGGCGTTGCTGCCATGCGGGCGAACGTGAGCCAGATCGCGCGTCCCATGGGCGGCATGATGCCCTTCATGCCCTGACCCCTTGCCCCCCCGCTCACCATTCGGTGTCAGAACAAGCGGGCGAGAAGCTCCGGAAGGCTCTGCACGAATTGTCCGTAGCCCCTTTCGACCTTCAACCCCACATTCTCGGCAGGTTCGCATTCGTCTTACCTTCTTTTGCCGCGATGGGGAAGATCGCATCGATCAGTCTTCCATCAGAAGCTCATGGGCGCTGGGGTAAGCGATCTCCACGTCGAATACCTGCCTCTCTCCAGGGTTCACGCTGACCCATACCCCCGCCACGACAGGCGACCCCGGCACCTCCAGCCGAGTAAAGCGGGTCTTGATCTCGCCCGTGCTCGGATCCTTCAAGGGATTGTCGAGCTTGTAGCGATGGCGATCCCCGTGAACCGCTAGGACCGGTCCAGCATAGCCCTGCAGGACAGCCGCCAGATCCTCGCGGAACGGGCCGAAGCCACGAGGTGCAGTGGAGCTCTCCAACCCGGGGTTCGCATGGAACAGGAGCACCAAGGCGGAGGCGTTCACGGCATTGGCCGTCTTCACGGCACCCAAGAGATGGCGGCGGTTGGCTGCTGAGCGTGCCTCGAACTCCGCCATGGCCGAAACATCATTGGGAACCATGTTGTTGTGGCTCCCGACAACGTGGACAGCAACAAAAAGCACGCCATTGTGAAGAAAAAAATAATTCTCCGGAAAATCGGAATCCGGCTGCTCCGCATTGAGCGCGTTCAAGCGGAGCACTGCGGGCTCTGCGTAAAACAGGCGGCGAACCCGTTCCAGACGTTCCATCGGGTCGTAGCCGCCGGCGGCGGGCTTCCGACAGTCGGTCCACTCGTTGTCGCCCGGCGTGTAGACGACCGGAACGGGCTGTGCGCGAAAGAGCTCGGCAATTCGACGCAAGGTCTGGTCCACGCAGGGGGAGCTTCCCCCCTTGACGTCTCCGACATGTGCGATGAAGGGCAGCGTTTTTTCGAGTTCCCGCTCGAGCAGGGTTTCCAGTTGCAGGACCTCGCCCTCGTCATAGGGGACGTCCCCGATGACAAAGAAACGCACCGCCGGGTCGGCCCGTGTTTGCGCCGAAAAAAAGACAGCGGACAGCAGGAGCCCAAAGACCCAACGGGAAATGCGGTTCACGGAGGGGGTCCTCGGAATAGAAACCTTTTCAACGCTCGACCGGATAGATCCGAGTGCCCGCAGGAAAAGGCCTGATCCAGGGATCGAGATTTCCAAGCTCCTCGGGAAGCTCTTTCACGGCTGACAGCGCGTCGTCATGGGTCGCGAAGAACCCCCGCACAACTAGGTACCAAATCCTGCCCTTGACGTTCGATTGGATGTAGACAGCTTCGGGCCCGAGGTCCATGTTCCCGGCGAAGCCGGCGACGCTCTGCACATCGTTGAACGCAATGAGTTGGATACCGTAGCCCGGCGACTCGAGAATCCTGCCCTCCTCACCGCCGTCGCCGAGTTCCCTGTTCGACTCGCCGCCGGCCTCGTCCGTCACCGGTTTCTCCTGCGGATCCGATACGGCAACGGCGTCCACCGCCACCGGTCCAGACACTGCGGTAACGGGCGCACCGACCTCGCCAGCCGGTTCGCCCTCAATCCCCGTCCCCTCACCGGATGGTGCACCAAGCGCGTTCCGTATCTCGGCCTCCCGCACCGCTCCCTCGTCAGGTTCTCCGCCGTCACGCGGCGTCGCTTTTCGCTCTTTCAGTAACGAACCCATCTCGCCAAGCAGGGCTTCCAGCCGCTCCATGCGCGCAAGCATGTCCTCGGAGGGGGCCGCGGTTGCGACCGTCGCCTGGAGCGTGGAAAACTGGTTCGAAAGCACTATGTTCCGATCGGCAATCTCCCGAACGGCGCCGGACAGCTCCGTCAGCTCAGTATCCAAGGCGCCGCCGGCCTGCTCCGGGCCCTTGGCCGATATCGGTGGACTCGTGGGAGCCGACGACACATCTGGACCAACCCCCGTTGGCCGCTGCGCTGGGGCGCCGCGAAGCTGCTCCACCTGCCACCAGGCGAACGCGAACAGGCCGGCGATGAACAACGTGAAGAGCACGACGCTGACACTGAGCCAGGCCCCCAAACGACGGATACGTTTGTCCAACGACAGGTTCGCCGCGCCGCTGATCGAGCAGTCCTCCTCTCGCGCCGACGGCTCGGACGCCGGGGGGACATCGTCGAGGTCGGGAACTGGTTCCCGTTTGTGGAGGATGCCGTACGGCTCGCGGTCGCCGCGGACTCGATCTGCGTGAGGAGCGGCCTGCTCCCACCGGCGGACGGGGTCCTTACCTGGCTGAGCTGGTTTTTCCGTTCCGACCGGCGGGGACTCACCGAAAGAGCCAGACGGCGCTGCAACGGACGGATGCGGCTCAGCTTCGACTCGATATGGATCGGGCATGTCAGTCGTCTCGCCGAGAGCTCCTTCGGTTGCGCTCTGTGACCCGTCGATCGCCGGCTCCCCGTCTTCGATTCGGTCCTCGAGTTGTGAAGGATCGGTCTCTCCGAATGCCTGTTGGCTTGCCCCCACCTCCATGTTTCGGTTCCCGCCCGAATCGCCGCCCGCAGCCGCTATCCGATCCACATCCTTCCCCACAGGCGCCACCTCGTCGCGCTGTCGATCGAGGAAAGGATTCTTGATCTGATCGGGCGGCGGTGAGACGGGCCCCTCACCTACCGACGGTAACTCCGATTCCGGGGATTCCATAAGGTCCGGGGTCCGGCGTTTCCGGCGCTGCTGCCGACCGGAGACCGCCTCCTGCTCCGGTACGGCAAAAAAGATCCCGGCCAGGAAAGCGAAATAGACGATGTTGGCGGGGATGTGCAAGTTGTAATCCACCAGCGTGTGGAGCAGCATCAGTAAAATTCCGATCCCGGCGCCAACCTGCACGAAACGGAGACGCGACCAAGCGTCCTTCGTCCACACCTTCGTCCACTGGTAAAGGTAGAGCGCCAAGAACAGCAGGATCAGCACAGCGGCAAAAAGCCCGCCCTCGAACAGCCACTCCAGATAGTCATTGTGGGCGTGATTGATGAACCACCGCCCAAGCTCCAACGGCTGAAAAGCGGGAAAGACATCGGGGTAGTTCCCAGGGCCGCTACCCAAGGGGAAGAACGCGCCGATCCCGTCGAAGGTTGTGGAGAAGATCGTCCATCTGGCGTCCTCCAACGCATCCTCGGCGGAGAACCGGTCGAGCACCGGCGCGAGGCCGATAGCGATACCGATACCGACAGCGAAAGCCACGACGGTCCCTGCCAGTCCATACACATTGTCGCCACCAATGCGCCGAGAGTAGGCAAATGAGACCAGCAGGAACCCCAACATCGTCAGTGCGATACCGGTTCGCGATCGCGTGAAGATCACACCGACAAGCAGCACTAGGGCTAGCACCCCGTAACCGAACGCCACATGCCCCCGCAGGGACGCAAAGAAGGAGATCCGTCTGCGCCAGCCCCGCGAGACATCCCGGTCTCCGCGTCCGACGGAATAGATCAGCAGCGCCAGGGAAAGGGGCAAGACCATCTCGAGCAATCCGGCGAGATGATTGCGATTGGTGTAGGTCCCCACCGCACTCCCGAAATGGGTGAAGTCCATTCCCAGATACAGGGGACTGTCTTTGCCGTCGCCGAACTGCATGAGGCCGAGGATTGCTTGAAACGCAGCAATCGCGAGTAGCAGCAGGACAAGGCCGAGCACGCGGCGCGAGTCCAGCATTCGCGTGCCCAGAAATACAGCGATGGGCACCAACAGGACGAGCCAGGCAGACTCGGTTTCCAGGGGGTAGACGGACGGCTTGCCGGCCGCATTGACTCCCTCGCCGTCGAGCAGTGAGCGGCCCGCGAGATACTGCTCGCGACCGGGGAGCCACTCGGCCAGGCTTCCGGGCACCGGCACCAGATACAGCAAAGGAAAAACGAAAAGCAAGGAAAGAGCGATCGCCTCGAGCCGCGTTACGAGCCCGTGCTGCGGACGCCAAAACACCAGCACGAGAAGCAGCACCGAAAGCAGTTCCAGGACAAGCAGGGGTATCGGCGGCTGGCCGGCACGGATCAAGGGGGCAAAGAGGAGAATTGCGGCCATCAGCCCGTAGACAGCACCGCGGCGACCGTGATCAAAGCGTGAGTGTTCTAGCGGCATCGATGCAGACAACGTACTTCACCTCTTCCCAGGTTGCTTCTCGAAATCCCCGACGACAAACCAACAGTAGGTCGGGTTAACGCAGCGAAGCGGAGTGTAACCCGACATTCTTGTGAGGCTTCTCGTCGGGTTACGCTTCGCTAACCCGATCTACAAAATTACAAAACTAACCTTACCTCTACTTTGTCAGATTTCGGCGTCTGTCGGTTGGGTTGCCGTCATCCCGGCTGGGACGCCGGGATCCAGTCGCCATGGAAGGCGAGCCGGCAACGTTGTGACACACTTGCAGTGCCATCCATGGCAACTGGATTCCCGCTTCCATGCGGGAATGACGGCTGGAATTTCAATGTGACAAAGTAGAATTACAAAAGGAA
>JAYEJW010000551.1:0-6704 GCA_034716535.1 Pseudomonadota bacterium
AACCCAACCCGCAGCCTGTAGGTCGGGTTAGGCGCGCCTGGAACACCGCCGATCGATTGGGTTGACGCCGATGCGCGCTGTAACCCGACGTTTACCACGATACACGTCGGGTTACGCTGCGCTAACCCGACCTACAGACTGCGAGTCACATTGTGCTTCACGGGGGTCAGCTTGATCACGGGCTGTTCCTTACAGTTATGCCGAGCCAGGCTCGACCTGCAATTGGACCGGCTCGGCCGGACGTACGCGGACTACGCCAAGGAGAACAGGTCGATCTCGAAGGTCGGACGTTCGGCGCTATAGGCCGCTCCCGGACTTGCCGCCGAAGGCGCCGGTCGGGACCAGCAGCAGGACGATCCAGACCAAGAAGTGGAAGCCGCTGGACGCTTGTTGCGAGACGGCGAGGGAGAGGACCACGCTGACGACCAGGAAGGCCAGCACCGTCCACCAGCCGGGCAGGCCGATGTCGCGAATACGCTTGGCCATCAGATTAAGCCCGGCAAAGAACAAGCCGGCGAAAAGGACTGAGATCAGGACGAGTGCGGGAACGCCGAATTGTTCGCGTAGCTGGGTCTGTACGGCCTCGATGTCGCCGCCCACCAGGTTCTCGGCAACCCCGATGGCGGCGCCGATGCCGATTCCGATGGCCACGGCGATCACGCCGAGGAGAATCGAATAGCCCAGGTAGGGCAGACGCAGCAGGCGCCCATTGGCAAGGTCTCCGAACAGGACTCTGAACATGAATCGTCTCCTCGGGTATTGACGTTGATGTGGTGCCGATAAGATCTCTGATAGGCCAGGGATGCCGAGCCAGATGCTTACTTTCTGTCCCCGCCGTCAGGCAGGACGCAAACGCCGCACCGCGGGCGCGCATGGAACTCATTCGCTGCAGCCGCCTTCCTGCACATAGCGCCCCGCGACCCAGCCGGTGACCCCCTGGTACTCCACCTTGCACCAGCGGGGGTTCTTCTTAAGGCGTCTCGCCTGCTCGGCCGGGGAGAACTCCGTGAACTCCTGGAAGGTCAGGCCGCCCCGACAACCGAGGTTTCGGATGCAGGTCCCGTCTGGCGGGATCTCGCCGACCTTGGCCGCATGCGGGTCCGGCTTCGCACGGATGTTCAGGACATCGCCGGCGGCAACGCCGGTCACCTGATAGAAGTCTGGCCCGTCTGCCGTGGCAGACGCCATGCCGGAGCTCAATGTCAGTACTGCCGCGCCAAGCAGAGTGAGAGGGTACTTGATGGGCATGCGCTTTTCTCCAAAAAAAGAGCCTCTTCCGCGGAACTTATGGGTGACGATAACAGCTGCTTTTCTACAACGAACCACATCCATGGGCATTCTCGCGAGGGCGGAAGCCGTGGTTTCTCGCAGACATTACCGGCGGGCACCTTCTTCCTCTGGGGGAAGGATAGAATGAGGGGATGAAAAACAACAGACTCTTGACCCTACTGATCCGCTCATGGCGACCATTGTCCCCGGTGGACAGGCCCTGGTGCGCACTTGATTCTGCACCCAGATGCAGGCCGTTGCGACGCGATTGCTCCCCTCTCCCGAGGGCGGGAGAGGGGATGGGGGAGAGGGTGCGATCGGTCTCCTCGATCAAGCGAAACACCCGCAATCGCGCCAAACCGACGCCGAACAGCGATCTTGTCGGCGCCAGAGTCGCTGAGCTCTGTGACTAATCGCCTTTCTTCTTGCACGTCATTTCCTTACCGAACCAGCTTAGCATCGCCTCGCCTTGGTGCTCCCAGAAACTCGCGTTGGAACCGTCATATTTGGCTCCGCTGCCGGACGGGCTCAAGAAGGCGATGACCTGATCGTCTCCCTCGTGCGGGCCGATTGGAGTCAGCACGACCGTCGGCGGATCCGTCTCCCTGTAGAAAACGGCGGTGACGTCCATCTCGCCGCAAGCGAAGTGCACGGGAGACGGCACCTCGAGCTGACCGTACTGGATCTGCAACTCCGCGATCCGGTGCTGGTACGCCGCCTCCACACAGGCGCGCACGTCCTGGGCCTTCCAACAGTCGTTTCGCCCCTTGACCCAACCCCGCTGCCAAATTCGCGGGTCCTCGTACCCTTCCTCGGCGACGCGCTTGAGCGCGGCCGCGTAGACCTCGGAGAGCTTGCGATCGAGGGCCGCGAGCTCGGCATCCTTGCAGATCAGCTCCTCGACGGAGCCGTCTGCCTTGGCGCAGTCGAAGCTGGGTTCGGAGGCATAGGCGCCCACCGTCAGGCCGATCCCGATCGCGGCCGTCAGCGCGACGGGTTTGAGCGCAAGGAAGTCATGTCGCTTCTTGATGTGGAAGACACCTTTGCAGTGATCAGTAGACAGGAGACGCCTGCCGCCGCCTCGGGGTCGAGCCGTCGGCAACCACCCCGGCATGATGAGAGTAGCGATCCGCAACGTTCGCGAGTGTGCCCATCGGTTACCCGCCTTGATGCGTCACGACCTCAGATTGCAGACGACCGGCTGCCCCGCCGTCCCGTTCAGGGCTCGGGAGAGCCGTTTTCCGGCGTGCAAGTGTGGCAGATCTCGCCTGCCGGATCACGCCAAGTACCGACGCGCCTATCGCGATAGAATTCGCCGCTTTGAAGTACGCGATCATGCCCCGATTTACAGTCGCGGTAGACTCTTCACAAACTGCGTAAAACGTGTGTGCGATGTACGGATTCTCTCTCCAGGTCGACCTCAGCTTCGATCAGGCCATAGATCGGGTGACGGACGCCTTGAAATCCGAGGGTTTCGGTGTGCTCAGCGACATCGATGTGCAAGCCACGCTCACTGATGAGCCAATCGGACGAGGATGAGAAAACCCGGAGCTTAAGACACCCACTGGCGCGCAAAGGCGATGATCGATAAACTCTCGGACTATACCTCATGCAGGATCGGTTCTGTGAGTCATAAAGGCTCGTTCTATTGATCATGCGCTGGAACTGGCAGCAACCAAACTGGCCCGATTTCACTTACGACAGTGCCGCGCTGGCGGACATGGAACTGCGCCTGCTGCACCAATCCGGAATCCTTTTCGGCGCCTTCCTCAACCTCGGAGACCAAGACAAACGACAGCTCACGGTGGACATGATCGGCAACGAGGCGCTGATGACCTCGCGGATCGAGGGGGAGTACCTCGACCCCGATAGCCTACAATCCTCAATCCTACGACGGCTCGGACTCGCCACCGATCACCGGCGTGTCTCCGCAGCTGAGCAGGGCATCGCAGAGTTGATGGTCGATCTTTACCGCACCTTCCAGGCTCCACTCACCCACGAAACCCTGTGGTCCTGGCACACCATGCTGACCATGGGACGCCGGGATCTCGCGGACGTCGGCCGCTACCGCACGCTCGACGAACCGATGCAAGTCGTCTCAGGCCCGGTCTACGCACCACAGATACATTTCGAGGCCCCACCCTCAGACCGCTTGGTCAGCGAAATGGAGCGTTTCATTGCCTGGTTCAACGGAACCGGCCCTGCGGGAACGACACCGCTGCCCACGCTGACTCGGACGGGGATCGCCCACATCTACTTCGTCAGCATCCATCCTTTCGAGGACGGCAACGGCCGCATCGGGCGGGCGATTGCGGAGAAAGCGCTCGCCGAAAACCTTGGGCAACCGACGCTGATCGCGTTGGCCCATACGATTGAGAAACGCAAGAAGGCCTATTACGCGGCCCTGGAACAGGCGAATCAGCGAAATGAGATCACCGACTGGTTGATCTACTTCTCGGAAACGACCCTGGATGCCGTTGCGTACACCCAAACGCGGATCAAATTCCTGATTGAGAAAGCCCGGCTCTACGAGCGACTGAGAGATCAATTGAACGCGAGGCAGGAAAAGGTCCTCGCGCGTCTGTTCCGAGCAGGTCCCGAGGGGTTCGTCGGCGGCTTGAGCGCGGAGAACTACATCGCCATCACCCGCACCTCCCGGGCGACCGCCACCCGGGACCTGCGCGACTTGGTCGACAAGGCTGCGTTGCGCCGGGTCGGTGAGCGCAAGTACACGCGGTACTACCTGAGCATCGACCCGGATTCGCCGGATGGTGTCGCGTTTTCCGAAAACTGACACGGATTCGATGCATTGCAGCCCGGTGAACACGAGCGCCCCGCGAATTTTCCCAACTGGTGGCGGTGGAAAGAGCGACGTCGCACAGTCTGCAGCCCTGGAAGGCAGCGAGTTTGATACCGCTGGCGTTTACTGTACCAATTCTCTGAGTGGCGGCTCTCGGCAAAGCCCGCTCTGGACGTTGAAGGACCTGAGCATAACCCGTGGTTTGTCCCCGGTATTCCCCACGTCTGTCCCGGGTTCTCCCATTCGGCTTATCTGCAAAGTTGATCCGGGCCAGTCTACTGGGAGTCGTTTGAATTCAAGGTTTCGGATATCCCTTCGATGCGGACCAGCGCCGGACACGCAAAAGTCAAAACCCCTGGCCTCACCGCAACAGGGTTGTCGCCGCCGCCTCATCCCACGGCGCCTTTGCCATGTGCCATGTATCATAGTCTTGGCTTCGGCCCGGTCCCTAGGCGCTGTGGTTTCGCTTCAAGCACAACGCTCCCAGCTGGTCCAAGGTAAAGGAGAGCGAGTACGTGAGTAGTTGTGGTTTCCGTTCATCTTTCGGTGCAGGCGCGGCGCCCAAGTACCAGGCCTACACGCTAAAAAACTTCCGCGATATCCCCCAGATTCAACAGCTCTCCGAGCAACAGTTATTCGACATCGAGGTGGTAGGCCATGTCTTGCCGTTCAAGACCAACAATTTCGTCGTTGATCATCTGATCAACTGGGACGCTGTCCCCAATGACCCGATGTTCGCGCTGACCTTTCCGCAGCACGGGATGCTATTGCCGCATCATTACGACGAGATCGCCGGACTGATCAGAGCAGGGGCGCAGCCAGAGGTCGCTCGGGCTGCGGCAAACCGGATCCGCATGGAGCTGAATCCGCACCCGGCCGGCCAGATTTACCACAACACGCCGTACCTGGACGGCGAGCCGCTCCATGGCATGCAGCACAAATATGCGCAAACCGTACTCTTCTTCCCCAGCCAGGGGCAGACGTGCCACGCCTACTGCAGCTTCTGCTTCCGCTGGCCCCAGTTCACCCTGATGGCAGAACTCAGGTTCGCGAGCCGGGAGGTAGAGGGGCTGGTGGCCTACGTGCGCCGGCATCCGGAAATCACTGATGTCCTATTCACCGGTGGCGATCCCCTCGTCATGTCGGTGAGAAACCTGGCGAGCTACCTGGAACCACTCATTGAGGCCGATCTGCCGAATCTGCGCCGCATCCGAATCGGTACGAAGGCATTCACCTACTGGCCTTACAGGTTCCTCGGCGGTGAGGAGGCCGATGCACTCATCGCCTTGTTCCGAAGAGTCGTCGCGTCAGGCAAGCACCTGGCTGTCATGGCACACTTCAACCATCCCAGAGAGCTCGAGCCGCAGGTGGTCCGCCTGGCCCTTGGACGGGTACGGGAGACGGGAGCCGAGATCCGCACTCAGTCGCCGCTGCTCCGCCATATCAACGACGATCCGGATAACTGGGCCACGCTATGGAATGAACTGGTGGATCTCGGCTGCGTCCCTTATTACATGTTCGTCGCCCGCAACACCGGCGCCCAGCATTTCTTCGCGGTACCGCTGGTCCGCGCGTGGGAGATTTATCGCGACGCCTACAAAAACGTGAGCGGTCTGTGTCGAACGGTTCGCGGCCCCAGTATGTCAGCGAATCCCGGCAAGATCCAAGTGCTCGGTGCGACGGAGGTCGCAGGACAGCAGGTGCTGGAACTGCGCTTCATCCAGGGGCGCAATCCGGACTGGGTGCAGCGGCCATTCTTTGCTCAATATAACGAGGCGGCCACCTGGATCAACGAGCTCAAACCGGCCTTCGGGGAGAGGAAGTTTTTCTTCGAGGAAGAGTTCGAAGGCTTTTACCGAGAGAACCTGGACACCAGCACGGCAGAGAATTACGAGTAAAGCCGAGCGGAGTTGGCCGATTTCCAGAAATTCAGCGGGTTGCCAGAACTGGCAGCGTCCGCAAGGCCCGCGACAGGCAGCTCGCTTCATTACGGTCATCGAGACAAGTTTTCTTGCATAGCGCGCGATAAGGAATAGACCATGACAACAACGACCGAGGTGCTGGCGTCTGAGCAGACGCCACCGCCGCTCGTTTCTCTCCGCGAAGCCTTTCTCTACTGGCTCAAGCTCGGTTTCATCAGTTTCGGCGGCCCGGCAGGCCAGATCTCCATGATGCACACCGAGTTGGTGGAACGGCGGCGCTGGATCAGCGAGCACCGCTTTCTGCATGCCCTCAACTACACTATGGTGTTGCCGGGTCCCGAGGCCCAGCAGCTCGCCACCTACATCGGTTGGCTGATGCATGGGACCCTGGGCGGGATCATGGCCGGGGTGCTCTTTGTGCTGCCGTCGCTGGCGATCCTGATTGCCCTTACCTGGATCTACCTGGTCTACGGCGACGTGCCGGTGGTGGCTGGCGTGCTATACGGCATCAAGCCGGCGGTAACCGCCATCGTGGTATTTGCCGCGTATCGGATCGGCTCGCGGGCGCTGCGTAACGGCGTGCTCCGGGCCATGGCTGCGGCGGCCTTCGTCGCCATCTTCGCGCTGCACGTTCCCTTTCCCTATATCGTGCTGGCGGCCGGCGTTATCGGTTACCTCGGCGGGCGTATCGCACCGGACAAGTTCAAAACCGG
>JAYEJW010000552.1:0-6661 GCA_034716535.1 Pseudomonadota bacterium
CGCCGCGTGGCTGAACACGAAGGCATCCGGAAACCGCATTTTTCGGATGCCGCGCGCTGATCATGCCGGGATGGCATGATCGGCACATCCCAAAGACAGTCCGGCTTGTTCCCCGGAGCGAGGAAACACGATGAGCGATAGTCAAGACGCCTTCGATCACGAGCGCGACGAGCGACTCGCGCACGACCTCACCCAGGCGGCGGCAGAGATGCAGCAGGCCATTCACGCTGCGGTGGAGGCCGGCCTGAAGGTCACGCTGACCGTTGAGGCCATGCACCACGTGGGCCACCACTACCCCGAACCCCTCCTGGAGGTCGAGGTGGAGCGGATCATCAAGCTTCCGTAAGCGCGAGAGGATCGAGACCCGGGCCGGCAGCCCCGGCTGGCTCGAGCGAATGGGGATTGGGGTTTTGATTCCCCCTCAATCACTTTGCGTAGGAACAAACAGCAGGCAAGCGCTGAGAGAATCCCGGACGGATCTACCCCGCGTCTCCTTCGCCGGTATAGACCACTATTCGATTCCGCCCTGCCTTCTTCGCCGCCAGCAGCGCCTTGTCCGCGCATTCAAACAGGTTGTCTTCGCATCCCTCGAAGTCCGCGACACCAAAGCTGGCGGTGACGTTGAAAGAGCCTCCCTCTGCCGTCTGGAAGACATTCGCCTCCAAGTGCATGCGGACCCGTTCCACAATGGAAAACGCGTCCTTCGTAGAGGCATAAGGGAACAGAACTGAGAACTCATCGCCCCCGAAGCGTCCAACGGCATCTTCGAGGCGCGACTCGCTCTCAAGGAGGCGCGCCAAGCTGATTAGCACTTGATCACCGCTGAGATGCCCATGCACGTCATTGATTTTCTTAAAGTTGTCTATGTCACATATACAGAGGCTCAACGGGAACTGATGACGCTGAGCCGATGAGAGCGCAGAGTGCAGGCTTGTCATGAATTGGCGACGGTTGAAGACCTTGGTCAAGGCGTCGACGGAAGCCAGTTCACGCAATTTTTCCTCTTCGGCAATCCGTGCGCTGCTGTCGCGAAGGGTCGCAATTATCGCATTTTCCCCTCGCCAGGGAATCATCGTCACGCTCAGCTCAAGCCGGCATTCAGAACCGCTTGCGTCTTGAAATTCCTGGATGAAAGTGGATTCATATACCTGGATCCTCTCAAGTACATCGCCGGCAGCTACACCCCTGTCCTTCGGAAACAGGACGGAGAATTGCTTGCCTATTAGGTCCTCTGGCCCATAGCCCAGGATTCTTGTGGTGGCGGGGTTTGCATCCAGTATGAGACCTCCGCTGTTGGCTTCAATGATCAACAGCGCGTCCAAGGAGCTCATAAAGATGTCCCGAAAGGTGTTGTTCTCCATAGAAGACAAAGCCCTAGCTGAACATTTACGGTTCCTCCTCGACGGACGGCAACCGCTTTCAAGACTCGGAGGTCTGGTACCTCGTTTCACGTCACGCCCCTGGCAGAAACAAGGATAGAAGGAAATTCAAGCGGCTGAAGTGAAATACCAGCCAACTTGAGCTTGTCGACTAACTTCGGAGTGTCGGATGTAGCCGGTCACGGTCCAGATCTGATTCAGATGCGCGGAGGGGATGAAGTGGCGGACGAAGCATTCGTGGTAGTTGGCGGCCACGGCCCCGGCGGGATCGCAGGCGGCGACCGTGCCGACCGACCGGCCCCGGTAGCTCATGACCGAGCCCCGGAGCAATGCCTAGGCGGCGTCGAGTGACGTGCTCATGGGCGCCATCTTACCCCGCTTCGGGCCGCGGCCGAGCCCGACTCATCGGAAAGACCAGACGGAGCTCCGCCCCGGGCTGCGCGTTGACGGCATCTACATGTCCGTTCATGTGGCTGGTCAGTTGCCGGACCAGCGCCAGGCCGATCCCCGTGCCGACGGTCTCGCGGGTCAGCTCGTTCCCGGAGCGATAGAAGAGCCTGAAGATCTTCTTCATCTGGTCCCGAGGGATGCCCGGTCCGTAATCCCGGACCGAAAACACGACTTCGCCTCCGCTCGTCGCCCTGCAGAGGAGCTCGACGACCCGCTTGTCGGCACCTGCGGAAAACTTGACGGCATTGTCCACCAGGTTTATCAGGATCTGGGCAAAGAAATCCGCATCGATGTCAATGACGGCCTCGGCGGCGTCGGAGCAGTCCAGGTTGAGCGCGAACCCAGCCCTCTCGGTCTGGGACACGACCTTGGAGCGGACGCTCTCAATCAACTCGGAAACCCTCATCGGCTGAAGATCCACCCGTAGCTCGTTGCGGGTCAGACGGGCAAGCTGCAGGACGTTGTTGATCAGTCGCGTCAGGCGTTCGCTCTCATCGCAGATGAAGTCGTAGTAGCCCCGCTTCTTCTCTTCGTCGGTCCAGCCCTCGCGCAGCATCTCGCCGTACATGCGGATGGAGGTGAGGGGTGTCTTGAGCTCGTGACTGACGGCGGAGACGAAGTCCTGCTGCTGCCGCGCGATCTCGATCTGCCGCAGGCCCAGGCGGGACATCAGCAGGAACCCCCCGCAGAGCACCAGAACCAGTATCGCCGCTACCCAGCTGACAACCCCCGCGCCCGGCCCGGCCGGCAGCCGGTTGATACTGAAGATGAGCTCCAGGTCGCCGGCCGGCGCCGAGAGAGGGGCCCGGTAAAGCAGCTCGCCGATCAGCTCTTCGGCACTCGACAGATATCCGCGCCCGCCGTGAGCGGTGACGCCGGCAAGCACGGATCCCCGATAAGCGATCACCAGGTCGCTCATCTGCGACAGGGCCGTCTCCCGAAACGGCGTCTCGATCATCTCCTCGAGAAATTGGCGCTGCTCGATCAGCGCCCCCTGGATGTAGCGCTGCCCGTCTCGCCACACCTTACGGAAGAGTACAAAATGCCCGCTGTCGAGCAAGCTGAGCTCGAAGGGATCGAGCTCGCTCTCGAAGATGCTCACGCGCAGCTCCCCTGCCTGAGTAGCCACGGGCTCCTCGAGCTCCGCAGGCTCGGTAGGGGGGGCTCCGGAAGCGCGGCGCGCTCCTTGCGCACGCCCCGCTCCCGCATCGACGGCGCCTTCCGGGTGCCGGCCTCGTCCCCGGACGAGTCTATGAGCCGGCGCTGAAGTCCCTGCTCCAGATTCAGGTCGTCGACCCTTCCCAGGGGGCTGGCCGCCTGCTCCACACCCCGCCCGGGACGCCCGTACGCCTCGTTGAGCCGGTCGAAGGCGGCCTGACCCGGCGCCTTCGCGCGCTTGTGGGTCTTCTCGCTCTCGACAAGAAGGCGCGGTTCTTCGTCCCGCCCAGACAGGACAGGAGCGGGGCCCATCTCCACTGCCCCTTCGCGCTCGGGCTTCGCGGACCCCTTTGGGACCGTCTGCTCCAGCGCAACGCTCTTCGCTTCCTCGACCAGGCTGTTCCGACTCAGGATCGTCCGGATGCGCACCTCCAGCGCCTGGCGCCCATCGAGCTCCCCGCCGGAGATGCCGTAAACGCTCGGTGCAGCGCCGGCCGGAGGCAACAGGGGCGTGCTGAAGGCCCCGGCGGCGTCCACCTGGAAGTAACCCACCAGACCGGGAATGGCGGAGCCTACCGGATAGGTCGACAGGGATGAGCGCTGTAGGAAGCTGGCCGAGGGGTCGCCGGCAACGACCAGGAAGCCGTAATCGGCGAAGGAGCGGGCCTCCTCGGCATCGATCATGCGGACGAATCGGCCGTCGATGCGGGCCGTGAGCTCCTCGGCCATTGTCCGGTGCTGGTGAAATGCCTCCCATTTGAGCTGGCTGTACGCCTGGCGGATGAGGATGGCGGTCGGGATGGCCAGGGCGAGGAAGAACAGTGCCAACCAGAACCTGGGCCGCCGAGGGTCCAGTCCGGTGAGGGAGACGCGCAAGGTCTCAGTCCGCGAGCAGCCGGTACCCCGCCCCGCGCACGGTGATGAGGTACCGCGGTCGGGCGGGGTCGGGTTCGATCTTGCGCCGGAGCTTGGCGATGTGGATGTCCACGGTGCGGGTCTCGATGCCGAGGTTCGTCGCGTAGCCCCACACCTTGCTCAGCAGCTCCTCCCGCGCCACCGGCCGCTCGGAGTTGGCCCGCAGGTACTGCAGAATCTCCGCCTCGCGACGGGTGAAGCTGAGGCCCTCGCCACCGCGCTGGCCCGAGAGGTTGCGGGTGTCCACCTCGACATGCTAACAGCGCATTCCCGCGCAGGCATGTAAATCTTTCGTAAAACCGGCTGAAAACCTTTTACCAAGAGATGCCTACGAGGCGTTGCCGCCCCGCCCTAGACTGAAACTGCATTCGGTACAACAGCAGTCGGGAGGTAGCGCCAT
The DNA here is from genome assembly GCA_034716535.1 of Pseudomonadota bacterium. Taxonomy (GTDB): domain Bacteria; phylum Pseudomonadota; class Gammaproteobacteria; order Chromatiales; family Chromatiaceae; genus JAYEJW01. The sequence continues at coordinate 4,303 of JAYEJW010000552.1, forward strand.
GACATTGATAACCCGTGTTTCCAGACTCTTCAGGGCCGATATCCACGCGGTGCTGGACCGTGTGGAGGAGTCCGATCTGGTGCTCAGGCAGGCGGTCCGCGACATGGAGCAGGACCTGGCCCAAGACCGCCAACGCGTGAAGCTGTTGGGCGAGGAGCAACGCCAGCTCCGTGCCCGCACGCAAGAGGTCGCGCGCGCTCTGAGCGGGATCGAGGAGGAGCTGGACGTCTGCTTCGGCGCCGGCAAGGACGACCTCGCCCGTGCGCTCCTCAGGCGAAGGCTCGAGGCCGAGCGCTTCAGCGAGTTTCTTTCCCGCAAGCGTTCCGCCTTGGAAGACAACCTGGCCCGGCTCGAGGCCCGGGTCCGGGAGAACGGGACGCGACTCGACTCCATGCGTCAGAAGGCGGAGCTGCTCGCAGCAGACGAACCAGCCGCGCCGCCGCAGGACCGCTGGACGACCCCCGACTTCTCGGTGCGGGACGAGGACGTGGAAGTGGCCTTCCTGCGGGAGCGGCAACGGAGGGAGCGGACATGAACCGACCGACGTTCTTCGAAGGGACAGGAGTGGCCCTGATCGCCGCCCTCTCCGGCAGCCTGAGCTTCGCCGTGCTTGCCTGGGCGCTGCCCGGAACCCTGGCCCTGCGGCTGGTGACGGCCGGCCTCGGACTCGGCTACCTGCTCTACCTGCTGGCCCGCAGTGGGGAGCGCGTGGGCCGCGTTACGACGCTGGTCGCGTGGCTCCTGGCAGCCGCCATCCTGTGGGCGCTGGCGCCGCCCTTGCCGCTATATGTGCTCGCCCACCTGGGGTTGGTCTGGCTCGTGCGTTCCCTGTACTTCCACCAGGGCCTGCTGGCCGCGCTGGCCGACCTGGGCCTGACCGGCCTGGGCCTGATCGCCGGGGTCGGAGCCTACCTCCACACCGGCAGCCTGTTTCTCGCCGTCTGGAGTCTGTCGCTCGTGCAGGCGCTGTTCGTCTTCATACCGACCCGCAGGCCAGGAAATGGCCGGGATATCGGCGGAGAAAACGACAGCTTCGAGCGTGCCCACCGGACCGCTGAGGCGGCCCTGGGCAGGCTCTCCACCATCCGTTGAATCTCAAGAGGCACAAGTCATGAAACCGAAAGTCATCGCCATCGCACTGCTCGCCTTCACGGCCACAACGGTGGCCCTCTATCCGACGCTACGCGGCACCGGCGCCGCCGTCCCAGTGACCGGTGCACCGCCGCCGATCGTCTCTCTTACCAACGACCGGCCAAAGGTGGAGGTCGCGTTCGTGCTCGATACCACCGGCAGCATGGGCGGTCTGATCCAGGCGGCCAAGGAGAAGATCTGGTCCATCGCCAGCACCATGGCATCCGCCCAGCCCGCACCCGAGATCCGCATGGGCCTGGTGGCCTACCGGGATCGGGGGGACAGCTATGTAACGCGGGTGGTGGACCTTTCCTCTGACCTGGACAGCATGTACGCGACCCTGATGGATTTCCGGGCCGATGGCGGCGGCGACGGGCCGGAGAGCGTGAACCAGGCCCTGTACGACGGGGTCCAGAAGCTGTCCTGGAGCCAGGACGAGCAGACCTATCGTGTCCTTTTCCTGGTCGGCGACGCCCCACCCCACATGGATTACCAAGACGACGTCAAATGGCCGAAGACCGTCGAGACGGCACACAAACTGGGCATCCGGGTCAACGCCATCCAATGCGGAAACGACGGCTCGGCGACAGAGGCCTGGCGCAAGATCGCCGCGCTCGGGCAGGGCCGCTATTTTCAGGTGGAACAGGCCGGGAGCGCCGTGGCCATCGCAACGCCCTATGACGCGAGGCTCGCAGAGCTCTCCGCACAGATGGACGAGACCCGCCTCTACTACGGTGATTCCGAAGACAAGGAGACTCACCGACGCAAGCTGGAGGCAACGAAGAAGCTGCACGAGTCGGCCACCCTTGAATCCCGCGCGCGCCGAGCGGTGTTCAATACCTCCAAAAGCGGCGAGACCAACTTCCTGGGCAGCAAGGACCTGGTGGACGACGTAACCGGCGGACGTGTCGATCTGGCGGACATCCCCCAAGAAGAGCTGCCAGCCCCGCTCCAGGCCCTGCCCCCCCAGGCGCAGAAGTCCCTCGTCGATGAAACCGCCGAACGACGCAACAGCCTCAAGCAGGAAATGCGGGAGCTGGGAGAACAGCGAGCCGCTTATCTGCGCAAAGAGGTGGAAGAGCGCGGCGGCGGCGAGGGCTCCCTGGACCACGGCATCTATCGGGCGGTCCGCGACCAGGCCGCTGACGCGGGGCTCAATTATGAAGCGGAGGCGCCAGCATACTGAGATTGAAGCGCCGGACGCATGGCAGCCGCTCTCCTGAGGTGC
>JAYEJW010000553.1:0-6655 GCA_034716535.1 Pseudomonadota bacterium
TGGCGAGCCGCTCCTGAACCCCTGCCCACAGGGTCAACGCCTGGGCCAGGCGCTTCTGTCCCGCCTCGGTAAGGAGGACCCGACGCTCCCTCCGGTCGATTCCGGGCCGCACCTCCAGCAACCCCTGATCCACCAGCGGGCGCAGATTGCGGGTCAGCGTGGTCCGATCCATCACCAACGCCTGCGCCAGTTGCCCTATTCCGGGAGCCTCCATGAGATGAACGGCGTTGAGCAGGGAGAACTGGGTGCCCTTGATTCCGACCGGCGCCAAGACCGCATCATAAAGCTGTCCCAGGGCGCGGGCGCCCTTGCGCACGCCGAAGCCGATACAACCCCGGGCGGCCGCAAGACTGAGATCGAGAGGGACGCTCGTCTTCTCTTCCATGCCAATAAGTGTATATACACTTTTTATAAAATCAAGGGCGCGCGGATTCCTGTCATCCTGAATGAGAAGACGGCTTGGTGGTCGCCGTCGGCCAAATGATGGCACCGTCAGGTCAGCTACGCCGCGTCCGCAATACCCGCCGGTCCAAGCTTGGCTTTCAACTCCTTGATGCGTCGCGGCACGGAGACCGTGTGGCTCTGCGCCCCTCTCAGTTTGTTCGCGAAAAGCTCAGTCTCGGGTTTGCCGATCTGTTTCAACAACCTGCCGAAGATGACGTTGACCTCACTGGCCTCCAGCTCGTCGGTGACCTTCAAGGCATCTTCCAGCGACATTGCGGGAACCTGCTTTTCGGTAGCACGCAGCTTGCCCAAAGATTCCCGAATCTCCGGGTCCCGTATGCTGGGAACGAAGTCGACTGAAGGGTTCATGGCGATCTGATACAGGCAGGTCAGCATGATACGGCCATGCTCGATCTCTTCCTCTTTCAGATCGACGAACAACTGTCGGACGTCGGGAATGTCTTTAAAACGTTCGGCCATTGCAGCGTAGATGTGCGCGACGCGGAACTCGAACAGGGCGGAGAGCTTGTATGCGTTGCCGACCGGTCCCGGCATGGCGACCCCGTGGGCCTGGTACTTCGCGGAAACCCTCTCCACCAGCGTCTTGTCCTTGCGCAGCAGCATGCCGAGGAAGATATCGAGCCCGAATAGCTGAATGATTTTCTTGGGATTTTCTAAGCAGTAGTCTCTATCGATAACGGCTTGCATTAGGACACCTCGAGGATGGAATTTGCCTGAACACACCTAAAAACATAGCTCAACTTGCAGCAATCACATTTCCTACTTGTGGGTGTTTTGGAAGTCGGAACGACATCCTTGGGCGATCCGGCCCAGACACGAGAAAGCCCTCGGGAGCTGGAAGTGGAAAGGTTTAGTCTTCTCGCCCCTCCGGTGCAGTCTCATCGCGCTGTGCCCGGAACCGGGCCGCCACCTTACCGTCTGCGTTGAGTAGTCTCAGCTCGCTACCCTCGACCTGGTAGCCGGTGACGGTCGCCAGGGCCCGTAGGTAAGCGGATTCTTGTTCCATGAGTCCCTCTGGCCTCAGACAGGCCATGCGGCTGGCGGCGATCGGCCCGATCTCGAGTCCACTGCGCTCCAGCCTATAAGGACCAAAATAGCGGTTGCAGCCGCTGTGCCCGCCCAGGTTTCCGTCGTCCCCCAACTCGAGCCTGATCTCGGTCCCGCTAAGTGGAGAGACCAGGGCCTGCTTTCCATTGTTGTAGAAAGCGAGGCTCCAGCTGGTACCGATCAGGGGCATGGGCTGGAGCTCGGTGAAGACCAGCACCGGTTCGGATGCTTCGTCAAACAGGGTAAGCCGATCGCCGTCCAATTGGTAGCTCCGGACCTTGCCCAAGGCGGCGGCTACCGCTTGCTCCTGGTCCATCCCCTCGGGGCAGGCCATCATGGTCATGGCGGACACCGTCGCGGAGAGTTGCGTGCCATACAGCTCGTAACTCCCCATGAGCCGATTGCAGCCGCCGCTGCCGCTCAGTTGCCCGTCCCGCAACCTGATGGTCGCCGGGTGGGAAGAACTGGACACGCGGGTTTCCCCGTCCACTCTGTAGCTCTCCAAGAGCCAGATCGCGGACTCGAGCGGCCCTGTATCAATGTCCTGCGTGGCGAGCTCGGGTTTCTCGGTTGACGGCTCCTCCGCGGCACACAGCGTCACGCTGGCCGGCGAAATCGCCGCCAAGAGCGCAGCGACAGGGAAGAAACAGCGATTCTTGCGCATGAGGGCGATACCAGGGCTGATTGATTCGAGATGGAGCAGCAAACCACGAAGACCCGTGCATTGGCGCACTAGCGAACACCCGCGACGGGTCTCATCTGCGTATCGCAGACTCCGCCTACCTTCGCCGTTTTGGCCCTACCCGTCCCCTGACAGCTTTCTCCCCGATCCTTGACCGAACAGACGAGCTCCAGCGGCTTTCCGGCCTTCAGCCAAAAGGGCGTCTTTCGATAGCGTCCGACCTCTTTGAATCCGCATCCACGCGGAATCCCATAGGGCGGACAACCCGAGGAGGCCTTCAGGTCGACCTTCCTTCCGTCCACGACGAAGCCGGGATAGTTGTTGACGATCTCGACGACGTCTCTGTCCGGCGCCTCCTCCAACTCGACATCTCGGAAGAGATACCCTTCTCCGCTCCGCTTATCCACCCGAATCCGCGTATTGGCAATCAGGGCGAAGTCGTTACCCTTTCTGGCGACCGCTCCGGACATGTACTCGACCCGCTTGTGGTTGGGGAGACACTTGCCCATGGCCGGTGCATGGTAGTAGTGCCGCAGGCTCTTCAGGTCAGACATCCCGTTCCTGGGAAAGACGCTCCGCAGGTCTTGGTCGTCGCCGAAAAGGAGCAGCTGGACATCCGCGACGTTCTGCGCATACATGCGTTGCAGCTTGCCGTAATAGTCGCCACTGCCGCCCAGGTCGTCGCGCAGGAAACAGGAGGTGAGCCCTGAAATCTGCGTCAGGTACTCGTCCCAGATGTTGTACTGCGACACCTTGGAGGACACGCCCTGAAAGTCCCCGGGAAACCTGCAGCCCTGACGCCCCGAACAGGACTCTCTGGCGCGATTGCGAATGGACAGGGCAATGACGTTGCGTTCACAGGCCCCGTACGCATTGCAACCCCGATCCAGGTGTCCTTCGAAGAGTGCGGTACGCATCGTGTAGTCGAGGTGCTTGGCCTTTGCGAGCGTTTTCTCGGACCAGCGGCCTTTGTTCGCCCCGATGAAGCGCTTCCAACTCCGCTCCAGGGCCTGTCGACGCCCGACGAGGGTGCGATTGGCGTTCTCGCAATCCGCGGAGTTGTGGAATGCGCGGACGATTCGATCCAGATCGCCCTCCCCTTGGCCTCCGGCCCTCCCGGCCTTGGCCGATCGCGGGGGGTCGAAAAAGGGCGCCTTGTTCTTCGTGAACATCCTGCGGACGTCGATCACATGCCTGACGCTGCCGTCGCAGTGATGATTGGGGACGCTCATCGATCGACGCTTCGCGAAGGTCTTCTTGAACTTGTCCGTCGAGGCCCGGCTGGCCTTTCTTGAATCCACCACCACCTGGAATCCCACAAATGGGGTGCCGCTGCGGTCAGTCAGGGGCTTCCCGTTTCTGACGACCAGGCAGGGAATGAGCGATGTCCCCTGAGTCAAGGTACCGGCCGGCGAAGAGGCCCCCCTCTTGCGAAAACTCTCGATTTCGTAATAGGGCACGTCCTGCGCACCGTTGAACTGATAAAGGGTCATGACCGGTGTGGCCGGTACTCCCGCCCAGAGTTGCCCCGAAACCAGGAGGACGAGAGTGAACATCAGCTTTCTCATAGTTTGCTTCCAATGGGGATCGGCAAGGTCGATTTGCTCGGTGATGAACACCGCCGCTCTGACGGGGTGTTGTCTCAGAGTCCTATATCATCCGTGAAATCGCCGAAGACGTCATCGCCTTATCGCTGTCACCGCGAACAAGGCTCGAGAGCCCGCCCAACGAGGTGGTCGAGCAGAGGCAAGAATTTTATCCGATCCAGGTGCGCATCCACCGCAGACGTCCGGGACATGAGGCAGTCGAATGCCGGGTAGGCCTCGTTCTCGTAGGCGAGCGCCAGGATGCGCGGCTTCTCAGAAAACTCGTCGGGCATGTCCACGCCAACGGCACAGAGAATTTGCTTGTAGAATGGGGCAACCAAGTGTTCCGACGAGAGTAAGATCCTGTGACGACGGCAAGTCGGCAATTACTTCGAAAAGCACTCGTTCTCACACCGATGGAGCGGACCGAGCTGACTGCTGAGCTTTTTCATGGTTTCGACCATGATCCCGACACACGCCTGACCGATGCCTGGAAGAATGAGGTCGAATCTCGTCTTGATGCCTACGAGGCAGGACAGTTGGAGGCCGACTCTGCGGAGGCGGTATTTGCCAGGATCAATCGGCGGTGAAGATCCGTGTGCTCTCGTGCACGCAACGGGAGTTTGCCGAGGCCGTGGATTGCTGCAATGCAGAACGTCGTAGGCTAAGCATGAGCGGGTTCGACGAGGACGAGTCGTGAAGCCGATCCGGCTGTCACGCCACGCCCAGGAACAGTGCCAGGAGCGCGGCGCCACAGAGCAGGAGGTGCGCATCGCCGTCGAACAGGGCACCCGAGAGTCCGCGAAACACGGACGTGAGCTCTGCCGCTTCAATTTCTCTTTCAACCAGGCGTGGCAGGGCACACACTACCCCATCAAGCAGGTCGCGCCAGTCATCAAGGAAGAGGCCGACGAGATCGTCGTCATTACCGTTTACACTTTTTTCTTGTAGGAGCGCCCCATGAAGATCAGCTACGATCCGGAGACAGACGCCCTCTACATTCGCCTGCTCGAGGGTCAGCATGAGTGCCGGACATTGCGCCTCAACGATGAAGTTGCGTTGAACATCGGCCCCGGCGAGACACTCGTTGGCATCGAGATCCTCGACGCGCAGCAGGTCTTCGGTGAGGGGCGTATTCCCTCTGTTTCGCTGGAAAACGTTCCGTTTGCTAAGAGCGCCTGACCTGGGTGCTCGGGTGGCGTCCGCAAAAATCCGCAGTTGTCAGTAACGGACCCCGTGTGGTCGACTGTCCCTGGTTTGCCATTGTATACCGCAACCCATTGATATCAGTGAGGAATCAATGTGTGTCGCAACACCTATACCGGACAACTCTAGCGCGCCCCCGGTTTCCGCTTTGCCACGGAGTATCACGCCCCCGATTTGAGAGGCGTAGTTACGTGTGCTGTCATTGAAATCCTCTCTGAGATCCTGGGCAAAGACTAGCTTCAGCCATAACTCTGGATCCTTACACAGACGATTTGGCACCCTGTACTGAGGGATATAGATGGGTAATGTGCTCTCAGATACGGAGCGCACGCTTCGCCAAAGTGGGAGTAGACAGACACCATGTCATCAGAAACGGCTACTTCATTTACGCCTAGCGATTTCATGCGCGCGCGCCGTCCCGAGTTGTTTCCAGACACCCTTTTGACAGATGAGCCAGGCATAAGCCGAGATCGCCTGGAGTTCCACTTGGATACACTGACCCAACGAAAGGAGGAGTACCTTTTCGAGAATTTCTGCCGTCAGTTGGCGCAGAAAGAGATTTGCCCCAATCTGATTCCTCAGACCGGACCGACGGGAGGCGGTGACAGCAAGGTGGATTCCGAGACCTATCCGGTCGCCGAACGCGTCGCAGACCGATGGTACATAGGGGAACCCGACCGAGCCGCCCGCGAGCGCTGGGCCTTCGCCTTCAGCGCCAAGAAGAAATGGCGGCCAAAGGTGGCGGATGATGTGCGAAAGATCGTTCAGACCGAGCGTGGCTACACCTGCATCTATTTCATGACCAACCAGGCGGTTTCGGATCGAAACCGAGCGAACATAGAAGACACCCTGACCAGAGAATGGAAGGTCCCGATTCGACTCCTTGACCGCACCTGGATAGTCGACACGGTGATCCGGAATTCCCGTTGGGACTTGGTGTTTCAAACGCTGGACCTGGATCAACCGCCAGCCCGATCACGCAGTTTGCCAGGCCCCTTGGACGCCGAGCGCCTGCTTGATTTGGAAAACCTCGATCGCAAGATCGCGGATCCCACCCGATACCCAGACTCGGATTATCAGCTTGCAGAGGACTGCCTGCAGACGGCGCTGTTGGCCCGTAGCCTTGGACGCGCGAGGGAGGAGATAGACCGCCGATTCTTGCGTGCGGAACGTATTGCGAGGAAGGTGCATAGGGATCGGCAACTCTTCCGCATCCTGTACCACCGAGCATGGACGGCGAACTGGTGGTTTGACGATTTCGGCGAGATGGGTCACCTGTACGGTGTCGCGGAACCCCTGGTCCTGGGAACGGGTACTGTTTGGGAGTTGGAGAAACTGGTGAACCTCTGCCAGGTCGGGCATTCTTGGCTACGCGCAGAACCCCATAGAAGCAGCGACAGCCGTTGGTCCGATCGTACGGCCCGGTTGCGCAATGCCTTGCTCCGACACGCGACGAACCCAAGTGCACCAACAAGTGCCCTCTGGGCTCGGACGCAATTGGCCTTCCTGGACCTAAGTGCGGCCATCGTGGACAGGCAGGGCTTGCGCGAGATCCTGGCTTGAAATCCACGTTGAGCCGTCGGAGTACGCGAGGGTGCCCCTCGGACTCCGCGTGGACGAGGACGATTGCGGTGAGTGCCGAATCCTTATCGCGCACCCAACACTCGCG
>JAYEJW010000554.1:0-6646 GCA_034716535.1 Pseudomonadota bacterium
TCGTGTCCTCGTGTCCCGCAGAAAAAACTTGGGCAGGAATAAGCTTCCTTGTGGGGCAGAACGCCCCTCACTCTACATCGTAGTGTGCCGACAAGCTTGATTCACGCACGACTGCCGGAACTACACCCTGCGTCTCACACCAGATAGGTCGGGACGCTCTCCCTGAGATAGCGCGAGACGTTACACCGGGGCAAATGTCCCGGACGGAACCGTCATCGGTAAAGGGGAGACATTCCCTGCGCCCTAGGATCTCGCTTCCACACATTGAGCAGCAACCCCCGGCTCGGCCGGGGGTTTTGGCTTACACAGAATCATCCAACCGCGTCAGATAACGCATCAGTGTAGCCGCACCAGCAATCTGGACGATAATCGGATCTGCCGGACTTGCGAAGCCACCGCGATCCCTCCCCGCACTGGCATGACGGCTCCATAGCGATGGTCAGGCCGCGCAAGGCACAGCGAAACGGCGGAAAAGACCCCGCCGTGCGCTTGTGACAGTCGCAGGATTCTGCAACGGGCTTGGCGCCAACCGTGCCGCGCGAGACCGGCCTTCGCCGCGATTGGTATTGATTGTTGACGCCCGTTTTCTGGGCGATGCTTTTGGTTCGGACCCTGACGGGGAACAAGGGAACGAGAAGCTGCGCGTGATCGCCCACGAGCTGCTGACGAGCCTGCGCAAGAACGCCACCACCGACTGAGTGCATCAGTAGAGCGCGAGAGCCAATATGCAAGTGATGGTCAAACGGATGCTGCGCCGATACGGCTACCCGCCGGATCTGCAGGATGCGGCGGTGCAAACGGTGCTGCAGCAGGCCGAGCTCCTGCCGGAGCTGTGGGCGGCGTGATTGGACGAGCAACGCCGTAGCCGGTCAATTTTTGACGAACGCTATGCCTGCAGAAACTCTTCAGAGCCATGAACCCACGCAAGATGTAGGCAGAGGTTGGCTGCGATCTGCTTGGATGCGATATCGTTGACGCCCGCTCTCAGTCCGAACTCACCGAGAAACGCCTCGTAGTCCGCGAACCATTCGTTGGATGGGCTGAAGGTATGAACCACCATGACCGCATCCGGGGCGCGGAGCCGCTTCGCCTCGATGATCGCCGATGCGGTTCGATGGAACAGTTGGTAGCGTAGATCCCTCACCGGAGGGAAAGACAGGCCAAGCTCGCTGCAGAGGAAGCTGAGCCTCTCTTCCTTTCCTGGCGATGCACCTTCGTACCACTCACCGATCGTTGGACCGAAGGATTCCGAGACCTTGCCCTCGACGGCGATGGAGGCGATTCCCCGATCGGTCTTTCCCAGCACCCAGATGTCGCTCTGGGACGGCCTGGACCCACCGGGAAGTGGAACCCGGTACTCCGGGATGGCAAAAATTGCTTCAAGACCTCTGAGCTCCGGGGCCTGGCGCAGGACGTAGCTCACGTCAGACGGGATGCCGTCCGACCGCTGCCAACAGTAAGCCAGGGCACGCGCGGAGTTGCCCCGTTTCCAGTGCTTTTCCGGTTCGGCCAAGAACTGCTTCCAATCTTCCGGGCTTGATGCAGGTATCAGTATCTTTCCCATTCTTCGCCGTTCCTCTAAACCCAGTTGACCTCTTACCTGAGCGGCCCCGGGCGCTGGTCGCCGAAATGCGTCCGCCTTGTTGAAGGGTTGATCCCTGCTGAAGGTAGGCAGGGACGCCTGCATCAAACGGAAACGGGCCTCCCGTGGGAATCACTTCGCGAAGAAGCTCGTACACCACTGCCACTCGCACGGGACGCCATCCCGGTCGCCATCCATTTGCACGCCGGGGCAGTTGGCCAGAAAGAATTTCGCTTCGGCACAGGACGTCATCTGCGAACAATGGCTGCGGCCGTCACACCGATATGCGGTGCGGCCCTGATTCTGCTCCGTCCAGGATGCTTGGGATTGTTCTGCTGCATTTCCTGGCGCTTGCATGGCCCAACGATTCGAGTACGCCGTGTAGCCGAGGACACCAATGCCGCACAAGATGACCGCGGTCAGGCTCGCGCTCAGAAGGCTCCTCGCGGGGGGTGGTGGTTTGGCGACTTTTCCGCGAGCGCGAGGTTGCGGCGAGCGGGCAGTCCGACGAACGTTGACGGCGCGCTTCTTTCCTTCGTTGTTCGACTCGATCTCGAAAGACAGCGACTCATGCAGGCGCGGTCGTTGTTCGTTCCTCGGAAAAGCCGAGATGTGTACAAAGACTTGTCGGTCTCCTTGCCTGGGCGTGATAAATCCGAAGCCCCGGTCATCGTCCCACTTTGTCAGCGTGCCGTCGAATCGCATCAGGTTGGCCGGCGTTCAGAACAATCGGTTGGAAACTGGCCGCTCGGAAACACTAGCCAGCTTTCATCCCAGAGCCAGGTTTGAGGAGCCGACAAGCATCAGGCACCCTTCGTCGGGATCCTTCCGGTTTACGCCTGATTCCCGTATCCCATCTCGGTCGGGTGAAGTGGCCAAATCCCGATATCCGGATTCGTTAGCCGGATGCGGCTTCCTCTCTGCTGTAGATGATCGCCTATCTCCTCGCAGCGGTACTGAAGCGCAGCACACAGATTTGGCAGATGGGACTCCGGGACAAGGATTCATATCGCGAACGGGAGCCCCAGCACCGGAGGGTGGGAGAGAAATCGTCTCAGCGGCGAGCCTACGCCGCTCGACTTGCTGACCTGCATACGGCCCATCTCGCCTACCGGACATCGTGACCCGATCACTTTCCCTCTGTGGCGATATCCAACCTGCACCCCTGCTTTATGTTCCTCACCGGATTCGGACACGGCGCCGGAGCCAATCTCTCTTCCATTCCGAAGCGAGCACCGTATGACGGCTTCAAAGAAAGGCGCCGAAGGCTCCCCGCGCGCCCCGATAAACAACGCCTCGGCCTGCGGCTGCGCCTTTCTCTCCTGTCGGCTAAGCCTTGGCGCTATGTCTACCCACCCTTGCTCCGAGGTGGTCCCGAGGCACCTAAAGGTTGGCGGCATCTCTCCCTTCCGCACGGTGGCTTTCTCAATTGCCGAATTCCGACTTGTAGCACGCAACGTCTGTACGGTAGTTTCCGTCAATGTGCCACTGTTTCCACGGACATCCGACATGAGCGAAAAGTTGATCACGAGATCCCAAGCTTACAAGGAAATCGCGAAGGTGCTTTTTCCCGACGATCAGGCGGATAAAGAGAGCAGGGACAAAACTAGGAGGTCCGTAAAGGCGCGCGCAAAGCGGGCTGAAAAGGCCGGCAAGATTACGAGATCCGATTTCGCGAACGAGAGCTTCTGCCGGTGGGTTCGGGACGTCTGGCCGACTCTCGGATTTCACGAGTGGATGCCAGAATCTGTACACCATATCCAGTTGTTCGCTAAGGAAAAAATGGACTTTCGGGACGAAGCCGGTGCGATCGGGATACCAGGCGACAGGACAAAACTCGAGGAGCAGTACGTGAAGTCAGAACGCGAGCGGGAGGCCCTCGCGGCCGAATGCGACGAACAGGGGCGTGAGATCAAGTCCCTGCAACAGGTCATTTCAGAGTTTAGGGCAAAGGATGAAAACGACCGTAGGAGGCAGAGTGAGGTTGGAAAAAGAGGAGGACGAGGAAAGAAGCTTTGGTAGGCGCAAGGGTACGCGGCCCGAAAGGGTAGCCTAGGTCGTCCGTACCCCCATAATGACGGTAGCTACGATGCAACAACGTCTCAGGAGACATGATCGTGGCTATTCGGATTCTACGACTCAACCCCACTCTCGAACGCACCGGTGACGGGCGCAGCACGCACTACGGCAAGGTCAAGAACGGGCTGTTCACCCAGCCCGTAAAGCTCGGCGCACGTTCCTCCGGCTGGCCGGAACACGAGGTCGATGCGATCAACGCCGCACGCATCTCCGGCAAGTCCGACGCGGAGATCCGCTCACTTGTCGATCAACTCCACGCGGCCCGTAGCGGCCTCTTGGCCACCGTATCCGACGGCGATGGCACCCAGCGCGAACAAAAGGCGCACGTCGCGCGCCTGAGCGGAGGAAGCCGCCGTGACTAAAGAGATACGGGCAATCGAAAACGCTCGGCCCAACTTCCACGTTTGGATGGGCCTTACACCAGATCCGGAAGAGATTCCGGACGCGCTGAAGAGGGTCGATCAATGGGTCGTCTGGCGCGCCGAGCCCAAACCGGACGGGCGGCGCTCGAAGGTCCCGTACGCGCCTTCCACGGGCCGCAGGGCAAGCAGCACCGACCCACGGACCTGGAGTGACTGGCCGACCGCATGGGGCGCGTACGAGGAGGCGCCAGAGGTTTACGCCGGTGTTGGTTTCGTCCTGACAGAATCCGACCAGTTTGTCGGGATAGATCTGGATCACTGCGTAGACGGCGCAACGGGCATCCCGACGACTGAAGCGGCCAACATCGTAGAGCGATGCGACACCTATGCCGAAAAATCGCCGTCGGGCACCGGGGTGCGGATCATTGGGTACGGAGCACAGATCACCGCCGCCTGCCCCGAGCGTGGAATCGAGCTCTACTGTAACGCGCGATTCCTCACGATAACGGGAAGGCGACTCACTAGCGCGGATCCCAGTCCTGTCCCTGAGGCGGTCCTGCAGGAGCTGGCGGCGGAGGCCCGCGGCGTAAGGCGAGAGGCTGGCAGTTTCGACCAAGGGGCGACAGTAAGCGTAGATGCAACCCAAGTTCGCGACCTGCGCTCGGCCTTGGCCGCCATGCGGTCAGATGATCGGGATCTGTGGGTCAGGATGGGGATGGCGCTCAAGGAATTCGGCGACGTGGGACGGGGGCTATGGCTCGAATGGTCGCAGACCTCGGAAAAGTACAACCCCGCGGACGCAGCCCGGGTTTGGGACTCGCTCCAACCCGAGAGGACCGGCTACGCGGCCGTCTTCGCTGCAGGGAAACGCAGTGGCTGGGTCAACCCGAAAGGCCAAGAGAGGCCGGAATCAGGGCGTGCACAGACAGAGGTTCCACCTGAATCCAACGCACGGTCGGTGGCATCAAGCAACAGCGTAGAGGCGCGTACCAGCGATGGCTGGCCCCAGCCGAAGCCGATCACGGCCGATCTCCTGCCTGTCCCCGCGTTCGATGCAGAGGTCCTCCTGCCCTCCCCGTTACGGGAATGGGTGATGGACGAGGCGGACCGGATGCCCTGCCCTCCCGATTACGTCGCCGCCGCAGTCGTTGTCGAGCTGGGCTCGGTCATCGGCGCTCGGTGCGCGATACGGCCCAAGTCCCAAGACGACTGGGAGGTAGTCACAAACCTCTGGGGTGGTGCTGTTGGGCCGCCGTCAGCGAAGAAGACGCCGGCTGTCAACGCCGCGCTGAAGCCGTTGGGGCAGCTAATAGAGCAGGCGTCCGCAGAACACCAAAACGCCGAGGCCGAGTTTGAGATTACCGAGACGATCTTGGATGCCCGGAAAGGCGCACTGGACAAGAAAATCAAAGACGCTGCAAAAGCCGGAAAACAACAGGACCTCGACAAGTTCGTTGCGGAATGGCGCGACTTCCGCGACGAGGCGCCGGTACCGCCCATATTGCGGCGGTACAAAACGAACGATACCACCGTAGAAAAATTGGGCGAACTGCTTCGCGATAATCCGCGAGGAGTACTCGTTCAACGCGACGAGCTGGTGGGGCTTGTGTCTGTCTGGGACAAGGACGGACGAGAAGGTGATCGTGCTTTCTTCCTTGAGGGTTGGAACGGAATCTCCAGCTTCGATACGGATCGTATCAAGCGCGGGTCGATCTTCATCCCGAATCTGTGCGTATCCATCTTCGGGGGGATCCAACCGGATAAGCTGACCCGGTATCTGGAGCAGGCGCAAGACGCCCTCGCGAACGACGGCATGCTTCAGCGGTTCCAGGTGCTCGTCTATCCGGATGACCCTACCTGGGAATGGCGGAATCGCGGTCCGGACATCGAAGTCCGGCGACGCATCTTCGGTCTTTTTGAGGCCATCGCGGACTTCAATCCAGAAGCTTGGGGGGCTTTGCCGGCAGACGAGGGAGCCAAGTTCCCCTATTTTGTCTTCGACGAGAGGGCCCAGGAGGTATTCATCGAGTGGTCCGAGGAATTGCACCGAGTCCGTTTACGCAACGAGGAAGACCCGATCATCGGGCAGCACCTTGCCAAGTACGACAAGCTGTTTCCGGCGCTCGCGCACGTATTTCATCTGGTGGACTGCGCAGTGTCGGGTGGACGTGGCCAGGTGACCCCGGAGGCCGCATTGCGTGCAGCGGCCTGGTGTGAGTACCTGGAGGGCCATGCTCGACGTTGCTACGGACTGCTCGCCGATGACGGCCTGAGGGCCGCGCAGGCCCTGGCCGCAAAGATCGCGAAGGGCCAACTCGCGGAGGGTTTCACTGCGCGGGACGTGCGGCGACACCAGTGGAGCTATCTCAAGAGCGGCGAGGCCGTTGAGGCGGCACTCGATTGGCTTGAAGACGACGGTTGGATCAGGTCCGAGGACGTGATGTCAGGCTCTTCCGGCGGAAGGCCCAAGGTGCTGTATCACATCAACCCGGCAGCGCGGGCGGGGCGCGGACCGGGGGGCGAGAATGGCTAATTGGCTTGATCGTGCACGGCGCGAATTGCGGAATCCTGGCTGGGATTCCACTGCCAAAACTGACGAAACATCAATTTCGTCAGTTTTGGC
>JAYEJW010000555.1:0-6614 GCA_034716535.1 Pseudomonadota bacterium
GGAATCTTTTAGATGTACCAGTAAGTCTTCTAAAAGATTCCAAGAGCAAGTTGAAAATGCTATTAAAAGAGCAAGACATATGGCACTAGTACAACACCGGCGCGGACAGCGGACACCCCAGCCCCCTGGCGGCGGCCCTCGCTCTGATACCGGAAACCAAGACGGCCTTCGTCACGGTCCTGGACCGCGATGACCGTTGGCCCGGTCAGGTACCCGAGTACCAGGACTATCTCGCCCGTACCCTGGCCGCAATCAAGTACACCACCGGCACAGCACCGGCGCAGGCGCATGGCCATTGCCCCCTCTGTGGCCACGGCCCGATCACCGTCTACCCCAACGCGCTCAAGGGTGCCGGAATCAACTTCGCGAACATGGACCGCGAAGGCGCCTTCCCCGGCCTGGACAGCTCCCGTGCCTGGCAAGGCTATGCCCTGTGCCTGGATTGCGCCGATCTACTCTATGTCTTCAAGTTCCACGTCATGGAACAGTTTCAGGGACGCATTGCCGGCAGAAAGGCCCTGGTGCTCCCCGCCCTGCTCGGCAACCCGTCGGGCCGTCATCGGTTCATGAAGGACTGGCATGACTACATTCAGGGACTCACTGGCGCCAAGGTCGAGGACATCGAAGCGGACCTGATGGAGTTCTTCGCCGGGCGCGACGATGCCCACCTGGTGCTGCACATCCTCTGGGCCGACTTCGGCCAGGTCATCGACAACTGCCGGGGTCTCGTCACCGACATCCTTCCCTCCCGCCTGCAACAGCTCGACCGCTGCAACCACGCGGCCAATGCCTGGCGGCACCCGCTGGCGCCCAAGGTCCGGATCGACGAGGCCGAGTTCGACCTCGGCATGAATTTCCTCTTTCCGTTGTTCAAGCGGCCGGGCGGCAAACCAGCGAAGGCAGCCAATGCCAGTCCACGACTGTTCGCGATCAAGCGCCATCTGACGGAGCACCTGTATCAGGGCTCGCCCCTACCCGACCCCGGACCTCTTCAAGAGGTACTGCTCGATACCGCCCGCTGGTACCTCGGACAGGCCGCCGACGACGGGAAGCCTTGGGGGCTCATCGGCGAGGGTCTGGGGAAAAAGGGCATCCCGTACTGGACCCTGGCCGGTTGGGTACGCCACCTGGCCCGCCTCTATCACTATCTGGACATCACAGGAGTCCTGCCCATGAGCCCTGAACCCGGCGTCTTTCAACCTCGCATGGAGGCCCTGAAGCCCTACTTCACACCCGGCTCGGGTATCGACCGACCGGAAAAGGCCTTCGCTTTCCTGCTGGGCGCCCTCTACGGCAAGCTACTGCAGGTCCAGGGCGCACGCGGCGTCAATGTCTCCGCCAACGCCCTCACCTGGCTCAGGCGCCTCAATCTCAGCGGACGCGACCTCCCCGAGCTCTATGTCAAGGTCCGCGAGAAGCTGCTCAGCTACGGCACCGAGTCGAGCCACGCGGTGCGCGAGCTGCTCCACGAGCTGGGGCGCCTCGGGACCGAGCTCGGCGACCGGATCGACCTGGACAACACTGCCACCTGCTACTTCCTGCTGCTGGGCCAATCCATCACCTCGGACCTGTTGCCCAGCCGCTCGGATTCCAATGGAGACTGAACCGATGAACGACACCACGACCCTCAGTAGCCGCCGTGAGGTCCTGTTTCTCTACGATATCCGCATGGGCAACCCGAACGGCGACCCGGACGAAAACCGTCCCCGCAGCCTGCCGGATGGGCGCTTCTATGTGACCGACGTCCGCCTGAAGCGCTTTGTCCGCGACTACGTCGCCAGCCAGGGGCACGAGATCCTGGTCGGCAACATCGAAGGACATACCACCAACCTCACCGGACGGGTGGCCCATCACCTCGAACAGCACGACAAGAAAGAGGCCGACGGCGCAGAACTGGTGGATATTCTGCTTGATGCCTTCATCGACGCACGCTGGTTCGGGTCTTCGCTCGCCTTCAAGAAGGAGGGCGGCAAGAGCCGGGACTGGAAGCCGGAACCCAAGACCCTCACCGGGGCCATGCAGTTCAACATGGGCGAGTGTCTGCACCAGGCCGAAGAGATCCAGATCCAGGGGACCTCGGTATTCGGCAGCGACGAGGAGAAGAGCCAGGGCACCTTCACCGGCTACGCCGCGCTGCGTTACGGCATGTTCGCCTTCAACGGCGTGGCCAATCAGCACTCGGCCAAGGTGTCGCGCATGACCGATCAGGATTACGAAGCGCTGCTGATCGCTCTGTGGAATGGCGTGCGCTCCGCGGGCAATACCCGCACCAAGGTGGGACAGGTGCCGCGGATGCTGATCTCGGTCGAATACAAGCCGGAAGAGGAGTTCCAGTTCGGCAATCTGATCGACTACATCCAGACCCATCCGGCAGCGGACAAGCCGGAAGAGGAGTGGGCCTCGCCGCGCGATTACCAGCTCGACCTGTCTCTGCTCAAACAACGCCTCGACGGTCAACGGACCCGGATCGCCCGCATCCGCTTCGAGGCGTCCCCTGATATCGCCTATGTTGGCGATGGCGATCCCGGCGAGGATTGGGAACCGTTGCACATCGACACGCCCGGGTCCTGAGCATGGAGACGCTCAGCTTTCGCTGGCGAGGACGCTTCGGACACTTCCTACGTGCGGAGGCCAATGTCAATGCCTTCACCTATCCGATACCACCGCGCACCGCGATACAGGGGCTGATCGCCGCTATCCTGGGCCTAGAAAAGGATTCCCTCGGCGAGGCACTGGCGGGCGTCCGCATCGCATTGAGCGGCGTTCCGCCGCAACGCTTCTGGCATCGGGTCAAACTACGCAAGGATCCTCCCGCTGCGCTGCCATTCAAGGTCAAGGCGAAACAAAAGGGCTCCCGGAAACCGGAGAAGGCGACCCTGGTCCTGCAAGAGTGGCTCTACCGCCCCGACTTCACCGTCACCTGCGCCCTGCCGGACCAATCCGAGCGATTCACCGAGTTGTGCGACCGGGTGCGGGAGCGGCGCTGGCACTTCGGTCCCTGCCTGGGACTGTCGGAACTGTTGGCCGATGTCGAGTGGCTGAGCGAGGAACAAGCTGAGCCCTTGCGCGAAGGCGACTATCGGGTCCAGGGCCCCTGCCGTGCAGATCAGGTCGAGCTGCGGGCGGAGGATGGGCTCGGCATTCACCTGTTACGCCTGCCCCATAGCGTCGACGCGCAACGGACCTTTCGGCACCGGGGTTATTACCTCGAACACCAGGGACGCCCGATCCCGGTTCATACCAGGCACGCCTGGCGCGTCGGCGGGCGGGAGCTTTGTTTCTGGTGAGGGCAACTCCGTCGCTTTGGTCTCACTATCGTCCCAACCTGCGGCTGAGCCAGCACCTGGCGCAGGTCCGGGCCGCGGCCCGCTTCCTCTGGCAAGGTCACAGCGAGACCACGCGGAATCAACGCGAAAACAGCCTCGAGGTGCTCGACGCCATCGTCGACTGTCACGACCTCGGCAAGGGCAGTCCCGGCTTCCAACAGTACATCAGGGACCCGGACAACTACCGCGGCGACCCCGACGCCAAGGCCCACACCGCACTCTCCGCGGCCCTGGCAATCCTCTGGGCAGACTCCCAAGGATGGCGACCGCTGGACACCCTGGTTCTGGCCCAGGCAGTCGCCGGCCATCACGGCCAGTTCGCCCCCTTGGACAAGCTACGCGAGCGTCTGCGTCCGAGTGGCGACGGCATCCTCGACACACAGTGGCAAGGACTCGACGTCAAACGCCTGGAGACGGCGACCGGACTGGACCTCGGCACCATCGATGCCCGCTTCCGCGATGGCGGGCGCCAGCTGTTTCGACGATTGGAGGTGGACGAGCTACTCGCGGCCCTCCCCCTGGAGCAGGCCATCGGGCTGCGCCTATGGGCCCAGCTCCTGTTCTCCATTCTGCTGGAGGCCGACAAGGCCCTGCTGGCCCTGCGGGAAGAGCGGGCAAAGACCTATCTGAGCTGGGAGCCATCGACCCTCGTCCCGGATCTGGTCCCCCAACGTATCGCCCAGCTACCCG
Organism: Pseudomonadota bacterium; assembly: GCA_034716535.1. Taxonomy (GTDB): domain Bacteria; phylum Pseudomonadota; class Gammaproteobacteria; order Chromatiales; family Chromatiaceae; genus JAYEJW01. The sequence goes on from JAYEJW010000555.1 coordinate 4,017, forward strand.
ACAGCCCGATCAATCCCCTGCGCGAGACCATCGCCAGACGCATCCGCGAGCGCATGTCCGAGGGCTCGCACGTGCATACGCTCACCCTGCCCACCGGTGTCGGCAAGACCCTGCTGGCGGCCCATTGGGCACTCACCGTCAGGCAACGGAGCCAGCGAGAGCAAGGCGTTCCTCCCCCCATCTTCGTAGTCCTGCCCTTCCTGTCGATCATCGACCAGATGGACAGCGAATACCGGACCCTGCTGGGGCTTCAGGAGGACAGCACCACCCAGAGCAATGTCCTGATGAGCAGTCATTCCCTGTCGACGCGGGAATACGAGCTGGAGGGGCGCCGACTGGGGCCGGCCTATACCGCTTTCTACCTCGATACCTGGCGCTCCGAGGTGGTGATCACCACCTTCGACCAACTGCTGCTTGCGCTGTTTTCCCCGAAAACCAGGCACCAGTTGCGTTTCCATCGTCTGCTCGATGCCCTGATCATCCTCGACGAGGTACAGACTCTACCGGCCCACCTGTGGGATCTGGTCGACCATGGCCTGCGCGGACTCACTCGCGAAGGCAACGCCCACATCCTGATGATGTCCGCGACCCAGCCCGCGCTGCTCACCCGGGCCCGCGAGCTGGCCGGTAGCGATGAGGAGGTCGCCGACATCTTTCGCCGCTTCCGCCGCTACCGAATCCGCTGCCGGCACCGGGAAGACCAGGATCTCGATGCCTTCGGTCAGGCAATACTCAGGCGCGTGGACGACTGGATAGATCAGGGACTGCGCGTACTGATCACACTGAACACCCGCTCGAGCGCCCGCTCGATCTGGCAGCTGCTCAGCGGCGACGTGGCTCTTACCGGAACACCCCTGTTCCTGATCAGTGCCGATCTGACCCCGAGGGATCGTCTGGCGAAGATCGGACGCATCAAACAGGGCGAGCCCTGCATCGTCGTCTCCACCCAGACGATCGAAGCGGGGGTCGATATCGACATGGATTTGACGCTACGCGATTTCGCCCCGCTGGATGCCATCATCCAGATCGCCGGGCGCTGCAACCGCAACAACCGCCTCGGGGAACACGGCGGCAAGGTAGAGCTCTACAGCCTGGTCAATGAGCGGGGACGGCGCTATTCGGAAATGATCTATGATTCACTGCTGCTCGAGATCACCCGTCAAGGGATCAAGGACGCGGAAGACATCGGTGAAGAACAGGTTCTCGCCCTAAGCCGCGATTATTTCGGCACCATCAAGGAGCGGAAAGACACCGGACAGGTCCATACCCGGACCTACGCCTACTGGCAAGAGCCGGAACAGAGCGTACACAGCCTGCTGCGTGGCGAACCGCGGGAGCAGCATTGTTTCCTCTGTCCTACGGAAACGGAAATGGAGCCCCTGCGTCATACCCTACAACAGGCCCTCGGCGAGCCGGACCGTTGGCAGCGACGGGAGGCCCTGCGCCGCCTCGCGCCCACCCTGCAACAGCAGACCGTTTGCGTCTATGCCCGCCCGGAGCTCCATCCCGAGGATTATGCCGACGAGCTTGGTCCATTTTGGTTGCTCCATTCCCAATGGTACGACAGGGATGCCGGCATCGACCTGAACGATGACAGCGAGGAAGGGCCATGCATCCTCTGATCACCTATCCCTATACCGAAATCGCACTCCGATTCAACCGCATTCTCGAAGGTCACTGGCAACACCGGGCACGCCAACTACGCGGCGCCCTCGCCCGGTTGTTCAGCGATGACAATCGCTTTCACCAACACGACGACAGCGGCCAGGTACTCTACCGCTATCCGCCGATCCTGTACCGTTGGAGCCGGGGTCGGGCACTGATCGCCGGATGGGGGGAAGCGGCGCGGCTGCTCCCCAATCTACCCTGGCTCGAACTGGATCTGGTGTTGGGAGAAGAATCGGTAGCCGTCGATGACGCCCTGATCCGCTGCCACAGCGCCATTATCACCTACAGCCCTCGCCTGCATCCATACCGATTATCGACTCCGGTCTTGCTCTTCAATCAAGACAATTACCCCCGTTTCCAGGCAATGAAGACCGCCGACAGGCAGCAGGAACTGGATCGCCTGCTCACTGCCCAACTGCTGATCGCCTTGCGCAACCTCGGCGCTGAGATCCCTGGCCATCTGTATGTCACCTTCGTTGATGCCCGTTCGCAGCGCTGCCGGCTCAAGCAGCAACAACTGCTCGGATTCAGCGGGCGCTTGGTCTGCAACCTCACCCTGCCATCCGGTTTCGCCTTTGGGCACGCCGTGAGCCACGGCTACGGTTGGATCGTCCCCGAACAGGAAATACAGTGAACCTCATCCTCACCAGCTATGGCACCTACCTGCACCGTAGCGGCGAAATGTTCCTCATCAAGGTGCAGGACGAGACGCGCGAAGTCTCATCGCGCAAGGTCCGCTCGATACAGATCAGCACCGCGGCCAGTCTCTCGACCGATGCCATCCAACTCGCGGTCGAGAAGAACTCGGAGTGTCGCCGTGCTCAGGATGCGAAACGGGACGTCCCAGTCCCCCTTTCGCCTTCCGCTCGGCGACAGCCTTTATGCCCCGGTTCGCCCCGCTCCGGGGCCACAGCTTCGGCACTTCGCGCC
>JAYEJW010000556.1:0-6610 GCA_034716535.1 Pseudomonadota bacterium
CGTGCCGCCATCGTCCTGGGTGAGTTCGGGGAGGTACTGGGTATCGTGACGATGAAGGACGTGCTCACCTTCTTCTTCGGCGAGATCACCGGCAAGATGAGAGGGAGCGAAGATTACGAGCAGGACAAAAGCGGTTACCAGGTCCCCGGCGACATGCGGCTCCTGGACTTCTACAACCTCACCAACATCGACATCGACGACCCCGTCATGACGACCATCGGAGGCGTCGTTTTCCGGCTCTTCGGCCGTCTGCCCCAGGTAGGCGAGACAGTCGCTCACGAAGGATACAACTTCACCGTGCTTGAAGTCGGCGGGCTTCGCATCAGCCGCCTGAGGGTCAGCGAATCCGAGGTCGCAGAGCAGGAGCAGTCCCAGGAGCAGGAAACCGAACCTGAATCCGGAAGGGCCGAGGAAACCGTGGAGGCCGAGCGACCGGCATCATCCGACGAGGATCCGAACGCGTTGAACGAACGGCGGGAGCAGTGACATGGAATGGTTGGTCGAGATCATCGTGATCCTGCTCTTCCTCGTGCTGAAGGGCTTCTTCTCGGGCTCGGAGATCGCGATCGTGAACTCCGACAAGCTGAAGCTGCGCCACAAGGCGAAACAGGGGGACAAGGGCGCCGCCCTGTTGCTTAAGATGTTCCGCACGCCGGACGTGATACTGGGCACCACCTTGGTGGGCACCAACCTGGCCACCGTGACCATATCGACCCTGGGTGCCCTGATCTGCATCCACCTGTTCGGCGAGTCGGGAGACTTTATCTCCGTATTGCTCCTGACCCCGGTTCTGCTGATCTTCGGCGAGATCGTACCCAAAAGCATCTTCCAGCAAAAGGCAGACACCATCGTCGGGACCATCATCCGTGGGCTGCGCTTTTTCTCCTACCTCTTCTACCCCCTCATCTTCGTCTTCAGCCGCGTGGCCCGATTCGCCACGCGTCTCGTCGGCGGAACCTCGTCCCGGCAGAACCTGTTCATCACCCGCGAAGAACTGCGTGTACTCCTGGACATCACCGAGCCATCCGCCGGCATGGCCACCGTGGACCGCAAGAGCATCCGCCGCATCATTCGGTTCGGAGACACCACCGTGGGACAGGCCATGATCCCGCTGGCGGACGTGATCGGGATCAGCGAGACGCGAAAAATCGGCGATGCCGTTCGCCTCGTGCACAAGCACGGGTACAACCGGCTGCCCCTGTACCGGGGCAACATTACCAATGTCAAGGGCGTGCTCACCCTGACTACCTGGAACCTGCTGGACGAGACCATCGGAACGCAGTCCATGGCGAACTACATCAGTCCCCCGCTCTTCCTCTCACCCAAGCAGACCATCGACCAGACATTGCCTCTGCTCCAGGCCAGGGAGGATCACATGGGCATCGTCGTGGACGAGTTTGGCTCGGCCATCGGCATACTCACGATGGAAGACGTGTTCGAAGAGGTCGTCGGGGACATCGACGTCGGCTACGACTTCGACGAATACCAGCCGAAGCGGCAATACGTCATCGAGCAGGAAAGCGAGTCAACGTTCGTGATGAGCGGCCGTGCGCCGATCTCCGAGATCAACGATATTCTGCACATCAAGCTGCCCGTCACCGAGGCACACACGATCGGTGGCCTCGTGATCGCACGGCTACGCCGCATCGCCGAGACCGGGGACTCCATCGAGGAGGAACATTTCCGTTTCACCGTGTTGGAGGCGGATCCCCGTACCGTGATCAAAGTGCGGGCGGAGCGTTTGTAGACAGGCAAAGATCAGGCAGGCTTCGCGCCCTGGAGCCAGCGTGGCGACAAGCGCAGGAACCAGGCGATTCTGACTCAAATAGCGGGGCGGTGCGGAAACGAACGCCCAATCCGGCTCAAGGGGGACCCGTGGGTAATCTATCCAGCAAGCTGCGTATCGGCGAAAAGATCGGGCTCAGCACCGCCTTGGTGGGCCTGTTGTTTCTCGCGGTCATCTGGCACTACCACCAAAGCCTTCAGACCGTGCTCCGCGATTATGAGCGGCTGAACGACGTGTTCGGCGCCAGGGAGATCTACGCCTTCGAGATCGAGAGTGCCCTTTCCGCGGCGCGGCGTGCGGAGAAGAACTTCCTCATCGAGCGGGACGAAGCGCTCGCCGCCGAGGTCGACACCCAGATCGGGCTGCTGCTCGGCAAGACCCGGCAGCTCTCGGAGATCGACCAGGACTCCCGGCTCACAGCCAGCGAGATCGAGACCCTGATCGATGTGTATCAACAACGGTTTCACGCCATCGCCGACGCCTGGCGCGTGAAGGGTCTGGACCACAACTCCGGACTTCAGGGCACTTTTCGGGAACGGGTCCACGAGCTCGAAGACCGGGCGGGTAACTTCAATGCCGACCGGCTCTACCTCCAACTCCTTCAGATCCGTCGGGGTGAGAAGGACCTGGGCTTGCGGCGGGAGGCCCAGTACGAAGAACAGGTCGTGCGCCTGATCGAAGGATTCCGCGACCTGGTTCGTGAGTCCGCGCTGGAAGCGGGCGTGCGGGAGCGGCTGATGGCCGAGATCGCGGTCTACGAAAAGACGTTCGAGTCCTACGCCGACAGGGTCCTGGCCAACGAGGACATCGCCGGAGGGAAGGGGCCTTTTCGGCAGGCGGCCCACCGCATCGAGGAGATCCTTAGCGCCCATTACGTTCCCGAGCTTGAGACCAACATCCTGCAGCTGAGGCGCCGGGAGAAGGACTACCTGCTTCGCGGTGATGACGCGTACGTGGCAATGGCCCGGCAGATCGCCCAGATCATCCGCGACCAAGTCAGCATTTCCAGTGTCTCCGACGAGAACAAGCGACTGCTCGTGGGGCTGCTGGACGCATACGAGACCAACTTTCTCGCCCTTGTCGAGCAGAACACCGCCATCGTCACCCTGGAGGAAGAGATGACGGAAGCGGCCAACCGCATCACCCCATTGGTCAGGCACAATGTCGATCAGGCGAGCCACCTGACGGACGTCATGGAGAAGAAGATCGCCGAATCGTCCGAGGAGAGCGAGCGGCTGAACCTGCTGATCGTCATCTGCGCCGGTGCACTCGGCACCTTCCTCGCCACGATCATCACCCTGCGCATCGTTCGTCCCGTCCGGCAGATGGTTGGGCTACTCGACCGCCTGACCCACGAGAACCCCACGGAGCGTATTCCAACGGTCCCCGGGGCCAGGGATGAGCTCAACGCCATGGCAGAATCCGTGAACACCATGGCGGACCACAAGGCGGCCTTCGTCCACTGGTGGAAGGCGTCCATGCAAGAGGCCATCGCTCTGCGGGATCTGCATGCAACAGGAACAGACATGGAAAGGCAGGAAATTGCGGATGAGCTCCGGGCCGCCGCCATTTCCAAGGTACAGCAGCTGAACGCGATTCGTGGTCAGCTACTCAGGCAGGCCGACCGCATCCTCGACGTGGCCAGACGGATCAAGTCCGGCCGACACGGCGCCGCGATGAGAAAGGAGACGGAAACCCTGGAACATTCCACTCACGGCATATCCACCCTGCTGGACGTCGTGGAGCAAGAGGAGCCCCGCTGATCGGGGCTCGGGACGGCAGAACGCCGCATCTGTCTTCAGCGCCCGTACACCGAAGGGCGCCGGTCATCCCCCCCGGCGCGTACAGACTTCCTTGATCTCGTCGAGCAATGCGCGATAGGCACGGATCAGCTTGCGCCCGCTCTTCCTATGCTTGACCGTGATCGAATCGAACCGCTTTTCGAAGTCCTCCGCCTTCTTCTTGTGCTGCCCACCGCTGCACTTTGCCAGCTTCGCAAGCTTTCTCTTGTGCAACGCCCTGATGAGCTGGACGTCCTTCTTGGCGAAGTAGACGTCCTCTTCGGCCAACCCTTTCAGCCGGAGTTTTTCGGCGAAGTCACCCATCGTCTCAGCACCGATCTGGGGTATTACACCTGGCGATCTTGGGACCTTTACGATTCAGGTGGCCTTCCCGTCTTATCGTGCGATCGAATCTTTCGTCCCGATCCGTTTACCCGGAATCGAACGGGCGCTGAGCCAAAGCGCTGTCTGCAGCCCGGCGCGCAGCAGATAAACAAGAACCAGCCAATGTCTCGGGGGCTGCGCCGGCTGCTCCCAGTCGAACCCCTTCAACCGCTCCAAGTGCCCCTGCCGAACACAGCCCTCCAGGCTGAAGATGTGGATGTCGCGGCACCAGCGCCCGGCAAGCCGAAGGTCCCGGGCCAGCTCCGCCCAGTCCAGCGGCGGAAGATGCCCTGCACCGTTCATATCCACCCCGCCCCCTGTAATCCCGACACCCACCGTATCGGCGTCTCGGGCGTAACGCCATAGGAACGCCTGTCCGTATGGGCGGAAGAAGCTGGTATAGAGCATCAACACACGCCGGTCCGCCGGAACATCCGTTATTCCCAGAATGCGGCGCAACAAGGTCGAGCCGGCGCGAAGCTCGTTAACTATGAATGGGAGCTCGTAGCTCTCCACCAGGAACCCGTCTCCCCGCATTTCGGCTATCAGGTCGAAATACCGTCGGCGGGCCTCCTGCAGCTGCTTCTTCCCGTAGCGGCGCTTGAACAGCATCGGCAACAGGCGCCAGTGGTTGTCCAACAGCTGCTGAAACTCCCCGATATCCGGCTCGATATCCACGCCGAGACCGGCCCATTCGAGCTCCTGTGCGGCGGACCAGCTACGAAATTCCCGATAACGTGCCTGCGCCTGCGAAGCGTTACGGATGTTGTACCAGTAGCCCTGGTCCCGCGGCAGCAGTTGCCAGGCGATCACCGGGATACCGGCCCGGTTCAGGCGGCGCACCACGCCAGCACGCTGGTCGCCGAAGTCCAGTATGCCGAGACTGACACCGGCTTGCAGATCGAGGAGACGGGAGATTACGGCAGGATCGGAAAACAGGGATTCGAGCTCCTGCCCGTCCAGCTCGCAGAAGAAGCTCAGGGCGACCGGTTCGTTCGGTTCCACGCCCCTACCCGTCCGGATTCGCCGTCGCCATACCGATACGCGACCTACCGGCGCGCTATTTCCGGACGTCGTACCAGAACCTGCACTCGGATTGCTGCCGGATCTTTTCGTGCGGTTTCCAGACCAGGTGTGCATTGCTGCGAGCCATTTCCAGACAGCCGAACCGTTCGAACTTTCTATCGGAAGTGACGATGCCGTGGGACCGGTGGTAACGAATGATCTTCCAGCACTTGCCCACCCGCTTACCCGCGATCTTCAAGCGCTTGGCCAGCGAAAACTCCTCCGCGGCGAAAAGCTCCTCGTCGAACCCGCCGACTTTGTCGAACGCAGCCCGATCGCAGTAGAGGAAGGGGCCTACCGTCACGTTCTTCAACGCAAGCGGGTAGTTGACGAAAAGGCGGAAGAAAAGCCGCCCGAGCCAGCTCGAATCCGGCTCCACCCAGGCACCCCCGCCGATCACCTTTCCGCTGGATATGTACCGGTGAACCTTGTCGAGTATATCGCCCTCGATCCAGGTATCGGCATCGAGAAACACCAGACAGGCACCGGTCGCGGCCCTGGCGCCCGCGTTCCGCGCCCCTGCGATCTGGTTCCGCGGCTCGAAGACCACGGTGACCCCCAGCTCGCGCGCGATTTCGCCCGTTCCGTCCGTGGAGTTGTTGTCGACAACGATTATCTCGACCCTGCCGCGATAGCGCTCCGCTGCGGCGAGCACCGATTTGACGGTCTCCTCAATGAAGGCGGCCTCATTGAAGGCAGGGATCACTACCGAAATGAACGTACTCTCCGCCCGATCAGCGGAATTTCCGGCAGACACTGCCGATCCTGTTCCCGTTCTCCGAGACATCGGCTGGGCGATTCTGTCCGCCACCCAGGCAGTCATACTCCTCACCAAAGCATATCGGAATGAATAAGATAATAACTCTATTCTAATCCATTAATTATCCGATAGCCAACTGTTTTGATAAGAAAAACATCACCGCCAGCCGTTCCACCGGGTTCTTCCTGTCTATTGGCGAGCCACAAGGGATCCGACAGACATCGCTGTTGCGACGGGATGTTCCTACATGATTCAAGCGCCCGAAACCCGGCATCCATGGTATGCTCATATTTCACCTAAATCTGGACCTATTTCAGCTAAATCTGGACCTGCTTTTCGGTTAACGGCGTATCCATCCACTGCTCTGGCACCTACGGTCTCCGAGACGCCCTCACCCGCCCATCCCCAACCTGGCAATGAAATACCGATTCATAGCCTTTCACACGATGACGCGGGGCTCAGAGAAACCCTCCTATGTCGTCGACAGCGCCAGGCTTCTCGCAGAGACCGGCGCCAGGGTAATGGTGCTCGACGGGCTAATGTACGAGCAGGGCACCGTTCCCCACCGGATCTTCCAGACCCTCGGAGCGGCACCGGTCCTGGAAGACGGCAAAAACCTCTACGATCTGATCTGCGATTACGAAACCCTCTGCGCAGGCCGGGATTTCCCCGGAGCCGAGTGCAACAGGAGCGTCCTCGAGCAGTTGGGGTTTCCGGTTACGAGGCGATATCGCGGAGGTCTGCTGCCCGATGTGTGCGGGCGCGTCTCCCCCCTGCCCAACCGGGAAAAGATCGCTTTCCTCCCAGGCAGCAACGGTAACGTGGTCGAGGTAC
>JAYEJW010000557.1:0-6567 GCA_034716535.1 Pseudomonadota bacterium
AATATGCCTTCGCAGATGTGCGAAGATCCCTCGCCAGGCACCTCGCAAACGAGGGTTTCGGTATCGATTGCCGGGACCCCGGCAAACCAGACCGAAATCCTCTGATCTCAACGCTCATGCGGCTCGTGGCATGATGAAAGTAAGAAACTTCAGTTTCGGATAGCACGGAGGCAAGACTTCAACCTCTGAGGCAATGGACACTATTGCTGCCAGCAGGAACAGTAAAGATACAAAGGCTGGGCGCTCGTAACTCGATTGTGCAGCCGTCGTTTTGGCAATCTGCATCTAATCCCGATCCACCGAGGAAAACCCCTCTCCTCAGAATGTCAGGGTCACCGACTAATTACCATTTGAAATTCTAGCCGAAAACCCTTTGGCGTGTGTTCATTGTACTTGAGAATTTCCAACCGGGACCGACCACGGTCAACTGGAGCCCCTATACCTGGAACCCAATGATTTTTATCATTGCTTATTCTGGATCCATGATGTACAAGAACACGAAATCCAAAGGATAAGGATAGGAAATACAGCCGCAACACGGTTGGAATGAAAGGAATCTGCGCCGCAGTTCGGACACGTCAGCGGCAAGGACTGGAACAGCCGAGCCAACAGCATGGCCCAGCGATAGCGCGCCGGGGAGCGCCAATCGGGCACGGCAGCGGCTGAGGAAGCAGCCGCTGGCGGTTCCTCAGCCGAATCCTGATGCTTATCTCATCTCAAGCTTGAATCTGTCGCGGGAAGAAGAGGTGGCAAGACTGGCGCGGATCGTTGCGCCCGGATATCCCCATCATGTATGTGCCGGGATGGCCGATTCGGCCGCCACGTCCTGACTACATCGACTTCTTCAATTCCTGCAGCGCCTGGGCGCAGCCAACTGACATCTCCTCCTTGTGCTTCTTGAGGCATTCCTTGATCCTGCCGCCGCCAGGCTCTACTCCAGCGCACAGACGCTCGACGTCGGCTCGGCAGTATTTCTCGATCGTCGCCTTCTCCTTTTCAAGCATCTCAAACTTGGACTGTGCGAGCGCGCCGGCGCTGAAAACTCCGAGCAGAAGAACGAGTGAGGCTCTGACAAACATCGGATTGACTCCTATGGGCAAGGGTTGAGGGTTGTTAAGGGCAAAGCTGCATCGCGCACCTCAAGTTGAGACCCGAGCGCCAACCGTCAGGGATCGCCGCGTGGCATGGAAGCCCGTGCCCCGCGGAAGCGAAGTCTGGGCCTACTGCCTGACGCCGAACCACGTTCAACCGAGACTCGCCCGACGGTTATTCGGTCTTGGCGTTAACCGCCGCCATGATCTTTGCGCCCACGTTGTAATAGGAGATCATCCCTACCAGCATACCGGTGTTCTTTTCCACCACCGGCAGGTTGGCTTTGGCCTGATACAGGGTAAGCAAGGTCTCGACGATTGGCGTGTCAGGGTGCACAACGGCGACCTTCTCTGTTTTTAGGCAGCGGGTGAGGGGTTCGTCCAAGTATTGCTTCAGGCGCTCCGCCACGTCTTCCAGTGAATCCTCGACGTAGGCCATGCTGTCGAGGCCTCCGGCCATTGTGGCCGCCTTGGGCAGGCACAAATACAATAGACAGTTGGCAGTGAGCATTCCCCGGAAACGACCGTCCTCATCCACTACTGGCACGCTGCGGCGTTGTTTGGCCATGATTTGCTGGGCACCCTTAGCGATCGTATCGTCGGTCCTCAAAACCGCAGGATTGGGATTCATGAACAGCTCGGCGGTCATAAGATTCACCTCGCAGTCTGATCACTAAGGCACCGCGCCACGAATAGTAAATACGGGTTCACTATTGCCACCGGGGCCGAAAATCAGTTTCAGTGCGGTCATCGCGGCTTCAGACGACTTGCTGTCTCGACGCCCGCGGCGGAACTGAAACGTTAGCCTGTCGCCGCCACTGCGGCTGGACCGTGCGGCATAGTGGGACATGAACAGCCGACGGATGACCTGCTTCAGTCAGCGGTGGCTTTCTCACGGGCCCGAGGCTATCTCCTCCGCCCAGTACGCGTGCGGTGTCGAAGCGAATCGAACGTCCAATGGCTACAGTCGGACACGCGCATAGTCGCGCAGTACACCCAACTCGAGTTCGAGATCTTCGAACTGGGCCTTGACGACGTCTCCGATGCTGACGACCCCGATCAGGACTTCGTCCGCGATGACCGGCAGGTGTCGAGCGCGCCGTCGAGTCATAACCAACATGACGTCTCGGAGCGAGTCATCCGGCTTGCATGTGGCAGGATGTTCGGCGAGGACTGCCTCGATCGGCGCGCTCCACGCGGACCGGCCGTACTCGGACAACGCGCGCACGAGATCTCGCTCGGAGACGACACCGAGGAGGTTCCCCGCGTGGTCGAGCACGATCAGCGAGCCGATTCCCTTTGTTGTCAGCCGGTGCGCCGCCTCGCCAACGGTCGTCTCCGGCATCGCCGTCTCGACATGGGTCCCCTTGCGCCGAAGAATCGAACTCACGTTCATGTTGCACAATTCCCGACTTGGATTGGGGTTCTAAAAAGTATAGGAGAACCAGAAGAAGTTTGGGAGAACGTCCCCGGAAGAGTACTGGAACGATGGGTGCTTTGAGGGTGATCGACAAGGCGTGCACTCGAGGAAATTTGGTGAAATAGACCGAACGCTGACAATACCCCGCCGGAGAATCAGTCTGTATCGCGCACCTGAAGTTGGGCCCCGAGCGCCAAGCGTCTGCGCCAGAATCGCCTCAGGGATCGCCGCGTCGCATGGAAGCCCGTGCCGTTGCAGGGAAGGATGTCGAGCGCCTCGAGTCGACCTCGCCTGAGCTCGCGCTCCAGTCGCGCCAGCAGGGTCTGCAGCCGCTCCAGTTCCTGGACCCAGGTCGAGAAGTCTGCATCCAGAACTGCCGGCCAGAGCCTATCCCAGAACAGGAGCACAGTTGCCTGAGAACGGCTGCCGACCAACTCCTGGGCATCTTCCGTCAACGGACGTACGGGAACCTTCGCCGCCCGGGCGAGACCGATCGCCAACGGGTGCTCCGCATAGACTGCATCGAGCTGTGCACCGGGCACCGATTCGGGAAGCTGGCCACCGCCCCAGGGCCAGATCCCATTGATCATCGGACGCCCGGCCTGCTCCCGCCGCCGGTTCACCTCCGAGTCGTGGAACAGCATCTGTACTTCGTTGAGCCACGCGATCCAGCGCGCCGCCTCCGGCCCCTTCGGCAGCAACCGATCGATACTGCGCCCGACGGCAGCGGAGAGGGAATGGGTACGAATGCGCGGCGGCTCCTCGACCTGCAGGTACCAGCGCCCCGGATCCGGGGCCTCAAGCCATAAGCCATCTGCCCCGAAATGTCCGTTGAACAGCTCGACCAGGGCGTCTGCTTCCTCGTGGGTGATACCGAGGTTTCGGCTGTCGAACAGCATCAGCCGGTCGCGGTCGGGCCGCAGATGGACCGGATCGGCATGCATCCAGAAAGCGGTGAGGTCGGTGTCGGCACCGTCTCCGAGACGTGAGAAAGGCGCGCTCGGCGGGTCCTTATCCGGATCGGTGGCGATCGCGAACCGCTCGAACAGCGCTGCAACCGGATCAGCACCGGAGACGGACAGCCGATCGGCGCGACCCAGCAGCCGCTCCAACGGGGGAAAACCGGTCAGGTCGTCCGACGGAATCGCAATGGGGCCAAAAAGACCCGGTATCAGAAGGTCGACTCGCTTCACCCCATCAAGGACAAACTCAGACGCGCTTCCCTGTGTTGGATGTCCACTGGCCGTCGTCACGCTGCGTTGGTCCGCTGGACCAACGCTCGCTCCTTACCCTGCGAGATGTTCCATGCGAATGCGCGTAACTTCGCCCTTGACCGACTCCAAAGCCTCGATGCGCGCGATGGACTCGTTCATGCGGCCCTCGAGGACCCGGTGGGTGAGCATGATCAGGGGGACGTGGGTGTCGCCCTCCTCCGGCTCCTTCTGTTGGATGGCCTCGATGCTGATGCCCTGCTCGCCCAGGATACCCGCGATTCGCGCCATGACCCCGGGCTGGTCCAGAGCAGTGATCCGGAGGTAGTAGGCGGTCTCCACCTCCTCCATGGAGAGGATGGGCATATCGGAGAGCTCGTCCGGCTGGAAGGCGAGGTGCGGCACCCGGTTGTTGGGATCCGTGGTGAGGGTCCGCGCCACATCCACGACATCGGCCACAACTGCGGAGGCGGTGGGCAAAGAGCCGGCACCTGCGCCGTAGTAGAGCGTCGGACCTACGGCGTCTCCTTTGACCAGCACCGCGTTCATGACGCCGTTCACATTGGCGATGAGCCGCCGGTGAGGGATGAGCGTCGGATGGACGCGCATCTCCACCCCATGGCCGGACTTTCGCGTGATGCCCAGATGCTTGATCCGGTAGCCGAGATCCGAGGCGTAGGCCACGTCCTGGGCCTGGATGCGCGAGATCCCTTCCGTATAGGTCTTGTCGAACTGCAACGGGATGCCGAAGGCCAGGGAGCCCAGGATGGTCAGCTTGTGGGCGGCGTCTATCCCTTCCACGTCGAAGGACGGGTCCGCCTCGGCGTAGCCCAGCGCTTGGGCTTCCGCCAGCACATCCTCGAAATCACGGCCCTTGTCCCGCATCTCTGTGAGAATGAAGTTGCCCGTGCCGTTGATGATGCCGGCGATCCACTCGATGTGGTTGGCCGCCAGGCCCTCGCGCAGGGCCTTGATGATGGGGATGCCGCCAGCCACCGCGGCCTCGAAGGCCACGACGACCCCCTTCCGCCGTGCGGCGGCGAAGATCTCGTTTCCGTGCAGCGCGATGAGGGCCTTGTTGGCGGTGACCACGTGCTTGCCGTTCTCGATGGCCTTGAGCACCAGCTCGCGGGCGAGCGTGTAGCCGCCGATCAGCTCGATGATGATGTCGATCTCCGGGTCGTCCGCCACCGCGAAGGCGTCGTCGGTAATGCGCCCGATCTGATCCAGCCCCTTGATCGCGTCCGGGTCGTACTCACGCGCCGCGGCATGGGCGATACGGATGGCCCGTCCTGCGCGGCGGGCGATCTCCCGCTCATTGCCCGTCAACACGGTCACGGTGCCGCCGCCGACGGTGCCCATTCCCAACAACCCGATCTTCACCGGCTCCATTCTTTATCTCCTCACTCAATTCGTTGTAATCACCGGCGCTAACCGCGGCGGGCGTCGCGACGGAGCATCGTTTTGATGCCCTTGACGGCCTGCCGCGTGCGGTGCTCGTTCTCGATCAGGCCGAAGCGCACGTGGTCGTCCCCGTACTTGCCGAAGCCGATGCCCGGAGAGACGGCCACCTTCGCGTCGCACAGCAGCTTCTTGCAAAACTCCAGCGATCCGAGCTCGCGATACTGCTCCGGAATGGGCGCCCAAACGAACATGGTCGCCTTGGGCTTCTCGATCTTCCAACCAGCAGCATTGAGACCGTCGCACAGCACATCTCGCCGGCTTTGGTAGCGTTCGCGGATCTCACGTACGCAATTCTGCGGTCCCTCCAGGGCAGCGATGGCAGCGACCTGGATCGGGGTGAAGGTGCCGTAGTCGAGGTAGGACTTGATGCGCGCGAGGGCCGCGACCAGCTCCCGGTTGCCGCACATGAAGCCGATGCGCCAGCCGGGCATATTGTAGCTCTTGGACAGGGAAAAGAACTCCACGGCGATCTCGTCCGCCCCCGGCACCTGAAGGATGGACGGGGCGTGGTAGCCATCGAAGACGATGTCCGCGTAGGCCAGGTCATGGACCACCCAGATGCCGTTCTCGCGGGCAATGGCGATGACCTCGGAGAAAAAGTCCAGATCCACGCACTGGGTCGTCGGGTTTCCCGGGAAGTTGAGCACCAGCATCTTCGGATTGGGCCAGGAGTCCTGGATCGCCCGACGCAGCTCGCCGAAAAAATCGATCCCCGGGACCAGGGGCACGTGGCGCACATCCGCCCCGGCGATGATGAATCCGTACGGGTGGATCGGATACGCCGGGTTCGGGACCAGCACCGTATCCCCGGCTCCCATGGTCGCCAGGGCAAGGTGGGCGAGACCCTCCTTCGAGCCGATGGTCACGATGGCCTGAGAATTCGGATCCAGATCGACCGCATAGCGTTCCCGATACCAGTTGCAGATGGCGCGGCGCAGCCGCGGGATGCCGCGCGATACCGAGTAACGGTGGGTGTCCTTGCGTTGCGCCACCTCCACCAGCTTGTCGACGATGTGTCCCGGCGTGGGCTGGTCCGGGTTGCCCATGCCGAAGTCGATAATGTCCTCACCGCGCGCTCGCGCCTCGGCCTTCAACTGATTGACGATGTTAAAGACGTAAGGAGGCAGGCGTTTGATACGGCGGAATTCCTGATCGGGCACGGCGGAGACGACCTCGCGAGAAAGAAGATCGGAACTAAAAGCAGTCAAGTGTACCGCCAGTGTTTCAAGATTCAAATGCGTACGGGCGCCGCGGCCACGGCAAATCCGTTCTAACCAGCCTGATCGCATGTAAGTTGCGATCGGGGGACCGAATTGCCGGTCATGCGCAGATAGTCGAAGACACGCCGAACATTACGGGCGAGCTTGTCGATAGTGGCGGC
>JAYEJW010000558.1:0-6547 GCA_034716535.1 Pseudomonadota bacterium
GGTAGGTCACGTCCGGAATGATGAGATCCGCCAGCTCCGTGGTCTCCGACATGAAGGGGCTGAAGGAGACGAAAAAGGGCACCAATTTCTCATCGCTGAGGAAGTCTTTCCAGATGTTGCTGGAGGGGTAGGTGTACACCGGGTTGTCGTAGAAGGTGAACCAGACCGACACCTTGGCCTCGCCCTTCATCACGCGATAGGGGGCCAGGGTCGAGACGTGGTGGGAGGCGAGCGGATACTCCGGCGGACTCGCCAGCAGGCTTGGCACCGGCCCCTTGAGCGGGACCGGCTCCGGCTGGGGCCAGCCCATGCCTCGGGGCAGGCAATAGCCGCCCTTCTTCTCCACGTTGCCGGTGATCACGTTGAGCATGTGGATGGCCGCCTCCTGGTAGGCACCGTACACGTGTTTGCAGGGGCCGCGGTAGGAGAAGGTCGTTGCCGGCTTGGTGGTGGCGAACTCGTGGGCGATGCGGCGGATGTCCCGGGCGGATACCCCGGACTCCGTCTCGGCGAACTCCGGTGTGTAAGTCTTCAGATGCTCGATGAGCTGCTCGGCCGTGACGTTCGTCCAGTCGCGTATGAACCCGGTGTCGTAGAGCCCGTCGTTCATGATGACGTGGGCCATGGCCAGGGCGATGGCCGCGTCCGTGCCCGGATAGGGGTAGAACGCCTCGTCGGCGAAGCCCGAGGTGTTGGACATGCGCACGTCGAAGGAGACCAGCTTGGCCTTGTTCCCCACAACCCCGTCCACCAGGCGCTGGGCGTTGGGGTTCATGAAGTAGGCGGTCTCCAGCACGTTGGAGCCGAAGTTGATGATGTACTTGGTGTTGGCCCAGTCGCAGGACTCGATGTCCGGTCCCCAGGACGGTTCCAGACCCACCTTCTTGGACGACTCGCAGATGTCCGTGTGGTGGAGGATCGCGTTGGAGCCCAGGGCGTGCATGAACCGCTCGCAGGCCCCGCCGGTGCGGTTGCGACCCCACTTGAACACGATCTCGTTGGCGATACTCGCGTCCTGCACCTCTATAGCCCGGTCGATCACCTCCCGCAGCTTCTTGGCCACCAGCGCGGTGGCCTGGTCGTAGGAGATGCGCTTCCACTTGCCCTCGCCACGCTTCCCCGTGCGCAACAACGGGGTCATGATCCGGTCCGGGTCGTAGACGTGCAGGAAGCCCGCGTTGCCCTTGGCGCACAGCTTGCCGCGGGTATTGGGGTGGTCCATGTTGCCCTCGAGCTTGACGATGCGGCCGTTCGCCACAAAGGCCACGCCGCCGTCCTCGATGTTGCAGGCCAGGCACGTGAAGGGCACGGCCTCGCGCTCCGCACCGGTGGTAGCGGAGATATCCTTGCCGCCCAGGTCCTGCTCCATGGCCAGGAGACGGCGGCTGCCCAGGGTCGCGGCCCCGGCGGCAGCGCCCACAGCGGTGCCCAGCTTGATGAAATCGCGGCGGCTGATGCGTCCGATGTCGCTCATGGGAAATCCTCCTTCGAGATCAGAAGTAGATCTGGGTGAGCTGACCTGCGTAGATCAGCACAGCGCGGAAGCTGAAGGCGCCCACGGCGCTCAAGACCGCCGCCAGGGTGATCATCGGTGCGCTACGGCAACAGCGGGGGATGGCCATCATTACGAGGGGCACCAGAATTCCTACCAGAAATGTGAGCACCCAGAACTGGAACCAGTACTGCTCGTTGATGATGACCCAGGCCTGCTGCAGCTCTTCGGTGCCGAACATGAATGTCACCCACTGCCCCAGGAACAGCGCGAAGGTGGTGGCCACGGATACGAATAGGAACCAGTGCAGAAACTCCGCGGTCTTCTCGTCGAACTGCTTCCGGGCGAGTTGGATCACGGCCACCACGGCTGTGCCCGAGCTCACCGACAGGATCACGAACAGTACCGGGATCGTGGAGTTGCTCCACAGCTCGCGGGTCTGGTGCACCATCAAATCCAGCCCTGTGTAGAGCGGCATGGACAGCGCCAGCAGCATGCCGAGGACACCGATGGGTTTGAGCCAGCCCTCCCGCTTGGTCTGGAGCGCGAAAAAGAAACCGACGATACAAAGCCCGAACAGGGGCAGGAACGCCGTGCCCCAGGAGACCGGGGACGTCCAATGGAAATACAGAATGGGATAAAAGAAGCGCTCGGGCATACCCAGATCCAGGATCAGAAGCCCGGTGCAGATCAGCAGCAGGATCATGCTCACCAGCAGGCCTACCCGCTGAAAGGGCTCCATGGAGCGTGCGATTCCCCCGAAGATATCTCCGAATACCGCCGGGGCCGCTGCGTAGACGAAGGTCATGGCAGCCATGCCGATCAGAAAGAAGAAGATGGCGATCTCGGGGCCCCAGGGAGCGATGTTGTATTGGATTAACTCGAACATGGTTCCGCCTCCTGTCAGAGCACGCCTGAGAAGAACTTGCTGCCGCGGTTATGGCGGTAGAAGGCCGCCGCATCCGCCTTGGCCGCAAAGGACACGGGTTGCGTATGGACCTGCTCGATCAAAAGCCGTTCCGGCTTGATGTAATAGACTTGAGGGTGGGTACCTTTCTCAGGTTTGAGCACCACCACGTTGTGGCGGGCCACCAGACGGGAGACCTCGCTCGCCGGGTCGTTCAGGTCGCCGAAGATCCGCGAACGTCCCAGGCAGGTCTGCACGCAGGCCGGCACCAAGCCCTGCTCCACCCGGTGGTTGCAGAAGGTGCACTTGTCCACGACGCCCCCGATCTTCACCCGGTCGCGGTTCATCGGCAGCACGTGGCGGGCATTGTAGGGACAGGCCGCGATGCAGGTACGGCAGGCGATGCAGCGCTCGTAGCGCTGCAGCACGAAGCCGTCCTCGTGCTTGTAGGTCGCCTCGGTGGGACAGTTGCGCACGCACGGCGGGTTGTCGCAGTGGTTGCACAGGCGCGGCAGGAAGTGGCGCTTGGTGTTGGGAAAGCGTCCCGTATCCTTCACCTTGACGATGGTGCGCCACACCCCGAGCGGGACGTCGTATTCGGCCTTGTCGGCGCACACGCACGCCATGCAGCCGATGCAGCGGCGGAGATCGATGACCATCGCCCAACGCTTCTTTCCCGGCACGCCCATCGAGGGCGGGGCTTGTAGTCCGACTGGCATAGTGTCTCTCCTCCCCTGTTGGGCCCGGCGCGGGGCCAATTACATACGCCCTTGGCAGGCGGAAAATCCGACCGGACGGGCCTCACGACGGCCGCCCTATCGATAGGTTAGGGAGCAGAATCCATACCTGACGATTACAATAAGTTTTTTTACTTATTGTTTTTAATGGATTTCTGTTTTTCTGGAAGAGCGCCGACGGAGGCAGGGCGAGGCGGGGAGCGGGAAGCCTCGTTACCCTGGCGTAACAAGGGGAATGGGATATTCAGGCGAATGACTGTTGAATCAACCTGTTATCTGGAAGGAAACGCGACGGGCGGGTATGTAACGAAAAGGTAACCTTTCATGACACCTGTGTCGTCCGGAGGATGAAAACACAGGTGTCATGAAGGGTTACCCTCACCCCAGGTTACTTCTCAATAACCCGAGGCAATCTCGTAGGGCGGATCAAGGAGCGCAGCGACGGATCCGCCGATGGCCGCGATTTTTGTGGGTCCGCTTCGCTTGACCCACCCTACAGCGGCCGGGGTGCCCCGGGTTTTTGAGAAGCTACCACCCCAGCCCTCTCCCAGAGGGAGAGGGGGACAAGGAGCGCCTTCGGCGCCGATTCTCACGGTCACGCCGGCTCAGGCGTCGAGGACGCAATAGAGCCGCAACCCCTCCTCCACCTCCTTGACGTTCAGCTTGGGCAGCAGCACCGCCTGCACCGGGAAACGCCGGCGGTGACGAGCGGGATCGAAGGGCTCGCCATAGGCCGTGCCGGTAACCTTCAGCTGCTTCCTGCGGTGGCGCTCGTCCAAGTCGTCCACCTCCTCGAGCCCCTGTATGACGAAGCGCTTGAACACCCAGCCGTCCACGTCCATGCGGTACAGGAGCTCGGAGAGCAGACCCACGATCGTGGTGCCGAGGTCGAAGCCGTACCAGCTAACGGCAAGCTCGCCGCGCTCTTCCACCGTATCCTGATCCCACATGAACAGACACATGGCCGACGCCGCGGCGCTGAACAGCTCGCGTTCATCGCGGGCGATGACTTCCATGCCCACGCCCCCCTTGGGGTCTTCACTGAATTCATAGCGCGCCATCTAATAGTCTATCCCGTTGGTTACGCAGAGCATCGCGGTGACGCTTGTTGTTTCTAACGGTACCTCATCACGACCTTCTCGGAATTTCCCACCTCGCCAACGGGTCCGAGGCGGTCGCGTAACCCAAGAGGGTGCGTCGGATCTTGGCTGCACGTTTTTCCCTTCCTGGGTCTGCCGGGAGGAAACCACAGCGAAGGTTCGGAAACGACCCAGAGCGGACGTTGCGGTCTCCAAATAACGCCCCGGCTCAGGCGCGCCCCCACGAAGCCTGCCGCGAAGCGCCGCAAGGTTTTCCGGCGTCGCCTGAAGCCGGATGTTAGCGCAACGGCGCTCATGCAGCGTGGGCAAGCCTCTGATTTACGACGTGCCAAAATACAGACGTTTGTCCGGGCTTCTGGTCAAAGAAATCCTCGAAGAAGCCAGCCTCGTTCAACGGAGTGGGATACGAATATCGCTCGCCATCCTCACCAAATTCAGTTACCCAATCTGCCGGCTCCGTTGGATCTATAACGTCGAAGAGTTCCGGTGAGTAAAGATAAGGTTTTCCGACGTCGTTCAATATCCTATAGTCATCTGCCTCTATTCCGAGAACAAAGTACTGCTGCTCTTCTGAGAGGTCAGGGTAACGGGGATTCTTGGACTTTAGTTTTACAATCATTTCTCTGAGATGACCTTCAGCTTGGTTTCGAATCTGCCGATACCGTAATGCTCATACCAGTGAAACTCGCAGAGGTTTCCTTCGGCCTCGAACACCGGACTGCTTTTCTTAACCCATTTTGAACGCCGGCCGCCATACTGATCCACGAGCCGCTGAACATCCCGGATACGCTCGCCTTTTGCGATTACTCGCGACTGAGCAATGAGTTCTTTCGTAAGTTCGATTGCTCCAGTCCTCCGATGTTTCCAGGCGTTAACATCTAAGCATTTATCCGTCGTGCGCATGAGAAACACCCGCGGACTGTCCGACAACGTCGCCGCGCATGGCGGATAAATGTCTGTTGGACTAAACCGCTGCCACGACGGCGTCGCCGGCTGCGATGGCACTCCTTAGATAAAGGGGATTGTATTCCGGGAGGGGTGGGGTGTCGAAGCCGAATCGGCGCTGCGTGACAAGCGCAAGTGCGCCGAGCCGGACGGTGACGTGTCGATCTTGGTCGGAAAGTGGGCTGCGAGTCATGGGTTTCGAGCCGATTTGCGAGCGTGGCGCGAGCGCATCCGCAGGCCGCTCGGCGGCCTGTTCGATGGCGGGCCGTGCCCAGCGGTGGTCGGTCTTGGATCTATCCGCTTGAGGTGCCTGCGGTCCAGGTTCTCGGAGCGATGTGTCGGATCGGGCGCAGGCGCCCCCGGCGGCATTTGGGACAGAGCCAGCCGTCGAGGTGGGCATCGTCCTCATCGCTCGACGCTGCGGCGTCTTCGACCTCGCGGGCATCGATGGCCTCGCGGATCTGCGCCAGGCGCTCGCGCCGGCAACGGTTGGCCAGGAATCCGAAATGTCTCACGCGCATGAAGCCCTTGGGCAGGACATGGAGCAGGAAGCGGCGCAACAGCTCCTCCGCCTCCAGGCTCATCACCTTGTTGCGCCCGTCGCGATAATCCTTGTAGGCGAGCTCCACCTGGCCATCGGCGAGGCCGAGGATGCGCGCATCGCTCAAGGCGATGCGATAGCTGTAGCGCCCGAGGTAGTCCACCACGGTCTCGGTGCGGGTGATGCAGGGTTTGCATTAGACCACCCCACCTTCACCGCCAGCAGCTCGCTCACACGCAGCCCGCAGCCGTAGCACAGGGTGAGCATCATGCGATACTTGGGCTCTGCGCAGGCAGCAAGGATGCACGACACCTCCGAGCGGGTCAGCAACTGCGGGATACGTTGCGGGCGTTTGGGCAATGCGATGGACAGCGCCGAGTCCGGCCAGTCGAGCACCTGCACATACAGGAAGCGGATCCCGTTGAAGAACAGGCGGCAACTGGCCGGGGCGAGCCCGCGCTCGGTGACCAGATACTCGAAATATCCGTTAATCTCTGCCGCTGAGAGGCGCTCCGGCGAGCACTTGGTACGCCGCGCCAAATCGGTGACCGCAGCCAGATAGCTCTGGTGGGTTCTGGGCGAGAAGCCACGCATCTGCATGGCCTTGATCATCGCTTCGCGTAAAGGTGTCATCGTTCCTCTCCTCCGATAAAGGCCGGTATTGGCCCTTCCAGAGTGTGAACGATGGGGCGGGAGGCGAATGAGTGATGGGAATGCCGATTATGGCTTCATTCGGCATTCATTCGGCGTTTCATCGGACCCTATTAAAGGCCCCGCGCAGCGGTTTAGTTCAACGTCGCCAATGAGCGGCTGGTTTTTCAGTGG
>JAYEJW010000559.1:0-6543 GCA_034716535.1 Pseudomonadota bacterium
GGGGTGGGGGAGAGGAAACTCTGAACAACTGTTCCATGGATGGAACAACCCCTTTCTCCCTCTCCCCCGGGGGAGAGGGTCGGGGAGAGGGTGCGACGCGTCGTCCCGGGAACAGAGGTTCAGGAGGTTTCGCGAAGCCCGGGGGTGGGACCTGCACGAGAGATCGCGCCCGCGCGGCGGCGGAGAAGAAAAGAGAAAGAGATCCACCCCGTTCCGCCCGGTGGGCGATGCCAACGTTGCCTTGCCTGGCGTCCGACGTGCGTGATTGCAGGACCTGACATCCTGCTCCCGTTGGGGGCAGCGTGATTCGGCTGCTGTTGGAGCATGGCGCGATGGTAACGGTCACCGAGCGCAACGTCCGCCTGCATCATCTTCCTCTGCAAAGTAGTAGGTCGGGTTAGGCGCGCTCTCATCGGGCTGGAGTCTTGGCGCGATTGTTTGGGTGCGCCGTAACCCGACGCGTGCCGTTGGGACGTCGGGTTACGCTTCGCTAACCCGACCTACCGTTCTGACCCCATGACCGCAGCAACGAAAAGCCCCCGCCTGATGGCGGGGGCTTTGTTGGGTTTGTGGGGCCGGGTGGAAAGGAATCCGACCCCTGTTTCTCCTTTACCCTTATCCCGAGTGCCAGAAGTATATTGAGCCTGGCCCCTTTCACCTGCCAAGCAACCCGACCGACTCGGAACCGATCGAAAGCGGCACGGGAGAGCAAGCCGGTTTTGTTACGGACGCGGAAATCCGGGCGCGAGAGAAGGCGAATATGCTCGCCGCTCTGCGGCATTCGCATTGGCGAGTCTGGGGAAGCGGAGGCGCGGCAGAGTTACTGGGGCTGAAGCCATCCACTCTGACTTATCGGATGAAGACGCTTGGCATTCGTAAGGAGTCATAAGCCAGTAATCACGCAAACCGGGAAGAAATCATCAGGCAAGATTGGCAAAGCCGATCCCGCCCAGGTTCGTCGATCACTGTGTATCGAGACCGGCGGAGATGGCCAGCTCAAATTGCTCGTCGAGCGGCCGACAGCTGACCCGATCCGCACTGACCCAGTGTTTGTAGAAATAGAGTGTCTGTGCCGAACAGCCCGTGAGGCCATTGCGATGCACCTCGAGGAGCTCGAGGACGTCTACCTGGCGCACCTCTCCGGCGTGCGGGGGAGAGGGGGGTGCGATAATTCCCCGCAGAACAGACGGACAAAGAAGACGGGATCCGACCTCTTTCCTTTCCATGATCCCGAGTGCCGAAAATATATTGAGCCTGACCCCTTACCACATGACCCCTTACCACAAATGACCCCTTACCACACTTTCCACACGATTTCTCTTATCAGCGTGGATCTGGCGGTGCATGGTCGCCTATCTAATGAAAACGCTCCGGCCACTTGCGCGCCATGTGGTAGACGCGCAGGAGCTCCAGGCGCTTCTCCTTGATCTGGTAGGGCACGATATAGGAGGTGCCGGAAATCACGAGTTCTCTGGTATCGGCCACGCGGCCGGGTCGTCCAATGTGGGGGTTCTCTCGCAGAAGCTGGACAGCTTGCTTGAGCCGCTGTTGGAGGGTGCGAGCGGCGTAGGGGTTTTCGGCCGCCAGATAGGAGTAGATCTCGCGCAAGTCCTGCCGGGCTTCTGGTGACCAGACAACCTTCATTTCCCGGCTTCGTGTTTCCGCACTTCTTCCTCGATCAGGGCATCCATCTCAGCCATGAGGTCCTCATGCGCGATACCTTCTCCGCGCTCCAGAGATGCCTTGGCCTGTTCGACGCCTTCGACATACCGAGCTTGCTGCTCGATGTACTGCTTCAAGGCGTCCTCGATGACCCAGTTTCGCGACCGGTCCATGGATTTCGCCAGCACCGAGAGCTTCTCCACGATCTCAGGCTCGGTTCGGATGGTGATAGACTTGGCTGCCATATGTTGCACCCGCGGTGATATTGAATGCACTCTCACTATACATAGCACGTGCGTTTGGGCGATACCAGCCGCATGTGGCACAGGGGTGGGCTGCGAGGTTCCACGATATCGGCGAAGGCGGGCATGTATCAGGTCATCCGGTACGAACAGCAAAGGATCCTAAAGAAAGCGACTTACGGCATTCTTGAGTGTCTGTGCCGAACAGCCCGTGAGGCCATTGTGATGCACCTCGAGGAGCTCGAGGACGCCTACCTGGCGCACCTCTCCCGCGAGCGGGAGAGGTGGCGGGGGAGGGGGCGCGATAAGTCTTCCCAACAGCTTGCTGCATGTCCGAGAATGCTCAGAGGATTCGTGGGGAGGGTGAACTGCCCCTTTTTCCGAAGCTAACTGAAATCCGAGGCAACATGAACACACAGTTTGACCGGATAACCATCGATCCCAATCTGATGAACGGGCAACCCTGTATCCGCGGAATGCGCCTCACTGTGCGTCGCGTGGTCGAAGCCGTTGCCCTCTATTCGGACCGCGCCGAGCTCAAGCAAGAGTATCCTGAGCTAGAAGACGACGACATTCGGCAGGCGCTGGAATTTGCCGCCATCAGTCTTGACGACCGGATCATCGGGCTGGGGGCAGCGTGATTCGGCTGCTGTTGGATCAGGGCCTTCCCCGAAGTACGATTCGCCACCTTGCGCCCCAACACGCCGACGTTCGTCATGTCGCCGACATCGGACATCGGCCTCGATCGAGCGTCCGATCCGGAAATTCTCGACTACGCCCGAAACCAGGGCCAGCTGATCATCACTCTGGACGCCGACTTTCACAGTCTGCTTGCCGTCAGTGGAGCGAGGTCACCGTCGGTGATCCGTATTCGGCGCGAAGGTCTACGCGGTGCTGAGGTTGCCAGCCTGATACAACAAGTCCTCGTCCGGGTCGGGGACCAGTTGGAGAGCGGCGCGATGGTGACTGTCACCGAAGGCAGCATCCGCTTGCATCATCTTCCTGTGCGAAGAAGCGCGTCCCGTTAGGCGGGACCACTCCTTCGCTACGAACCGATCGCTGCCCTCACCCGCGGGCGGGAGAGGGGAGGGCGGAGGGGGTGCGATGAGCTCCCCGGAGGACAGATGGAAAAAGAGTAAGGGATCTAACCTCTTCCCGTCCCTGATCCCGAGTGCCGAAAGTACATTGAGCCTGGCCCAAGATAACGTGGTCCGTCCCCCGCTGCCCGCCATGGAAGTGCGAAGCACGAGGCGGGTAGTCCCCGGTAGGTGTAGGCGCGTGCGTATGGCCGCAGTGGCGAAGGGGCCGAAGGTCCCGTAGCCGGCGGAGGCCATATGCAGAGCGCATCCGACACACCGTCAAGCCATTCGTCGTAGGGGCCTTGGCGTAGGCGCGAAGTGCCGAAGCCGTGGCCCCGGAGCGGGGCGTACCGGGGCACAAAAGGTTGTCGCCGAGCGCAGGGCGAAAGGGGGACTGGGACGTCCCGTTTCGCATCCCGAGCACGGCGACACTCCGAGATATTCCGTCCCCGATATTCCGCACCAACGAGAAAGCCCCCGCCTGATGACGGGGGCTTTGTTGGGATGAGAGAAAGGGATCCGACGCCGTTACGAAATATATTGAGCCTGGCCCCTTTCACTTGCTGCTGCAACGAGAAAGCCCCCGTCATCAGGCGGGGGCTTTGTTGGGTTTGTTCGGATGAGGGATAAGAGTCCGACCCCTTTACCGAAATATATTGAGCCTGGCCCCTTTCACCTTACCGAAATATATTGAGCCTGGCCCCTTTCACTCCTTTCACTATCGGCACTGGGCAGGTCTAAATTTCGCGGCCAGAGTTCCGCCGGTGCAATCCCAATCGATAGCGTCTGCAGGTAGCGTTCCCGCTACCAGAGCATTGCCGCCCTCAGTTGGCACCAAGGTGACTGTACCGCCTCCAGCCGCAGCGGTGTAGGTAATCGTGATCGTACCGTCCGCTCCGACGGCTACGGACGTGACATTATCCGTGGCGCTGGGGGCGGTCCAACCACTCGCCAAAGCGGCGGCGGAAGATGCGTTTTCCGCGACTGCTGTCTTGGCTGCACTCGCAAGGCTCAGACCTTCCGTTACCCGCGCTCTAACAGTGTAGTCCTGATAAGCGGGAATCGCAATCGCCGCCAGAATGCCGATGATCGCCACAACGATCATCAGTTCGATAAGGGTAAAGCCCTGTTGTTTGCGCTTCATGTTCGTCGACCTCTGTTACGAATTTTATTGTCGGATTTCGCTGCCGATGCGCAGAGCTCGGCGGCAGGCATTAATAGATTTGCAACATCGATGCCGGGTTCGGGCAATCCCCGGTGCGTGGCGAAAAGTGCCCTCGGCGTTCCGGTTTTTCCGGGGCGTAGGGGCTGGAAACGGGGCGGATCTACGCTTACCGGGGCCTTGGCGGCTCGGAGCGGCACGTCGCGAAGTGACAAATTTTGTCACTTTTGGACGTTTTTTCTGCGGTGGGTTGCCCCCCTCTCCCCGGCCCTCTCCCCGGGGGGAGAGGGGGAAGAAAGTTGTTCCATCCATGGAACGTTTGTTCACAATTGCCTCTCCCCGGCCTTTCGCCCTCGTTGGCTCCCCGAATCCCTGCGCAAAGCATCGGCGACGCCGCTGCTCGACGTCGGCCGCCCATGTCCGCAGATCAGCCGCTCCTCTTTTTGGTATCGTCTCGATGTTCCTTAGTAGCGCGTTTTTGATGGGCGACGTATTCGTCGAGTAACTGACGGATCATCCTCTGATACTGCATGTGGTGTTTCTTAGCGGTTTCTTTAAAATAAGCCACACTCTCGGAACTCAGTGTGATCGTAACTTTCGTGTTCTTATTTTTTAACACGAGCTCTTCCGGTGAGGGAAGAAAATCAGGGATTAGCTTGATTTCGCCAATAGGCTCATCACTGTACTGAATTGATTTGCTCATAGACCTTTTTGCCTTTCCGCCAATAACCGGCGCCGATAATTCGAATGCAATCTGACCGATGAGTGAACCGAACTGTCAAGATTCCGTTCTTTTCTCTATCGAGTCCAAAACAGTAGTATCGTTTTTCCTCTTGGCTGTGTGAGAGATCTTCAGCGATGACGCGGTTTTCATCGAGGAAGGCGTACTGCGCTTCATAGAAAGACACACCGTGTTTCCGCTGATTTTCCCGGTTCTTCTCTTCATCCCATTCGAAGCTCGGTTCGCTCATAAAATCAAGAATAGCGTACATATGGCTTATTTGCCATATCTCTGTCGGTCGTGGTCCTCGCGTCGATCTTCGCGCCTTCGCGGCTTCGCGTGATACTCCTCTTTTGGCAACAGGAGAGTTGATCTGTGAAAATCTGTGTAATCTGCGGATAATCGTTCTTGGCTCGTTCGCGGCGAGAGGGCCGGTGCTGAATTGGACCCCATGGCATCCCGAGGGTAGACGATGGGCTTCTCCGGATTCTCGAAGCTGGAAGCGCGTTGGCGCAGGCAGCGCGCGGAGCGTGTCTTGCGGTCGCAGGGGCTGAGGACTTTGCTCATGGAGCGCGGCGTACCAGTCTTGCGCGCGTCGGGCGTCCGTCGCGCCTACCTCTTCGGCTCCGTCGCGGCCGGAACGGCCAAGACCCACTCGGACATCGACGTCCTCGCCATTTCCGTGCAGGCCGCCGACTATTGGCGGCTGCGTCGGGAGCTGGAGGCGGCCCTGGACCATCCGGTGGATCTCTACACCCAGGATGATGAGCCCGAATTCGTACGCAAGATCATGGAGCGCGGGGACCTTATCTATGAAGTACAACCCGGAGCTATTACTTTGCGTTGATCACGACCCAGCGTACGGCGCCGTCCCGTAGCTTGATCTGGGCGCTCTTGCCGGCAAATGCGGCGGTACCCTCGACCTTCCGAACTCGATTGCCGACGCGGATATAGAACCGGCAGCGTTCGTGGATGGGGTAGGTTGTCTTGTCCGTGGATAGGGTCCTGCCGTCGATTTTTTCAATCACCACTGTCTCTATGGCGTCGTTGACGGGGGAGACCGGTCCGCTTTTCGGCGCTTGGCTCTGATCGCCGGCAGCGGTGACCGCGTGAGCCTGGAAGGGGCAGGGGAAGAGAGCCGCGAGCAGGATTGCTGCAGAAGCGGGAGGGAGCCGCCTTTGCGCGAGAAGACACTGGCGAAGGGCAAAGATCGCTCTTCTCGCGCTCGTACCCGGTGTCCTCATGGTTTGGATTTCTCTCATCATACCTCCCTGCAAGGCGCCTGTGCCTTGCGCTCGTCAACACGCCCTCGGGTCACCAGCAGTTCTCGGCATCGGCCCCCTCCGCGGTCTCCTTCCCGGTGCTCTCCAGCTCGAATCTGGTGCAGTCGGCATCGTCCGCCTGGGCACCCAACGGCGTTGCCCGCAAGGTGAAGCGGTCTGCGGTCAGGGTCGGTGCGGTCAGGTTGTAAAGCTGCGATTCGGAATCCATTCCGTCCGCCAGGTCGGTGGCGACGGCGCAGTTGGCATCGTCGTATGCGCTGTAGGTGGAGTAGCAACGCTCGAGCACCTGCGCCGTATCCAGAAGCGTCGTCTTGGCCTCCCCCCGCCGGGTCTTTTGAACCTGCTGGAGGTAGGAGGGGTAGGCGATCGCCGCCAGGATCGCGGCGATCGCGAC